>JAGBZQ010000016.1 GCA_017628165.1 Kiritimatiellia bacterium | reverse complement strand
CTACTACATCTAACTGTTTTAAATACATCTTCTGTACTCTGCAAAAATATTTTGTAGTATACACAATCCTGCGTAATAAGGCAAGGCAACCGAAAAGAAATTTTCCCAGGCGAAATTTTGAGCACAATATTTTGGCATATTATGGGAAACGCAAATACCGGAAGTATCTATCTATACTCCAAGCAATGGCTCTGCGCGGAAGGTCAAGAACAAAACAGCCCGTAAACACAATCAGAGCGGTGGCAAAATAGGCTAAAACTACCGGCATATATCCCACAAGACAGTTTTCAAGCGCCTTCATAAGAGCAAAACCTATTGAAACATGCGAATGAAGAAGATAAATGGAAAATAACGACGGTGCAAGAACATCAATCATCCGCACAATCGACTTGGGGATACTCCCCATGCGCAGAAAGAAATAAAAGACAGATGCCGCTAAAAGTGCCGCGAACGGCGAATGATACATCCCTCCCGTAAGAAGAACGCCTGCGAACGAAACAGCAAAGCAGCCGATCACAGCCTTTAAGGGCGGCTGAGGGCAATGACGGCGGCAAATCCTTGCCAAAGTATAAACCGCCAAGAGCGAAAATCCGCTATACGCGCCAAGGCCCTCGGTCACAGGGAAAAAACGCCCCGCAAAGGGTGCCGAAGCACCCCACGACCAGACAAAACTGAAACCCATGACGGGGGCTAAAATATAGACCGCCTCCTTTTTCTCAGCCTTATCAACCACGTAATTCACTGCAGGAGCAAAACACATAAGAACCACATACCCGTGAAGAAACCAATACTCCCTCCAAAGATCAAGAGCCGTCAAAAGGTATTCGCATGGAGCAAAAGCCCCGGCTTGAAACTGCGGGACAAGAGATGCCACCAGCGCCGCATAGGCTCCCATGGCATAAAGACGGAGAATTTTGCCAACGCTGAAGCGTACACCGAACCATCCCGATATAAAAACAAAGCCGCATACCGCCGGGCAAAGAATCCTGACGAGCGCATGACAGTAAAAATCGCCCTGCGAAACGGCATGAAGAAAACAGATGCCAAACATCAAAAGCGCACGAAACACCTCTATTGAATCATTGCGTTTTGCCATATACCCTTCATCCTTATCTGCGCGTTGCGCGGCCAATAATGACTATCGCCGTAGGGACTGCAACAGTCAACGCGAAAAGCAGCGCGCCTATCCCACCCTCGAAAATGATCCGCCACGGCACTTCAAAATAATTCGGCATTCCCGCCCATTTTGCCGCCGTCTTCACGGCAAAAAACCATCCTGCGAACGCACCTATGGGAATTGCCCCCACCATCCCCCAAAGCGCCGTCTTGATCGCCTTCGCAGAAAGACGACGCGCAAGCTGCGCCCTCGTGGCTCCCACCGCACGGAGAATGGCATACTCATTTCTGGCCGCATCGGCCTCGGCCACGAGCATCGCCACAAAACCAATAGCCAGAATGGCGAGAAAGACAAACGGAACGCGCGCGGCCTGCCCTATAAGATCAGATCCGTGGGCCAATGTCCCGTCTGCTATTTCGTCGCGGGCATGAAGACGCACCGTAAACGAATCTGGATTCCCGAGAGCTTTGCCGATGGCTCTTTCGATTTCGCGACCGGCCGGAAACACACCCTTCTCGGAGAGAAAATCCTTCTTGTACACCACCCAAAGATGCGTCATTCTAAGATGCGCGGCGGGACGCGGATCTAACGACTCCACCGTATCAAAAGAAGCGAATACTGGGCCATCCGTCATACCTGAAGCTCCGTTCATCCCGCGGACAAGCCCACGGCTCGTCACCATGTGCCAGTTAACATCCACAACCCCTGCAATAGGGAGCGACACTTCCGTCTTAGGCCCGGTGCGTCCCGCGATAAAAAGAGGAAGCCTGTCACCTTTGTGGAGATTTCTTGCACGTGACATCATAAGCGAAATGACGCATGCATCCCCCTCGGAAACCGCTTTGAAAGCTTCGCGGTGAGTGCCTTCCACAAACTTGAACTCAGGCAACCACTCGGCAGCAAGAAACAGGGCATTTGGCATAGAGCGCGCATCTTCAGGTACGGCAGCTCCGTTAGGCGGAGGCATTTCAACCTGAAGCGGCAGAAGCTCGCTTATTCTCTCAACACCTTCGATGCCACGCAGCTTTTCAATATCAAACGAAGAGGCGCCTGCGGGAAGAAGCGAGACTATCGCGTCTGGCCACTCCAAAGACGGCACAAAGCCGCGCATGAGGCTCGCCCCCCAAACTTCAACCGCCACAAATGACGCAAAACCCAACCCAAACGCTATAGCCATTCCGGACACACGTGACCGCGGACGGACGCTCGAGGCGTCAAGCGCACGGACAGAAAGCGCACTCCTGAGCGCAAAGAGAACAGCCGCAAAAACCATAAGGAGCGCAACAGCCGCCACCATCGCCGCAATGCGCCAATCGTACAAAACTCCCATCGGAAAGGCGCTTATATCACTTGCCGCATAAATCCTTAACGACAATGCTGAAATCAACAGCCCCGCAAAAAGCCCTGCCGACGCGGAGAGAAATGCCTCTATCGCCACAAAACCGACAACCCCCATGCGCGTGAGACCTGCCGTGCGCAGCATTGCAAGCGTCTTTCTGTTTGCCTCGACAGAAAGAAGAAGAGAGTTCACCATGAGAGCAAGAGCCGTAAGAATAGACGCGACAAACATAAGAGGCCTCGCGTAATCCATGCGGCGCTGCTCATCACCCTTGAAGGAATTGACCACGCTTTCAGATGTGGGCGTCAATACGCCACTGCCCTCCACCTTCTTTCTCCAAAGCGAGATGCTTCCCCTTTTCTCGGCAGAAAAACATTTGAAAGCCGCTTCGTTGGCAAAAACCCCTGGGAAGCCCATGGGCAATTTCACTTCGTCAAGATATCCCACGATCCTCGCCGTCATCGTACCGTTTGCGCCCACAAACTTAATGCTCTCTCCGATATCGGGGATTCTCCCCCTGCCAAAGCGCTTAAGGGTGCTGCGGGTGCAAACCACTTCAGGCGATGGCGATGCGAAATCCACCCAGCGGCCTTGCGCAAGACTCGTGGACGCATACGGATTCCCCTCTGGAGCAGGCGCAATAACCGCACGCATGGGAGGACCTTGAAGCACCTTTCCTCCAGGGCGGTAATCGATCGTTGCCGCAACAAGCGGCATTCTCAAATCAGGTTCTGGAATACGGGTTTCGCCGGCCTGGCCATTTCGACCCTCGGCGCGAGACGCCCCCTTTGAAACCGCATCAGGCGGAGCCGCGCGACGCGGCCCCATCCTGAAATCTCCTTCTATCTTCCACGCCGCCCACGGCTCGGCCGCTCTTGCAGAAAGCGCCGGAGCCTGCGCGGAATTTGTGGCGGCGAGCGAAAAGACAAAAAACACTACCCCGGCCGAAGCAGCGACTCCCGCGGCCGCCGAAACAAAACGGGCTTTCCCCGAAGCAAGGCCCTTAATCACAAGTTTAAGCAGCATGGGGCTCCTATCACACTTTTAACGGTACGTCTCAAGATAGCGCTCGGAAATCTCGCTCGCTCCGCCAGAGACTGAAAAACTTGCGCAAATACGCCCCTTCTTGAGGAAATGCACCTTGTCGGCCGCGGCCGCGACAACGGGATCATGCGTAACGAGGAGGATTGAGCATTTCTCCACTCTATTCAACTCCTTCAAAAGCGCGCAGATCGCCTTTGACTGCTCGACATCAAGGTTGCCGGTGGGCTCATCGGCAAGGATCACTTCCGGATTCGGATAAAGCGCACGCGCAATCGCCACGCGCTGACGCTCGCCGCCGGAAAGCTGCGAGGGGACCTTTTTCTCGCAGCCACATAGACCAAGCTTTGAAATCAAATCGGCAAGGCGCCTTTTATCCACCCTCTTTGAATCAAGCTTTGCCGTCAGAGCGATATTCTCCTCTACATCAAGAGTCTCGAGGAGATTGTACGCCTGAAATACGACACCTATTCTGCGGCGACGGAATTTAGTAGCGGCGGCATCCCCCATAGCGAGAATGTCGTCTCCGCCGATTTCAATACTGCCCGCATCGGCGTCAAGAAGCCCTGAAGCAAGATGAAGAAATGTAGACTTGCCGCTTCCGCTAGGCCCCATGAGCGCCGCGAACTCACCCTTGGCAAGAGCCAAATCAAACGAGTCGAGAACGCGCTGCGAGCCGTATGAGCGACAGACGCCCGTCGCCTTTAAAGCTTCCATATCTCCTCCTTTTTCGAACGAGGCGCACCCCGTGATTATTCAAATACGGTATCGAGCGAATCCCAATCGATCTGCCCGTCAAAAACCATCTTCACCGGACCCGTAAGCGAGACATCCGAAAATTCCTCTCCGTTGAAGGAGCCGTCGACTACGAGATCATATCCCTGCATGGTCTTCACATGAACAGGAAACTCAAGCCCGTAGTCTTTCACCCCGATGATCGACGAGGCCACGGCTCCTGTTCCGCAGGCTCCCGTTTCCGCTTCTACTCCGCGCTCGTAAGTCCTGACATACACGCGATTAGGCTGGCGATAAACAACAAAATCAACGTTCGTCCCGGCTGGAGAAAACTCCTCCATCATGCGCAGAGCGCGTCCTTCCTTCAGGACATCCACCTTATGAAGATTTTCAACCGGAACTATCTTGTGCGGAACTCCTGCGACAACAAAATCCTCAGCAAAATCCTTTGGCGAAGGCATTGCGATCTTGACCATAGCGTCGCTTATAACTTCCGCCTCAACGACTCCCGCCGCCGTGTCAAAGCGCATCACGTCAGACTTTACCGCACCGACCGCACGGGCGAACCAGGCGACACACCTGGCACCGTTGCCGCACATCTCCGCTTCTGTACCGTCCGGATTGAAAAAGCGCATCGTGAAATCGCATTTTTCGGACGGCTGGAGGACAATCACCCCCTCGCACCCTATGCCGCTCGGCCTGCTTGCCATCGCCGCAATCCGCCTGTGGTCATGGATGGGGAAACGCTCCGCACGGTCATCAACCAGAACGAAATCGTTCCCGGCCCCGTGCATCTTTGTAAATTTGACAATATTCATCTGCGGAAATTTCCCTTACATATTATCGAGAAGGACCTCATACCAGTTTATTTTCGGAGCAGGAAGCTCCGCGCCCTTCGTAAGCTCAACAAGATCAGACAAAACTTTATATGCCTCGTCAAGAACTACATCATCGCCCTTCTTTTTCTTTTTACGCGAAACGCTCTCATCCATCTCATCGTCTTCCTCGGCTACGTCCTCGACCTTCTTATCGGCCTTCATCAGCTTCTTGCGGGCCTCGCGCTCGAGAGGAACCTCTGTCCTGTTGTAGATCTCCTCGGCTCTGGCCACATCCGCCGAATGCTTGACGTATTTTTCATTGTCCGCGGTGCGTATCTTCGAGCGCTTCACCAATTCGGGAATGTAAAAATCAAGATTCCACACTTTCTTGAAAGGCGTCAGTCTAAGACGCGAAAACTCAAGCGCATTGGGAAGCTTATCCTCTCCGATGTCAAGATGATCAAGAACTGAAGGAAGATGCACATCGGACGCGACTCCCCTAACCTGAGTGGAATCGCCGTTGATCCTGTAAAAGCGCGCATTCGTAATCTTGAGCGAACCAAACGGCTCTTCTTCGCCGTTGCAGTTTATATCCATCACGGTCTGCACCGTGCCCTTGCCGTGGGTGCTCACGTCACCAAGAACAACGGCGCGTCCCGTATCACGCAGATGCCCGGCGACGATTTCAGACGCCGAAGCCGAAGCCCTGTCTATGAGACAGACTATCGGCTTTTTGAACGCCACGGGATTGCCGTGCGGGATTGTGAGCGGAATTGTGGCAAGACGGTCTTGTATGACAACCACCGGACCAGACCCCACAAAGAGCGCCGAAAGAAGGACGGCTTCCTTAAGGCTTCCGCCGCCGTTGCCGCGAAGATCGAGAACAAGCCCCGCGACATCCTCCGCATTAAACTGAGCGAGATACTTTGCCACATCTCCGGCACAGCTGAGAAATCCTTCATCTCCCGGTTTTTTGCCCATCGTACCGTAGAAACTCGGCAAACGGACATACCCTAACTTCAACTCCCCCGCCGAAACGGAAACCTTCTCCACATGACCAGTCGCCGCCTGCTCTTCAAGCTTGATTTCATCGCGGACAAGCTCAATTCTCTTGCGGCTTGCGCCGGAAAGATCGCTGCGCGGAATAATCTCGAGAGCCACGAGCGAACCCTTTTCGCCGCGAATCTTGCGAATAGACTTATTCATCGGCTGCCACATGATATCCTCCCACTCTCCGTCACCTTGACGGACAGCCACAATCTTGTCGCCCTTCTTGATTCTGCCGTCCACATCCATAGGCCCGCCCGGCATTACCTCGGCAATCTTAAGAGCCCCGTCATCCATCGAAAGAACCGCTCCAACTCCACAGAGCTTAAGATTCATGCTCATTTCAAACTCTTCCTCGGACATGGGCGAAAGATAGTCCGTATGCGGATCATACGCGCGGCAGACGGCTGAGAGATAAAACTGGAGAACGGTCTCTGCGTCGGGAGACGTCATCGTGCGGCAATACTGCGCATACTTCTTGAGAAGCGTCCTCTCTGGCGTAAGCTCAGGCTCCTTAAATTCGTCGCCGTCCGCCTTCTCGGTCTTTTCCTCCTTCGCCTTCGTCTTTACGCTCTCCGCGTCTATTTCGCGTACAAGTGTAATCGCAAGAAGCTCGTTCTTGATGCGCTTGCGCCAAAGCTCCTCCGCCTCGCTGCGCGTCTCCGGCCACGGAGCGTCCTTGCGCTTAATGTCGTAGAATTCATCTTTTGAAAAATCCCATTCACCCTTAAGTATAAGATTCGTAGCGAAATGGATACGCTCCTTGATGCGCGCGGAGTAAAGCCTGTGCACCTTATATCCGAACTCCACGTTCCCGGCCTTAAGCTCGTCATCGATCGTAAACTCGTGCTGCTGAAGAAGCTCAATGTCACTCTTCAAAAATACGGTATGGTCGAAATCGTAATACGTGACGATATTCGTCCAAGCACGCTGCGACATTTCGTCACCAAACTGGCGCTTGAGAATATGATGCCGCTGAAGAAGAGTAACAATGCGCCGCCCTATTTCACCATAGTGGCTGCGTGAACAAACCGCCGTTTCCGGCACATCGGCCGAGAACAGATCAGCGCAGAAAAAAAGTGCGCACAAGACAAACGACAAGCATTTCATATATTATTCTCCATAAGAGACACAAGCCGCCCGATTTCACCGGGAGACATCACTACGCGATTCGCCGCGAAACTTCCGGCGATCTCGCACGAATTCATTATAACCGCGCCAGAAAGCTCTGCACTCCTCAGCGCAAAAGTGTCTGAAGCATAAACAAGAAGCGGAGTCACATCACCGCTCCACCCCAACGCGGCAAGGGCATACTTAACAATCTCCGTCTCCTTCAGGACCTGCTCGAGCGGAGAACGCGAAGGTCTCTTTCCATCTACGAGGATCTGCCCGTCCTCAATCGTCACCCTGCCGCGCCAGAACTTCGTCTCCACCACAAATACACCGGCCGGGCCCACAACCACATGGTCAATCTGCCTACGGCCTACCATAAAATCGTTGAACACATGGCAATCGTTGGAAAGAGACGAAAGAATGCTGGCTACGCGCTCCTCGCCGCGCGCCCCGGTGAAATAGCGCTCGATGAAGCGCACCCACTTGACCACCAAAAACCCGAAGAGCGCAAGCGAAACAACGAGTATCAAAGCTCCCAGAACAAAAAATCCGAAGAACGTCATCGCAGCGGCGAATCCAGCGGCGAAAACACTTGTGAAAACAGGCCAAAGCCCGAGAAGAGTGCCCTTTACGCGGGACCATTCTCCCGCGGTTCCATGCATTTGAGCCATTTTACTCCTCATCCTTTCTTTTTACAAATCCATACGATTCCAACCGGGAAACAATCGAGGGAACGTCCATTCCGTATCGTTTTTCCAATTCGGAAGGAGATCCATGCGGAATGAACTCGTCCGGCCAGCCAAATCTGAAATCGGCTCCTATAGCTTCGCCGAAGCCGCCCGCCACACTGCCATTTTCGATAGTTGCAATCTTAACACCCTTCGAGCGCAGCTCATCTATCCTTGAAAAATCAAACGGCTTTATATACCTTACGGGCACAACCTCTGCGCCGAAGCGAGCGGCCACATCATTGGCTTTTTCAAGAGAGTCGCCAAGCGCCCAGACGGACAGACCCGATTCCTCTGCAGGAGCAGACACGCGCACACTCGGCTTTTCCGGGGCAGCTCCGCGCGGATAGCGTATGACGGTAGGCCCGTTTCGTAGCAGCGCCTCATCTAGAAGGCGCTCAAAATCCTCCGCCGATTCCGGCTGGCAGATCGTTATATTCGGAATTGCACGCAACATCGCAATGTCGTAGAGACCTTGATGAGTGGCTCCGTCTTCGCCCACCACTCCGGCACGATCCACGCAGAAAACCACGGGGAGAGATGCTATGCAAACATCATGCATCACATGATCCACGGCACGCTGGAGAAAAGTGGAATACACGGCAACGACAGGACGCATTCCGGCCGCCGCCAAACCCGCCGCGAAAGACACCATGTGCCCTTCAGCTATTCCGACATCGAAAAACCTCTCTTTGAACTCACGGGCGAACCGAGCAAGCCCAGTACCCTCAGCCATGCCTGCCGTGACGGCAACTATGCGAGAATCCTTCGCGGCCATCTTTGAAATGGCATCGCCGAAAACCTGGCTCCAGGAGCGCACGGAGGGCTTGGCGGCAACCCCCGAAGCAATATCGAACGGCCCTACGCCATGCCACGAGGTCGGATCTTCCTCCGCGAACCTGTACCCCTTGCCTTTTTTAGTTACCACGTGAACAATCACACTGCGCTTATCCTCCTTAGCCACGGTAAACGCGGCCTTTAGAGCTTCTACATCGTGGCCGTCTACCGGGCCGATGTACCTAAGCCCAAACTGCTCGAAAAAACGGCTCGCCAGAAAGAGCGACTTAACGCGGCTCTCAAGACTATGGTAGAGACGCCTTAAAAATGTAAGCTTAAGCGCGTGCCCGGCCTTCTCTGCCGCTGCTTTTGCGCGATTATAACGCACACCGGAAATGAGCCAGCCGAGAAAACGCGAAAAACTGCCCGTCGGCTTAGATATACTCATGCCGTTGTCGTTTAGGACGAGAATCACCTTTTTTGTGGCAGCAATGCAATTGTTGAGAGCCTCAAAACTCGTACCGTTTGCAAGAGCGGAATCTCCAACAACCGCCACGACATTCTCTTTAGTCCCATTAAGATCGCGCGCTGCGGCATAGCCTTCAGCCACGGAAAGAGCAACTCCCGCATGGCCAGCGACTGCCGCATCAGCAGAAGACTCAAGAGGATTCGGAAAACCTGAAATCCCGCCGAACTTTCTAAGCGTGCAAAACTCCGCATCGCGGCCTGTAAGGATTTTCCATGCATACGCCTGATGACCGACATCCCAAACAACCTTGTCGGAAGAAGGGTCAAAAACTTCGCAAAGAGCCATAGAAAGCTCTACCGTGCCGAGCGATGGCGCCAGATGCCCGCCGTTGGCGGAAACCGCAGAGATAATTTTGGCGCGTATTTCCGCTGCCGTCATTTGGACGCATCCTTTCCGCCGTCAAGCTCAAGAAGAAGGAGCGTGGTGGCATTCTGCCCGAAATGCTCGATGGTCTCACGCAGGCGATAGCGCGCCTTGAGAATACGCCAATACTCCATCTGTACATTTATGTCGCGCTCACCGCACACGGGAGGCTCAATTGCGAACGTATAGCCCGAAAGCGCGGCCACCCTGCAATTGACGCTTCCGAGAAGATTGCGCCATGCGGCGTCTCCCAAAATGCTGAACGGCCCCATTTCAAGCCCGTCGGGAACTCTGCGCCCCGTTTCGATCGCAAGATACAGATCCTGCGTCAGAAGCTCCTTTCCGCCAGGATCCATCGCTTCTATCTTGCCCGCCACTTCGCGGAGAAGCGAAAGCTCAGACCCCTTCTTGACCACTGACCAGAAGCGGTCCTGGCCGTTCGT
>JAGBZQ010000130.1 GCA_017628165.1 Kiritimatiellia bacterium | reverse complement strand
TTGATTTAATACCTTTGTCGCAACTCCATACAGTTCCGCCAAATCTCTATCAAGCATAACCTGAACGCCGCGAATCGTAAAAATTCGCGAACGAATAACATCAGAATTAGATAATTCTTGTATGGCTAAATCATTCATAAGTCTTTAAATCCCGTCAAAAACCACCTATATTATACCATTTCTTTCATATAAAATCTTAGCATTTTACGCTACCGTCTCACCGACCCTCCCTTTCGCTTGAATGAGGTTTTAATGGTTTTGTAGATTTGCGCTTCGCTTAGATGAATGCGCAAGGACGCGAGAATCGTGCGCAACGGCACGAAAACGATGCGCAACTGTGCGCCACCCCTGCTCCGCTTCGTGGACAGCCTTCGGCTGGGGGATACCCGGCGCGGTACACGAAAAGAGAGAATTTAGGATAAAATAACTCCGCCGAGCAAAACTTCGTCGGATTCTGACGCGTAAACCACTGCACTTTGGCCCGGCGCAACGCCAAATACCCCCGACGGGAAAATACACTCACCCTTCCTGAATACCGCCTTCTCCAAGCGGCTCGCACTGCGGATTTTGATGCGGCATTCAAATTCGGCGTCCGTCGGGCAGATGGAAACCCAATTGATATCCGTAAGCCGCAGCCTCTCAGCCACGGCATCTCCATGACGCCCCACAATCACGCGGTTATTCGCCGCATCAAGACCTGTGACATAATAAGGCTCGCCAGCCCCACCGATTCCAAGCCCCTTGCGCTGCCCGATCGTATACTTCCAATAACCACCATGCGTCCCGACCACCTTACCGTCCAACGTCACAATATCGCCTATCCTTTCGCTCGCACCAATAAGCTCACTCGTCTCGCCCGAATAGAAATCCTGCGAATCAGGCCTGTCCGCCGCCACAAGACCATGCTCACGAGCAAACTCCCGCGCTTCAGACTTCGTCAATTCCCCCATAGGGAAAATATGACGGGCAAGCTGATCCTGCGTAAGACGATAGAGAAAATAACTCTGATCCTTTGCCGAATCCTTTGCCCTAAAGAGCTTAAACCTTCCATCCGCCTCCACAACGCGCGCATAATGCCCCGTGGCGAACTTGTCAAACTCAAGCCCCGATTCCATCGCCAATCGCGGAAGAAGGCCAAACTTCACAAGCGCATTACAATAGACGCACGGATTAGGCGTTTTACCCGAAAGATAAGTATCTCTGAAATAGGAAACGATCGTCCTGTCGTACTCCTCCGAGCAATCAAAAACCCTGTAATCAATTCCAGCCGATTTCGCAAACTCCTCGGCTGCCGCGATATTCTGGCTCTCGTTCGCACCAAAGCACCCGGCCTTATCGCCGCCCTTATAGCGGCCGCGCCAGAGTTTCATCGTGATTCCCACTACATTATGCCCCGCCTCTTTTAACAAAAGCGCAGAAACACACGAATCCACACCGCCGCTCAAACCTACCGCAACTGTCATATTGATTTTCGTCAGTAAAATTTGATATACTTATGCATACGACCTCGGACTGTAGCTCAGTTGGTAGAGCACGACACTTTTAATGTTGGGGTCGCGGGTTCGATCCCCGCCAGTCCGACCACTCATTCCCCCTTCTTAAAATATCGCACGGCAGTAGATTCCGCTTGGACATTTTAGTGCCGATCCTTCAAGAAGCATTTCACCCGACTCAAGACTCGCCGAAGGGAAGAGCTGCCCCAAAACATTTTCGGCCACATGGCAGGAAAGACCTGGCGTATGCGATGAGAAAAGAACAAACGCGGGATTCGCGGAGAGCAAATCACGCACCAGCCCAAGCGTCTCTTTGAGATCGCGCTCTATCTTATACATCTCACCGGAAGCGCCGCGCCCGAACGTGGGCGGATCGAGAATGATTCCGTCGTAAGATCTGCCGCGGCGAATTTCGCGCTTCATGAACTTGTGCGCATCATCCACAATCCACCTGATAGGCGCAGAACCAAGACCGTTTAACACCGCATTCTCGCGCGCCCACTCCACCATGCCGCGCGATGCATCAAGATGGCACGCTTCCGCGCCCCCAAGAGCCGCCGCCATAGTCGATCCGCCGGAATAGGCGAAAAGATTGAGAACGCTTATTTTCGCTCCGCGCTTTTCGCCCTCCTCCGCCACCTTGGAGCGAATCCACTTCCACTGCGCACGCTGCTCAGGAAAAATACCAAGATGCCCAAAATCCGTTCCTCCAAGCTTGAACTTAACACCGGCAGTTTCTATGCGCCATTCCTTTGGCAGATTGACTCGCCCGTGCCAGCGGTTGCCGTCCTCGCGATCGAAAGAGGCATCGGCGCGGCTCCATTCGCTTTCAGAAAGTTCGGGCCTCCACATCGCCTGCGAACATGGCCGCGCGAGGACATAATCCCCGAAACGTTCCAACTTGCGTCCGTCGCCAGAATCTAAAAGCTCGTAATCGTCTTTCATTTCTTCCTCGTCATCACCTCGTCAAAATCCACCTCGAACGGAACCTGTGGCAGAAAACCATCGTTTTCCATCGCCGCATCAAGTTCACGAACCTTGTCTTCGTCATACCACCAGTAGGCAAGAACATCGTCCTCCTGATTGTATTTGGAAAGAATGCTCTCGGGCATGCCGAACTTGTTCCAATAGAGAATACGCTTTGCGGCGATATTCCAAAGAAAAGCGTATGGGTGCTCGGCCGCGACAATTTTGTCTATCTGACGATAAAGCTCATTACGGTCTTCGGCGCTTGTGAGAGACTTCTCCCTCTTCAGAAGCTCGTCAACCTCCTTGGACTTAAATCCAGAGTAATTGCCGCTCTGCTTGCGGTCAGCCTCGGACGAAAGCCAAACGAGCTCGGGGTTGCGGAATACCGTCGCCGACATTGACGACCACGTCATCTGGAAATTAAAGTCGTCCATATCCTTCATCCAGTTGGCGAAATCCTTTCGGACGATCGACATCTCTATACCGAGAGACTTAAGCGCAGAATCAAAATGAATCAGAAACTTGTCCTCAGAAGCGGCGCGAGAAAGAAAGTTGAAGCGAAACGCGCGGCCGTCCTTTTCAAGAATCCCCGTCACCGGATTCCGCTGAAATCCCGCCTCTTCAAGAAGCTTCTTCGCTCCATCCGGATCAAAGAGCAGCAATTCGTTGGAGCAAGGATGATTCTTATCGTAAAGATCGCAGAAGAAAGAATTCTGCATGAAGTATTCGCCATACATCATCGTCCTGTTCATCATCACACGATCAATGAGCTTAGCCATCGCTTTGCGGACGCGAACATCGTCAAACGGAAACACGCGCATATTCATGACAAAGCCCTGATACCCGACCGGCTCGTGATTGGAAATTCTGCGCTTTAGAATCCAGTTCCGGTCAAACGCCCTGCCTTTTGTGCCCTTAACCCAAAGGCGTGCGGTATATGTGGGATAAACGTCAATGATCTTCTTCTTGAGCGCGGCAAAACCATTCTCCTGCCCGGCGAAATAGCGCATCAAAATCTTGTCGAAATTGTAGAGATAGCGGCAGGATGGCGAAGACGCCTTCCACCATGTCTTGACACGCAGGTACTCCGTCTCCACCTGCTCCTCGATACGCGAAATCGCATACGGCCCACCCGTAACAGCCCCGACAAAATCGATCTTGTTGAAATCCTGATTGCCAAAAGCATGCATAGGCATGATCCAGAACGTGCTGCAGTGCATAAGATCGCGCCAGTTTCTGGGGCTGTCTCCCTTCTTTCTGAATCGAATCTGCATCGGCCGGGCTTCTTCCGGATCGAGAATTTCCGGACTCTCGAAATCACCGAGAATCGTCTTCCACGGACCGGAGTCGCTTTTAGGATCCATCACCGTATCGAACGTCCACTTGACGTCTCGAGCGGAAACAGGCTTCCCGTCCGACCACACGGCACGCTCGTCCAGAACAAACGTGAACTCGCGCCCGTCCTCAGAAACACCCCACTTTTTCGCCAGGGAGGGCTCCGACTCAAGCGTATCGGGATTTGTGGAGACAAGCTGATCGTACATGAGCGAGAACATCATGATCGTGTACGTATTGTTGTCTATGTAGGCATTGTGGCTCTTCGGCGCCTGCGAACCGAAGAACCTCACGACCCCACCTTTCTTTGCCTCGGGGGAAGCCACGGAATTCGGCTTCTCCACCCAATCAGCAGACGGATACCAAGTGATGACGGAAAGCATCAGGACAGAGGAAAGGAAAGTCACAGGACCTCCTTGAGTCTCTCGATCGCCTCAAGAACGTTTTCACGGGAATTGAACGAGGAAATTCTGATATAGCCCTCGCCTGCCGAGCCGAATCCCGCGCCGGGAGTAGTTACGATATTCGCCTCGCGGAGAAGCTTGTCAAACATATCCCAGCTCGCCCCCTTAACATCAACCCAGAGATAAGGAGAATCAACAGCTCCTGTAACGCGATAGCCGAGCGCTTCCACGGCCTCCTTCATAAGACGGCCGTTCTCAAGATAGAAATCGATCGTCCTGCGGCACTGCTCACGGCCTTCGGGAGAATAAACGGCTTCGGCGCCACGCTGTGTGATGTAGCTCGCACCGTTGAACTTCGTGGTCTGGCGGCGCATCCACATTGGGCGAAGCTCCACCTTAGAGCCGTCGGACGCATAAGCGCAAAGCCCCTTCGGAACGACCGTGTAGCCACAGCGGATGCCTGTAAAGCCCGCCGTCTTGGAAAAGCTGCGGAATTCAATCGCACAGGACTTCGCCCCCTCGCACTCATAGATCGAATGAGGGATGCCGGGAGTACGGATAAACGCCTCATAGGCGGCATCGAAAAGAATGAGAGCCTTGTTGGCGTTTGCCCAATCCACCCATGCCTGAAGCTGGGCCTTCGTAGCCACCGCCCCCGTGGGATTGTTGGGATAGCAGAGATATACGATATCACAGCCTGCAGCAGACTCCGGGGAAGGAACGAATCCGTTGGAGGCGTCACAATCAAGATACGTCAGATTAGCATAACGGCCTCTCTCGTCTGCGCCAGTGCGGCCTGCCATAACATTCGTATCCACATAAACGGGATAAACGGGATCGCCGACAGCTATCTTGACGTCATCACCGAAAAGCTCCTGGATATTTCCGCAGTCGCACTTCGCACCGTCGGAGATGAAGATTTCGTCCGCCGCGATATCCACTCCGCGCTCCTCGAAGTCAACCTTGGCAACCTTCTCGCGCAGAAAGAGATATCCCTGCTCAGGGCCGTAGCCGTGGAATGTTCCGCGCGAAGCCTCGTCGTCAACAGCCTTGTGCATCGCTTCGACAACCGCCGGGGCAAGAGGCTCGGTAACATCGCCGATCCCGAGACGGATTATTTTTGCGTCGGGATTTTTGGCCTGATGATCGCTCACGCGATGGGCGATTTCCGTAAAAAGGTAGCTTGCGCGAACCTTGGAGTAGTTTTCGTTTACGTGAAGCATGGTAATTCCTCCGATTTTATTCGTCGTTCTTTTTAAGTTTTGGCATAAATCCTTCGGCGGCCGCCAGCGCTACAAAGAAGAGCGAGAGGACTGCCGGGCTGCGCAGCGGACAATCGGCGAGCGAATGCAGAAGCGTAGCCACAAGCGCCGCAAGGATACAGAATGTGCTTGCGGGCAAAGCGAAAATGGCAATAGGCCGCGGCGGACGCTCGCTCCCCTTGGTAAACGCAGCCGCTATAACAAGCTTCTTCCATGTCCGAACGATCGGAGAGAGAAGCAAGACCACCATAGCAACCATAAGAGCGAATCCCACGATGCCGTGCTCGGCAAGGAACTGCAGGAAATCATTATGCACATTGATGCCGCCTATGCTCTGCATCTGCCGAAACTCCTCATCGGTCATTTCAGGAACGCAGAAATGTTTGTAACCCCAGCCGCCACACCCGAAGAGAATGTTGTCAAGCCAGATGGCGGTGGCCACACGGACGTGGTACTGGCCCTTGCCTGCCGCGCGGTCAAGCATGGCGTCTATGCTCAAGGTGGATATTTCCTCGTTGAATTCGTTGCGGAAGCCGCCAGCATTCATCATCGTATCGCGATTGAAGAAAAATCCGTAGAAGATCGTGGACACCACTGCGATAGCGATTATATTCGCACCGATAGCCTTGACGCGCTTAAGCCTGCTCATTTTCGCAAGAAGGCTTATGAACGAATGGACGAAGAAAAGAACCGCAAGGCAAGAGACAAGGACAATGGCCGCGCGGGACAAGGTCATCATCGCCGACAGAAAAAAAACAACCGCGGGAATGAGATAAAAATGCTTCCGCCAGAATTGGGCATAATTCCCCTTCTTCGCGCCGGCACCCGCCGGAATCCCAGCCCTGACCTCATCAAGCCTCCATCTCCAAAGCGCCACGGCAAGAGCAAAAAGCGTGGTGAAATAATCCCCCCCCATGTTGGGATAGCCAAATGTAGAGAAGAAATACGCCTTCTCCCCCCAGCCCTCAGCCCAAAGAGGGCTCTCCGCCTGGCAGACATGCTGAACAACCCCCAATACGCTTAGCGCCACTCCATTCCAGACAATAAGAGCGAGAAGAGTACGCTTGCCTTCCGCAAGAAGCGCATGGCGCACAGCGAGCATCGCGGTCAGCGCAGGGACAAACCAAAGAAGCACCGTAAAATGCTCGGCGCGATTTACGCAATACGGCAAAAATGGAATCGGCGGAGCTTGACGCATTCCGTCGAATTTTATTTCAGGATAATCACAGCACGGGCAAAGACCTTTGTTGAAGAAAGGGATAAGAAGAATCAGAAGAAAAGCGAGAACCACCCATGTGAGCGGATCTCGTTTCAGACGATTCCAGACGCGCACACGCGCTTGCGTGGTACTCTCTCCGCGATGACGCTGAGGGAAACAGATCATAAGCTCAAAAAGTATCGCCAGCACCCACGGCACCGTAGGCAAAAGCGCGGACGTCACCGTGCCTCCGTAGAGCCACGCAAAAACACAGCAAACCGCAGCAACGCCGATTGCAACGGCATTATTATAAAGAAACTGCATATTCAACAACCTTTCTAACTGCATCCTCTTCAGAAACACGTTCCACGCTTTCGCCCTTCACATAAAGCACAAATTCACCATCGGCGCCGCAAAGTGCGATATCCGCCCCTTTTGCCTCACCAGGCCCATTCACAGCGCATCCCATAACGGCGACATGAGGAAACTTGACAGATCCTCCGCCCCGAGCTGTCCGCTCCGCATAGAGCGTCTCCATCGCCTCCTCTACCTTTGACGCCACGGAGAAAAGATCCACCTTAGTCCTGCCACACGTGGGACAGGAAGTAATAGAAGGCCCAGGCGCTCTAAGGGCGAGCGAGCGGAGAATCTCAAGGCCCGTTAAAACCTCGCGCTCCGGTCTATCGGTAAGCGAAACGCGAATCGTATCGCCAATACCATCGGAAAGAAGAATGCCAAGCGCAACGGAGCTGCGCACCGTGCCGGGGATGAGAGTTCCCGCCTCTGTCACGCCAAGATGCAGCGGATATGACGTGCGCTCCGCGAGAAGCCTGTAGACCTCTATCGTATCAGAAACATTGGAAGCCTTTGCGGAAATGACAATATCGTAAAAACCCTCGTCCTCAAGAATCTTAGCGTGGGAAAGCGCCGACAAACACAACGCCTCACTGCGGGAGAGCGAACCCAAAGCCACGCGCTCGCGAAGAGATTTCTCAAGGCTTCCCATATTCACCCCAACACGAATCGGCACGCCCTTTTCCTTCGCCGCACGAGCGACGGACTGAACATTGGCCTTAGAGCCGATATTGCCGGGATTTATCCTGAGCGCGTCAGCACCGTTTGCAATGGCGGCAAGAGCGCACTTGTAGTCAAAATGAACGTCTGCCACAAGTGGGATCGGCGATGCCTTGCGAATTCGCCCAAACGCTTCGGCTGCCGCTATATCAGGCACCGTGAGCCGGCAAATGTCACAACCGAGCCGAGAGACGCTCCCGATCTGGGAGATGATCTCATCTACGGACAGCGGATCTATGTTGCACATGGTCTGGACGCTCACAGGTGCGCCTCCGCCCACGGCCACATGACCGACGTTCACTACTCTGGTATCACTTCTCCTGAACATCTATTGCTTCGCGAACTGTTCCGATATTCACCTTCTGCTCCACCTTGCCAAGCCGCCAGAAATCGCGGGCCACCAAAAGGAGCATAAGACCCATTAAGACATACATAAAGAAAGTAGAAAGAGCACCGATGACTTTTTCCGGGATGCGCCTGCGGAAAATCATGGCGATCAGCGAAAAAAGTATAAGCCCGCCGTCAAGAACAGGAATTGGCAAAAGATTCATCACAGCGAGGTTCGTGTTGATAAATCGGAGAAAACCGATACCGTCCCACACATCCTTGCGCACGGACAGGTACGTATTCTTGGCAATCAAAACGGGGCCGCCGATCGCCTTGGCGGTATTCTTCATCTCCTTCCTGTTCACAAGCCCCTTGAGCGCGCGAAAGACGGTCCCAGCGTCCCACGCCACCTGATCGAGGATCCCGCGACTCGGCATCCACATCGCGCACGCGGCCTTATCGCTGCTCTCGGAAAGCGCCGAAATATACGCCATGCCATTCTCCTTGAACTCGGGCGTGATTTTGAGAGTCAAAATTTCCTCGCCGCGACGAACCTTAAAATCAGTCTCGCGTCCCGCAGCGAACTGAATCTCCGTCATCATCTCTGACCATCCCGAAACTTTGTTGCCCCCTACACAGAGGATCTCGTCACCCTCCATGAGCCCGCCCCTCTCTGCGGCGCCTCCCGATACGATGCCGCCAATCTTCGCCGGCAGAACGCCAAAGCGAGCCGAAGGGATGAAGTAAAGAAGAATTGCCAGGGCAAAAGCAAGAACAACGTTCATCATCGGGCCGGCCAGAGCCACGACAAAATCCTTCCATGCCGGCATCTGAATCTTCTTCGCAGAAGAAGACGCCCCTTCAATGGCCTTGGTGCCTTCAGGGTCAACATCGGGGATAGAAACATATCCTCCAAGCGGAATCCACGAAATGCGATACTCAACACCCTTATAGACCTTCTTCCAGATGGCGGGGCCGAATCCGATGGAAAAGCGCTCTACGCGGTACCCGAGCTTCAATGCCGCGATAAAGTGGCCGAACTCATGAATCGCAATCGAAAACGCAAAAAGAAAAACGCAGGCTGCGATATATCCGCAAGTTACGAGAAAAGAAAGCAAAGATTCCATATTATCCTCCAAATTGAGAAGTCAAAGTGCGCCATGTCCAATCATTGGCAGCCATAACGGCCTCAAGCGAATCGCAAGGCATATCAGGGGCTTTACCAAGAGCGAACGAGATGGATCTGGCAATATCCAAATATCCGATACGCCCCTCAAGAAAACGCCCGACAGCCCATTCGTCCGCAGCCGCGAGAATCGCAGGGGCGCAGCCTCCCATTGCGCACGCCTGACGCACAAGAGACAGGCATGGGAAACGCCTTTGGTCTGGCGCACGAAATGTCAAAGCCCCCAAGCGCGCGAGATCCAAGGCTTCGCGCTCCGCAGGAACGCGCTCCGGATAAGTAAGCGCATACTGAATTGCAACGCGCATATCAGGCGGCGAAAGCTGTGCGAGAGTGGCGCCGTCCACGTAAGTGACAAGACTATGAACGATGCTCTCGGGATGAACCACCACATCGATTTTGCCCATCTCCACATCAAAGAGCCACCTGGCCTCAATCATCTCGAAACCCTTGTTCATCATCGTGGCAGAATCCACCGTCACCTTCTGGCCCATCTTCCAGCGCGGATGATTAAGCGCCTGAGCCACCGTAACACTGGAAAGATCGGCAGGCTCGTCAAGGAACGGGCCGCCAGAAGCCGTAAGAATGAGCTTTTCAACATCTTTTGGAGCTACGCCGATATCATCTCGCACAGGCTTAAGGCACTGGAAAATGGCAGAATGCTCGCTATCTACAGGAATAATCTTGACGCCTTTGCTTCTTGCCGCGGCCACCACAAGCTCACCAGCCATAACCATAACTTCCTTGGTGGCAAGAGCAATATCCATACCCTTTTCTATAGCAGCAAGAGCAGGAGCAAGACCGCTTATTCCGACAGTGGAAAGAAGACAGATGTCGGCATCGTTCTCCTCTACAGCCCTAAGCGCCGCATCCTCCCCGACGTATGCGCGCGCACCGAGAACTGAAGCTACAGCTTCGCACTGACTCTTCGACCTAAGCGCGGCCACCGCCACCACATCAAAGAGTCCGGGATTGGACGAGACGACATCGACCGCATTCATACCGATCGACCCCGTAACTCCAAGAATTATCAACTTTTTCGCCATTTGTAATATTATACCAAAATAGCAGTGCGAATGCACAGTAGACCATAAGCAAATTCACTGGCCCGACACATCGCTTAAAGGCGCCTCCTTTAAGCCTACCGCAAATTGAGATGCAGAAAGATATCCTGCGTATAAAGAAGCATTTCGCTGCCGATCCAGGAGCTTGCCGCCACTATTGTAACGGAGAGCGCCACCAGCTTGACCGCAAACCCAAGAGTCTGCTCCTGTATCTGCGTAAGAGCCTGCAAAACAGAGACTATAAGCCCCACTACCGTAGCCACCACTATCGGAACAAGAGACAACTTCAGAACAAGCACAAGACACGTCTGGCTATAATCGAGAAGCTCTGCATGGCTCATACCATATACCCCCTCACCAGCCCTTGAATCAAGAGCGTCCATCCGTCCACCATCACGAAAAGAAGAAGTTTAAACGGCAGGGAAATAGTAACCGGAGAGACCATCATCATCCCCATCGCAAGCAGGATATTTGAGACAATGATGTCTATTGCGATGAACGGCAAATACACGAGAAAGCCGATCTTGAACGCTCTGGAAAGTTCCGAGACGCAGAAACTCGGGATCAAGATATGAAAACTGTTCGGACTGACCCCCTGGGCTTCTGCGCCATCCTTCCTCCAGAGCCGCTCCGCCGTGGACACAAAAAACGCCCGCTCGCGCTCCCCCGTCTGCTTGTCAAGCCACCGCCTGTACGGCTCGGCAGATTTTACGACGATCCGCGTCCAATCCTCCACCTTGCCCTCAGAGGGGACTTCCGCCGAAAGCTTGCCGTACAAAGACCACATCTCCTCACCCACGGGAGAGAGAATATAAAAGGTCAAGATTACAGCAAGCGCATTAAGCACCATATTAGGCGGAATAGACTGAATGCCAAGCGCATTTCTGATAAGCCCCATCACAACGACAAGTTTTAGAAAGCTCGTGGCCACCATCGCCAAGAGAGCCGCAAGCGAAAGCCCTGTGAAAAGGGCTATGAGATGAAACGCATTCGTGCCAAACATTACGCAACCTCCTCCACCACAAAAGCCGGCACTATACCGAGAACATCCATGCGTCCGCGCGCAAAAAGTCTCGCGCCCACCATCATTTCAACGCTCGACGGAGATGGAAGCTCAGGCATCACACCATCGGCAAATTCAGAAAACTTTATTCCTGAAGCTCTTGGCGCGACTACGCGAACCAATTCATCATCCTCGATCCGCTCAATCCACTCGCCCTTGGAAACCTCAAGCTCCGGCAAAAGGAGATAATCCCCAGCGGCAAGACACGCCACATCATCCTCCGGCAGCCGAAACTCCGCGTACATCGCTTGCATCGGCTTCTCAAGAGAACGTATAGATGCATGCGCCTGATCGAGATGCCGAAGACGCCCAAACTCCGCAAGCACCTCCGGCAACATCTCAAGAACGAAACGCGCATGAACGGAACCGTCCATGGCAACGATTTCGAATGCTTCACACGCAATACGCTTCTCGGGAGAATCGAGCGAGACAAGAGCCACCTGCGCCTTCAGCGCATTCTCCAAAATCTGAAACATCTCGCCGCACTCCTTCTCCACAAGAGCCAAGAGGAGGTTGGCGGGAAGATCGCGCTTAACCGCCCACAACTCATGAAGGTCAGGGAAGGCTTCTCTGTCGGGGATGCCGAAAAAACATTCCTTGCCGTTAAGACGGATCGAAAGAGCGGCAATATCGCGCGGCTTCATGGTGGCGCGCCTCATTACACACGGCTCATCGCGCCATTCGCAGATGATGCGCCATGCAGGATGCGCACAAATCTCCTCTGCCGTCAATTTCGCGAGTTCCGGCCACTCAGCAAGCTTTTCATTTGCGACCATGCCCCCTCCTTTCTGCGAGCGCCACCGATATGCGCCACGTGTTTATTCTCTCGCCCAGATATTGTTCAAATGCAGATCTGTTCCCTTCTACAAGAGCCCGCACGTCAGTTGTAGCAGGCTCAACAACCACTTTAAGGGTTTTTCCGTGAACCTCCATACGAATGGCCGATCCGTCAAGAACCTCACCCTTGAGCTGAATGGCAAGCACCCCCTCTCCGTGGACGAAGGATAACGAAGAAAAGATAGCATCCGCGACCTCCCTCGCAGCGGCGCAAAAAATCCGCGCAGGATCACCCGAAGGACGAGAAACGCTATTAGGAACGCTATTAACAAAAGGCTCCTGGGAAAAAGCGGCCGGAGAAGGAATCAGACGGACAGACTCCTCGATTTCGCTCTCCGACACGCGCTCCTCCATCCGTTCAGCTTCATGCGCCCACTCGGTGCGATGGCGATCGATTTTCATAGAGCTCTTTGCCGCTGAGACAAAATTATCATGCGCTTCTTTGACGGCACTTTCGCACTTGGACAGTTTTGCCTCCGCCTGCACCACCTCATTCTCCTTGGACACGCCTTCGAACTCTATATTCGAAAGCGCTTCACGCACGAGATCTATATCCCTCATCGCAACGCTCTTTCCCTCTACTGCCGCAAAGACACGCCCCAGGCGCTCCTCCTTGCCTGCGAGGAAATCGGAAAGATCATGCTTTCGGAAATCAAGCTCGGCAGCGGCCAAAGACACGTCATGACGAGCTGACGCAAGGACTCCCGCGGCACTCTCTTCGCGTCTTGCCCGAATCGCAACAAGACACTCAAGCGGATAAAGAATCATGCCACCGCCTCCTTTAATTTAGCAAGCGTCGTGCTGAAATCAGGCCTTTCCGCAAGGCCCTGGCGGAGAAACGCATTAACCTTATCTATCTTCGCGATCGCCTCATCCGTGGCGGCATCAGAGCCCTTTGCATATTCGCCAATCTTAAGAAGCAGCTCCACCTCCTGGTACTTCGCAAGAAGCCCTCGCAGGCGGGCGGAAAGCTCACCGTGTTCCTTTGTCACGATCGCATTCTGGCAACGCGAAATCGAAGCGAGAATATCTATCGCAGGATAATGGTTCTTCTCTGCAAGCCGCCGCGAAAGAACGATATGCCCGTCAAGGATCGAACGGGTTTCATCTGCGATAGGCTCGGTCATGTCATCGCCCTCCACAAGGACGGTATAAAGGGCAGTGATAGAACCTTTCGCGGAATTACCTGCGCGCTCCATAAGTTTCGGGAGTTCGGAAAAAACACTTGGCGGGAAACCGCGCCGTGTAGGCGGCTCGCCCGCCGCAAGCCCGATTTCGCGTTGTGCCCTCCCAAAGCGAGTGACTGAATCCATAAGAAGCAAAACTTTGCATCCCTTGTCGCGAAAGTATTCGGCGATCGTTGTAGCCACATACGCGGCCTTCAGACGCTCCATTGCGCTTCTGTCAGAAGTGGAGCAGACGACGACAGATTTGGCGAGCCCCTCCTCGCCGAGATCCTTCTCCAGGAACTCGCGCACCTCCCTGCCGCGCTCACCAATTAAGGCAAGAACGGTGACATCCGCCTCTGTATTGCGGACAATCTGCGCAAGCAATGTAGACTTTCCCCCTCCCGCAGCTGCAAAAATCCCCATTCGCTGGCCTTCGCCGCATGTCAGAAGCCCGTCCAAAGAACGCACTCCAAGAGAGATAGGATCCGAAATAATCCGCCTTTCGAGCGGATTCGGCGGCTCGGCATATACGGGATAATACCGTTCGACGGCAAGAGGCCCTTTCTCTGCCGAATCCATCGGATTGCCGAGCCCGTCGAGAACCCTCCCCAGAAGTCCCGCCCCGACGCCAACCATGTGGACTCGCCGCGTGGGAACGACCTCCGTCAGCTGAGATATGCCCGTCATCGCTCCAAGCGCAGTCAACAGAACGGATTCCTTCGTAAAGCCGACGACCTCGGCATGGATTTCAATGTTCTCCCATGGATTCTTGAGAAGACAAATCTCCCCGATCTTAACGCCGGGGACACTCGCCTTTATAATCGTCCCGACGACCTGCACCACCTTGCCGTTCACAGAAACATGAGGCATATTGGCGATACCAGCTCTGATGGCATCGGGGATGTATGCAAATGCTCCTTCCATCGCTACACCTCAATAAGAGATTCCGCCGTCTCGTGAAATTCACATTCGCCCGTCTCGAACTTTTCAGCAAGCGCATTTATGCGCTGCGAAAGAAAAACAAGACGCTCGGCCAACGCTTCGGCAGAAAGACCGTCAGCGGGCACTTTGTCGGAAAGGACAAGAGCCTGCGAATAAAGGCCGAGATGCAGCCCCTTGGTGGCCGCGCCAAAAAGGCTCATCTCAAGCGCCTTTGCCAGCACCTCGCGCGTGAGCTCTTCGCCCGTATCTCGGACGACTCCGAAAATAAGCCAGTCGCCGTCCTCTGGGCGATAACGCATGACAATGATATTCCCCTCCACCACGGCCTCGCAAGTTCCGTAGCCGTCAAGCGTAATATCAACGCCCGAGACTTCTGCAAGTTCGCGTATAAGCAGCTCCTCGTTTGTCATTGCAACTCCTTTCACGGCGTAAGACAATTCTTCGCCGTGACGTAATTACCCACGAGAAGCAAAAAGGTTACAAGGCAAGCTTCATATTTGGCATATGAACTTCCTCGCGGACCTCTACCTCCTGAGATCCGAAGATATATTCAGCCGCCATTGGCGAGACTTTCACCGTGCCGCTCTTGACTTGGGAAGAAAAATCCCCGTCCATCCCCTGGCTCCCCATAGCTTCACGCCCCGCCTCGGCACGAACGGAGCGCGACATATCCATAGAGGAAACTATGTAAAACAAAAACGCAAAAAGCCCGGCCAGAACGAGAGAAATCGCAAAAAGCCCGAGGGCGAGCTCCACAAGCGCCTGCGCGCGCCGGACTGAAAAGCGTTTCTCAATGCCCATGGCTTGTCCCTCCATGTCCGCCGGGTCCTCCGCCGACAGGCCTTCTGCAAGAGCCAGAATTATACTTCAGCCAAATCACACCCTCCCTGCGGAAGTAATCGCGCTCCCATGTCTGAAGCTGAAGGCAATAGAAACATCCGTTCGCATAGTGCGGCCCGCGTTCAAGATAGCTGCCGAGATGCTCACGGACATGAACCACCCAGCCATAATCGGCTGTGGCCAGATTGCCGCCTCTTGCAGCATCAAGCGGAATAAGGCGCACATCTGTAAAGCTCGGCACGACAAAGTTTTTGAGCGCCGTTACAGGCGAAAGAACACCCTCAAACGATTCCAATGTGCCGAACGGCCTGGCGGCGGCCGACCATGTGAACAAGGAATGCGAATCCACGGCAACGGCATCCACTTCAGCGACACAGCGGCAGACGGAGGCGCAGCCATTGACGTTGTATTCCTCCTTAATTTCACCGGCTATCGGAAACTCGTAGCCGTATTCGTCTCCAGCAAGAGCAAGACCATTGAACCAGCGGCCCCATGAATCGGAACCGAAGAAGAACCATGTCTCATCAGAGTTGGAAATCAACTCGGACTTGTCAAAATCCTCTTCCGTCAAAGTGACATCAGAATAGCGGCCAACCATGGCAAGGATCTCTTCCTTGGAAAAGACATCCGTAAGAGCGATCTTTCGCGAGACGAGATGAAGAGAGAATATCTCGCTGTTATCAAACGGGGCGTCATCACGAACCGGGAGCGGCCCCCAATCGCGATAGCTCGTATAGTCACTGAGAACATTGTTGCAGTTGAAAAAAAACCAGCACCAGTCCTTCGCCGCGACGGCATGATAAAAATGGCGGTTCAAAAGAAGATGCCCGCCGCGACAATCGTAAAACTCCATATTGTCAGGGCCAGTGGCAAGCCCTTCGGAAATCACATTGGCAATAGCCGTAGCGTAATCCACCCACGCTCCGGGGAACGGCTCGGGATACGGCTCGCCGTCTCCGCCTGCGCCGGAATAGACAAGACGAATATCCTCTATATGACGCCTTAAGATTTCGGAAAACTCATCACGCACTGCCATGCCGTTTTTCTTGGCGGCGTTATTCGCATATCTTAAAGCCTCCACAGGCCCCAGGAGCGCCTTCCTGCGCTGCTCCAGAACAATCCTCTTGCATTCATTCGTATCGTTCCTGATCGCGGCGACCATGTGCTCCACGTTGAGGAGCCCCATCTCGTTGAGGAGAGAACCCTGCTTGTGGGCAGCGGCTATCGCGGCGGCATCACCTGCGTTCTGAATATGGTGCTTTGCCCTGACCGAAACGAAAACATCCACATTCAAAAGCACAAGCGTCACTAGGACGACAAGCGTAAAAAGAAGGAGAAGAATAATCTGTCCGCTGCGCCGCGCCATTTTCACCGCCCCTGATCATACATATAAAACGGGAAATGCGACTCAATCTTCGCACGTCCAATCGACTCAAACTCTTCCGTTCGCATGTGGAGCTCAGCATCCACCACCGGGCTTATGCCGGTGCCGGAATCCACATCAATGCCCGTTGTGTGCCAGTGCTCATACTCGAGAATTCCGTTGGCATGCGGATAGTTCTCGGAGGCCATGTAGATCGGCACACGATACACCTCGTCAGCTTCGTCATCCACCGGCCAGAGCCTCTTGCCAGCCACGGGGATCATGGCTGCGCGCGCCGACTTGACGCACATGAAATCGTTAAAGCCGACAGCCTTGGCGCGGGCTGCTCGCGCGGCAGCGTAATCCAAAACAGTACGCGCCGCAAGCATTCGAGAAATACGGAACGCCCCCGTGAAAATAAGCATAATCACGAGCACGGCGATCAGCGTCTCGAACATTGCCTGGGCGCGCTTCATTCGAAAGCCCCCGTTGGGCCTATCGTGAAAGTATTAGTTGCCGGCGTCTTCGATCTGATCGCCAGCTTCCTCAAACTTCTCGCCGATCTTTCCAGAGAAAACCCTGACGGCAGCGATAAGCGCAATCGCGATCAAGCTGACAATGAGAATGTACTCAACCATCGTCTGACCTTTTTTCATCTTCTTCATGATTTATTCTCCTTTCTTAACGTGAGACTTCACGGATATTCCGAACCCACCAAGCGTTCAGTTCTCACCACGGAAGACTTCGTCGCCCTGATGAGATAGCCAAGCGCTCCTATGGCAACGAGCAAAGCAGTGAATGTCAGAACATATTCCAACATTGTCTGCCCTTCTCTGAATTTCAATCTCATATTTTGAATAATACCACAATCCCCCTAATACTTCAACGCAAAAAAAGCGCCTCGAAATCTGCCTTTGCCTGAGCAATATCCCGAAAGCGAATAGAATGCCAGCCATCCTCGCGCGCACCTTCGCAGTTCATCTCAACATCATCGAAGAAGCAAAGCTCACCGGCCTCTAACCCGATCCGCGAACGGAGAAGCTCGTAGATGCGCTTCTCGGGCTTGTGCATCCTCTCCTCCCCGGAAATGACCAAAGCATCCGCAAGCGCGATTGCATCGGCGAAATGCTCCTTGAAACGCGGCACAAAACTCCTGCACATATTCGTCAAGATCCCGATCTTGAAACCGCGCGCCTTGAGCTCGCCCATAAACGCAATCGTCTCTTCGTTGCGAAGAGTGTAACTCGCCTGATCACGCTCGACGATTCCGCGGATTACCTCATCTGAAAACGCCAGATCCGCTTCTGCAAAAATTTTCACATACATCTCATCCATCGTCATGAGATCCCCGTCCATAAATCGGCGATACTTCCCGAACCCTTCCTCGAGAAGACTCCACGGCACACCCATCTCTTCCATAACGGGACGGACAAGATCCGGCATGGTCAAACTGGTAATCACGCCGCCAAAATCAAAAACCACTCCTGATACAGACATAATTCACTCCTTTATGTTACGGATGAACTGGAGAAGACTCCTGCGCATGCACCTGGCTACGATAAAGCGTCCAACCGCTGTTGAGCCAAAAGCTAATGCAGCACACCCACATCGCAGGAAGAAGAAGCCCGTGATTACCCGACATCTCGGCCACCATCACAATCGCCGTGAGCGGAATGCGCAATGCACTCGCCATAAATCCCGCCATTCCCACGAGCGCAAACGCCTGAGGATTGATCCCCATCGTGTCGGGAAGGATCGCCTTGAAAATCATGCCTACGGCCGAACCAAGCGCAGCTCCGCAAACAAGAGCCGGAGCAAACAACCCCCCGCTGCCGCCACTGCCTACGGTAAATGACGTGGCCACCACCTTAAGGACGAAAATCAGAAGAAGCCCATACGCCGTCATCGCCCCAAACCCCGCGATATGCGCCTCAGACATCGAAAACGTGCCGCGAATAATAGAATAGCTCGTAGAAAGTATATCTGGGAAGAAAAAGCCTATCGCACCCGTCGCAAGACCGCCAAGAGTCACCTTCACCCAGCCTGGCAGGGATAGCCCGACAAAGAATTTCTCCGTAGAGCGAAAACAGGTAATATAAAACCTAACGCCAAAGACAATCGCCACGGCAAGCCCCAAGTAAGGCAAAAGCCTCAGCCCATTCGAAAAGACATACTGCCTATCAAGCACAAAAAGCGGCTCCCATGCCGATTGCCCGATGAAACAAGAATAAATGGCGTAGCTGATCGCCGATGCAATAAAGCACGGAAGAACGGTTTCATCCTCAATATCGCTGGAGGAATAAAAAATCTCAAACCCAAAGATCGCACCTGCAAGCGGCGCCTGAAAAAGCGCGGCTATTCCTGCGGCAAGTCCCGACGCCATAAGAATGCGCCTGCCGCGCGGAGCGATCTTAAAGGCACGGGACACCACACTTCCACACGCCGCGCCAATAAGGGTGACAGGCCCTTCGTAGCCTGCGCTGCCGCCTGCGCCCACAGTCAGAACGGACGCTACCGATTTTACCGGAATGACCGTCCCCGTGATATAGCCCTCCTTCTGATGAAACGCCTTGATGGCACTGTCCGTTCCCCGCGCATGCTCCAATTTGGAAAAGCGTTTTATGAGCAAATACCCCAAAAGCGCACCTAAAGCAGGAAGCGCAAAAAGGATCCATCTAAACGGATCGTCCCAAACCATTTCGCGCTTGTGCTCAAGGATCTCGAAGTAGTGATGCCCTAAATCAATCAAATATTTAAACGCCACCACAACAAGACCGGTAACCGCCCCGACAAGCGCAGACTCGCCGATGAAACGCCCCGTCCTGACCGACATCCCCTTGCCAGCCAAAAAAAACTTACTGCTTCCTTTAGAGACCTTATCAAGCTTCATGTCAGTTTCTTATTACTTTATAAAACCCGCTCGATCCCTGCTTTGGAGCAACAAGAACAACATCCTCGTCCGATCCGGAGGTCTCAAGAGCAGCGCCGGCGGACGATATCGCACCTACTCCACTGCCCGATCCGACTCGCATGAAGCCTTTGAGATTTTCAACCGTGATAAAAACATTTTCCGCCCCCACCATTATCGCCTTGATCTTTGGCTGAGCAGTTCCCGAGGGTGCCTCAGCCGGAGAGAGCACGATACTGCCGAGCATACTGGCCACAGCGGCCTTGCCCTTCTCCACCGCAACAGACGAAGAAACCGCGCCCGAAGCATTCAAAAGCCCCACCTTTCCGCCATCAAGACCTCTTGGACGCGAAACTCCATCCACTGCAACACGTGTATCAAAGAGGTATACGGCATATCGCCCATACGATGACTCGGGAATCGAATTGGCGGAAACCTGAAAGAGAACAGACGGGCATCTCCCGCCCTTAGCCAAAGGCGCGGCGAGAACAACCTTATCCTTCGGATCAAGCGGCTTTCCGTCAGCGGAAAACCCCTCAAAAACGCCATCTTTAGACCAAACGAGAGCATACACCTCTCCATCCGCCACTACCGTGCCGTCAGAATAAAGATCAGGCCCCTTGGTGGAGAATGAAATAAGCGTGTCATCGTAAACTCCCGCGCAGAGACGGAAGACGCACAGAGCAAAAACGAAAAAAATTCTTTTCATCTTGAAATTATAGCAGTTTTTCATAAGCCGTGTAAATCCGATCTTTTCTTTTTTGAATGACAGAATTTTACAATGGGACAGAGCGCGCATTTAGGACGGAGAGGATCACATATCGTCTGACCGAATGAAACGAAATAGCTGTTCCATGTCTTCCAATATTTGACAGGAAGAATCTCACGAAGCATCATTTCCGTCTCGAGCGGAGTCTTTGTTTTTACTATCCCGAGATTATTACATATTCGATGAACATGCACATCTACGCAAATCGCCGGCAAATCGAATCCCACCGCAACGGTCAGATTAGCCGTTTTGCGCCCCACGCCCGGAAGAGCGCACAGATCCTCAACCGTATTGGGGACATTGCCGGCGAACTCTTTCGCGAGCACCTCCGGAAGCATCTTCAAATGACGCGCCTTTACACGGTAAAACCCTACAGGATAGATGAGCTTCTCTATTTCCTCCACAGAAAGACGCTCCAGATCAGAAGGTCTAAAACATTCTCCTTCTGCGGCGGAGAAGAGACGCCTTACCGCTCCCGCCGTACAGGCGTCTTTTGTGCGCGAGGAAAGAATAGTCCC
>JAGBZQ010000129.1 GCA_017628165.1 Kiritimatiellia bacterium | reverse complement strand
GCTTATATCTCGATATACGTTGCAATTCTCTTAAATTTCCAACTTTCGGTTTTCAAAGATCAATGCCGCCCTTTCGGGTCAACGGGTGCATAGTTTATCAAATCCGTTTTCACATTGCAATAGGGAATTTTAAACTTTTTTCAAGCCCTCTTATCTGCACTGCCCTTTTCCAATTCTGATATAGGAATTTTTCGCTTGGATCCGGGTATATCCGCCACAAAGCGCGGAAGCGAAAGCCCGCCAAGAGCTTCAGCACATTTTTTCTCAATTTCAAGAGCCTTCTCAATCGGCACGCGAAAATGCCCGATTCCAGAGACAGGATCACACATAAACACATAGTACGGCCTTATGCGGGCGGCGGAGAGCGCCCTGCATAGGGCAATCATCGCTTCGGGCGAATCGTTCACGCCTTTTAGAAGAACGCTCTGACATGAAACCGGAATCCCATGCTCCACGAGAATCCGAGCGGCTCTGCGCGCTTCGGCGGTCACTTCGTCCGCGCAATTGAACTGCGTATTCACCCAGACCTTGCCGGATAAGGCAAGACGCTCGGCAAGATGGGAGGTGATGCGCGATGGATTCGTGCAGACTGCGCGCGTACAGACGCGAACCACCTCTATCTGCTCGAGCGCCGCAAAAGCATCAACAAATCGCAAGACTTCATCGTCACCGAGAGTCAGAATATCACCGCCCGAAAGAAGAACGTCCCTTACCTTCGGATGGACTTTCACATAATCAACCGCGGCCGACAGCTCTTCTTGCGTCTTTACCACTTCAGCCTTGCCGAGAAGTCCCCGCCGCGTGCAATGGCGACAGTTCATAAAGCACTTGTCCGCCGTCATCACAAGAACCCTATCTGGGAAGCGCTGCTTTAGGCCATAACATTTTGACGAATGCGTCAACTCTCCGAACGGATCCGCTCCAAACCCATCGTCAGGCTCCTCTAAGAGGTTGGGTGCGTCATAGACCTGCAAAGCGAAACGTTCAGATTTCGCCGCAAGATTTTTTGAATATTCACAAGCGTATTCTGGGAAATCAATCTTCATTGAACAACGATGCAGGAATAAAACAGAAAGCAAGCGCATGATCGCGCATGACTCGCGAAGAAACGGCGATATCACGGCCGATAAAATCCTTGAAAACATCCACCCATGCACCGGTAAGGCGCATCGTAATATCTCCAGACTCCGGCAGATAAGCCGTTATGACCATCTCCTTAGGAGAATAGCGGATGCCTGTGCCAAGCGCCTTGGAAACAGCCTCCTTGGCGCACCAAAAGCGGATAATCGCCTGCGATGGATTCGCCGCCTTTGCCGCAAGCTCCAGCTCATCGGGAGAAAAGACGCCAAACGTAAACTCCTCGGATAGATTTCTATTCGCCGACTCAACATCTACGCCCACGCGGGCGTTGGCGGCGGTAAGAGCAATAACAAACTGCGATGTATGCGCAATTGCCACATCGAGCTTGGAGGTGAGATTATCACCCCAGGCGCCAATCGCCTGCGGCTTGCCGTTTTCGTTCGGCCAGATTTGAACATCCGCGTAGCTCCAGCGGGCCTGATGAAAATCCTTAAGATACCTGCGCACAGACTCCTTGACCGCTATGCGCCCGAACAGCCACTCCGTCCGGCGGGCAACAGACCCCTTCATCTCCGCAAACTCGCGACGCTCCGAAGCGTTGAGAACCACATTGCTGAGAATCTTAAGCCACAATTCCTCGTTACGCTCAAACATAGGATATGGCACATCCGTAATCACGGCAGAAGCGACGTCCGTCCCGGGGTCTCCAAAAAACTCGTTCTTCATGCACTCCGACATAAACGATGTGGCTGGCTGAAGAACCATATCGCAGAAATCCTTGGGAACGCGCTCTGTAATTTCCTCCCAGCCATCAATCTCCATGACGACATTGCCGTCGCCGCCAGTGACCGTGATGTCGCAAAGATGCGAGCGTGGCGTCACACCGGTAAGACGCAGATAACAATTAAGGCGCGCGCCCTCCTTGGGCTGCACTCCGCGAAGCTCAAGACGCCTGAATCTAAACGGGAACGAAAACGCACCTGAAAATCTCTCGCGGCAACGCCACAGCATAAAGCCGCTCGTCACGATTTGCATAAGAAGCGGATTCACCGTCCATGCCGGCATCGGAGTGAATGTAACGTTTCCTGCCGCCGAAGGCGCCTCAACTTCGTAATTAATTCCACTCTCAGCCCAACTCTCGACGAACGCAATGCCTCGCAAGCGCTTGCCGAACCCGAGCTTGGACGGATAAATATCGCGCCCCGACCAATGCACGGAGCGAGGATGAGCAAGCGGCTCTACCGCCGACGGCACAAGCGGCAACGGCTCGGGAGCTAAAATAAAATTAGCCTCCATGACCGGCCAGGTGAACTGAGCGTCTGGATCGTCAGCGCGAATCTGCACCTTGACGGCAGCGGTGGCGGGATCGGCGGGAGACATCCTCTCCGCGTTGACGGTAAGCTTCAACTGCCCCTTCACAAACGCAACGCGGCGGCGGCAGACGAAATCTTCAATCCTGATAAGACGCCTGTTCGGCACGACTCGCTGCGCCGTCTCCGCCATGATCTCCGCAGCAACGGGAATCGGCAGAAGAATCAACCCGCGCAAATTCGGATCGGAATAGGAAAGCTGGCTTACGCCATAAGCAAAATCGGCAAAGAACGGAGCGTCCGAAATCCGAAAGACTTTCGTAAACTCATACGAAACGCCGGGCACAAACTCAGTGGGCGGAGCATCGGAAATGAGCGGATCGCTCGTGCCGGCCTCAAACTGGAGAAGCGAACTTTCACGGGCAGCCTTGGCTGCTGCCCGTTCTGCCGCCCGTGCGCCGCGCCCCTTCGGCTCCTGCATATACGCAACCGTGGGAACTGCATTCTCGCCGAGAAGCGTGAGCTTCGGAAACGAGCGTGAAAGCTTGCGCTCTATGACGGTTCTGAATTCCATCGAAAGCGTAGCGTCAAAATCGAGCTTCTTGGCGTTGCGCCGTGCAAAGATCGCAGAGATATCCACAGGAGCTCCAAGCGCGGCGAGCTGCGCGAGCGCGTGCTGCGCCTGAAGAATGCCGCGCCTGTGGATTGAGTTGAGCGCAACGGCCGCAAACTTACGGCCTGCAAGCGTCTCTTCCACCGCACTCGTCATAAGCCCGCGCGGCCCGACCTCCACGAACACACGGTAGCCGTCATCATGCATCTTGCGCACAGTCTCCGCAAACCGAACAGGCTTCGCCCAACGCTCGGCCATATCGCTACGGGCGTTGCGCGGCTTATCGGAGAGTTTGTCGGCGATAAGGCACGAATAAACCTCCGTGACAGGCTTATACTTGATCCAGTTCGTGGCAAACTTCTTGATGCCGGAGACTATCGGCGCGCAATGCGGCGTGTTGAACGGCTTATCAAGCTCAAGCTTAAGCGTCCTTATTCCTGCATCGGCAAAAACCTTGAGAACAGCATCCTCATGATCAGGATCAATCGCGAAAGTTTTCATCTTCGGCGAAAAATCCGTGACTAAATAGATCACGCCTTTCGGAAAAGCCTCCAACACCTGATCCAACGCGTCTTCGCGGCGAAGCATCGCCGTCACCATCACGGTCTTCGGAAGGCCTTTGCTGTCAACCGAGGCACTGACGATCTTATAGATTTCACGCAGAGCTTTTATACGCTCGGCGCGCGTAACGGAAGCGCCCGCCGCACCAGAGCGCAGAACCGCCGCCAGATCTCCGCCGGCACATCCTACCACCCCATCAGGCTCAAGCCCCGTAACTTTCAGAAGACGCGACATCGCGGCGCATGCGGCATACGTGGCCACAAGCGCCTGCGCGTATGCACCTGAACTGAAAATGTCAGCGTCGTGCCTGTAATACGGCGCAGGAGGAAAGATGAAATTTGACGGGGTGAAATCCGGATCGTCCGCAAACACTTCTTCAAGCTCATCAAACGGCGCGCGGCACTCAGGAAGAAAGACGGCGATGTCACGCAACATATCGGGGTAAAACGAAAGCGCTCCCGGAAAGACAAACGCCAGTTTCCCGCGACCCTCGCCCAAAAGATGCTCCCGAAAGTAATATGTGCCGCTCTTATCCTTAAGGCGCATCGTCGTTCCAGACTCAAGCCTGCTGCGCGCAGACTGAAGACGCTCGCGCAGATCCTGCACAGAGGAGGCCACGATTGCAAGAACGGAGGCCCCCTTTTTCAAACTGCAAGTGTATGCGATGTCTATAAGCGAAGCATCGGGAATGCGATCTATAAAAACAATAAGGCTCGAAATCTCCTCGGCGAGCGCCGCGTCATCAGCCGCGGAAACGATAACAAGCTCTGTCATATCCTATCCTCCGGCTCTTCTTCCAAAATTATTGCGGCACTGCGGCCCTCGCGGCTTGTAACTCCCACGGGATTGCATGGAGTGAAGTTGGATGCAAGCACTGCAGCCCTGCGTGGATTGGAACTGTCTCCTGTGATCCACGGACGCGGCTCAGTGATGAGATATGCGCTGGAGTTCAAATTGGCGATGGCGTCAGACGGATGATTCGGAGCGATCTGCGGCGGAAGAACTCGATGCCTCAGCGCGAGCGCCGCCTTGGCAAGCGAAGCCGCCATTGATGCGCGAAGCGTGTGGCCGATATTGCCCTTCACGGAACCAATGCCTACAAGCGGCCCGCCGGGGCGATGCGGCCCCCAAAGCCTCTGTATGGCCTCGATCTCGCGCGCCTCCATCTCCTTGATGCCAGATCCGTCCGCTTCTATGAGGCCGATGGAGGAGATGCTCGCGCCAGCTTCGCGGATTGCGTTAGAGAGAATGAGCGAAGGATCATCCTCCGGATTGTGGCCGATCTGCACAGACTTTATTAACGCGTAGATTTTGTTGTGGGCCTTTAGCGCGTCCTCGCGGCGCTTAAGAACAAAGAACGCGCCGCCCTCTCCGGGGATAGTCCCGTCTGGATCGTGCTCAAAAGGATGCAGCTCGGAGCGCGTCGAAAAATTGACTTCTCCTGAAAGCCCCTCTAAGTATGCGCGGCCAATCGGCGGAGTGATTGCGCCGGCAAGCGCCACATCTGCATGCCCAAGACGCAGGTCCTCGACTGCCGACATTACCGCCGCTCCGCCGCTAAGCATTCCTGCATCAAGAATCGTAGCCGCACCTGAGAACGAACACTCGCGCGCTATCCATGAGACGAATCGGTAGCCAGAGCCAAGGAGAAACGAAGCCGCATTCGGCTCGGGAAGCGACTCCTTGAGCTTCGCCTTCATCTCTTCAAGCGATGCCTCCGGGGCGTTGGGCATGAAACGGCGCACAATCTCTATGGTCTGGTCCAGAAAAAAAGTATGCTGGAGCCAGTTGATTGTAGAGGCATTGAACGGCGGAGCGTATCCAAGGCGCACAGTTCCACGTATCGGCTCGCGCGAATGAAGGCGGATGGATGCGTCGGTGAGCGCGTCAAATGCGAGCTGCGTCGCAAAATAGAGATCCTGGTTTTCGCCGGCATTGACTTGACGCGGAAAGTTCTGCATCGAAGGCACGCAGGCGTAAAGCTCGCCAAGCTGACCAAGACGGGCAGGGTAAGGCCGCGCAAAAAGATTAGACTGTCCAAAAGGAATCTCGGCGTCCGATCCCGGAACGGAAAACATGGAGCGCTGCTCCATGATGGCATTCCAATACGCCTTGAGGGAAGCGCATCCAGCGAATCTGCATCCGATGCCGACTATCGCTATCGCCGTATCCATCCTGGGCGCTCCTCTTAATTCAAATTCTCCAAGGATGCTTCAGAAAATCAAAGCCCCCCGTTTAGAAGGTTTGCCCACTCCTTGGCCTCCTTATCGGCCTTGAGTCTGCGCTCAAGCATAATGCGCGTCATATTGCGGCTTTTGTAAAGATCTTCCATGAGCGCAATCGGCAGATAGCTCAATCCGGAAAGGCGCAGTGCATTATTGAAAGAGTCAAGATCAGAATTCTCCTTCATCGCAGAAATCAGGCTCGGGAAGACATGCTTCGCGGTAGACAAATTCCCAGAGATAGTCCGGTAGCCTGAACCGAAAAAGAAATATCCGCCCTTCCGGAGCGCCATGTCAATGCGAGTGCGCTCATCGTTTATCTTCTTGAGAAGTTTCACGGTAGCAGGCGTGTGCTTAAAATCGCCGTCGAAAGAATATGTCACGACAACGGACGGTTTCTTCGGCTTGGGTGCGCGGCGAAGCGTCCGCTTTTTGACTGCGGGCTTTTTCTTCTGGGCAGGCTCATCATCAAAAAGATCATCGAGCGAAGCATCGGAATCGTCAAAAGCCTCCTCCTCGACCTCCGGCTCCGCAACAGGCTCGGGCTCCGGCGCAGACTCTGCGGGAATCTCGGCGGCAACCTCCGACTTGGAAGCAACCGCACCAGACTGCGTCTTGGCAAATTCATTCCACGGAATAATTTCCGATGTGACCTGAATATTGTTAATGCGAATCACTGTACCATAGCGCTGTACCGTATAGGGCGGCGCGATATAGCGCCCGTCCACAAAGACATACCCAGCGGAAAAAGGCTTTCCCGTGGTAGCCTTGAGAGCTTTAAGCGAAGCGATGGAAGGCTTCTCAAAAGAATTTGGGTAAATGCTCCCGGACGATGCCCCGAAGACCACCATCGACACTGCGGCGACCACTGCCAGCAACCAAAATCTTCCCATAATCATCCTCTAAAATGTTAATTTCAAGAAATCCCCGATATTTTACCATTTCAGTCAACATCCCACAAGTGGCGGGTAGGCTCTTCTTCATTTTTGGTCCTGTATTCCATCACAGGTTAAGGATGCTTGCGTTTACTTTTGGGCACATCTCATGGCATACGCCGTTAGCGAAGCATAGCATCAATGGATTTTTCCGCCGCCCAGTGCCGGGGAATGTCCTTGTCAAACGGAAGCTTCGTGAGATTATAGCGGAAGAAACCCTCATAAGCCTTCTCCCCGTTAAGCCCCTTCAGAGAAAAAGCCACTTCCTCAGTGCCTTTTGGGACGCGCCCCACAATCTCAAGCATATCACCGCGATAGAGGTTTTTAAGAAGCACCGGATATGCCTCCGCCTTCGATGCAGCCGAAAAAACTATCCTAAGATCAGAAAGAACAGGATCACGGAAACGGTCGCTAAACTGCCCGAGCTCAGATCCAGCCCGACGACGAGATCCCTCATAAATGAAGCTTTCACCGCGGTTGCCCTTCGTCAGAACATCGATCAGCTCACGATTGGCATTGTCCTTAACCCCATACATGTACATCGACACAAGCCCGTCGTTAAGAGCGGTGAACTTCGAAAGAATCTGCGAAGTCTCCGAGACGCCCTTGTTTGCGATTCCATCCGTAACAACAAGCGCAATCAGCGGACGCTTCGGATCTCGCGGAAGCTTGAGCACAGAAGCCACGGTAGAGAAAACATCTGTCCTGCCGTATGCCGCAAGATTATCAAGCCACGACTCCACCCGCTTGAACGCGGCCGCATCTCCCGTCTGCCACTCCTTAAACGCATACGAGAAGTCATCGCGAAACGCCACGACATTAAACCTGTCGCCCGTATTCATGCATGTGCGCAGAATCTCCTTGGCATGCCTGCGGCAACTCTTGAGACGGTCATTGGCAATCGATCCGGACGCGTCGATCAAAATAACCACATCCTTAGGAATTATCTTCAGACTGGCGCGAGGCATGACTCGCACGCGAAAATAGGACCACTCTCCCGCAGACGCGGACGTGGCGACCGTATTTACCGACTTGGCAAGCTCATCTGCGTTCCTCACATCAAGAAGATTGCGGACTGCCGACTTCTCGGCCTCCACCACTGCAGCATCCACCTCCTTGAACACTTCCTTTGCCGGAACGAAACCGATTTGCGGTTTTGACGGCGGCTCCTCGGCCGCAGCGGCAACTATCGCCTCTTCGGGGAGAACGCGGGCCGCAAGCGTGGGAATGGAAACGGGAATCTCCGCCTGCGGAACGCCAGACTCCACCAACGGAGACGCGGACGAAATAGACGCGCCTTCAGCCAAGCTGGACGCTCCCCCGATTTCACCATTCGCTATCGGGGAAACCTTCTCGGGTGCCACGGAGACTATAGGCCGAGAAAGCGCTTCGGACGGATCAGACGTGATCAGCGGCGCAGAAACACCAGGGGCCGGTTCAGGGGCGCTCTCAGAAATCTCCGGCGCCTCCGGGGTAATTCCCGCCGCGCCTGAAAGCATGGGAACGACATCCTCCGCTTCTGGTTCGGGCGCAGAACGCTCGGGAGAAACATCCTTCACCACTTCAAAATGTACAGTCTCCTGCTGCTCTGTACGCTGACGCGCCACCATGGGAGGACGAGTGCGCGCATGCGCGCCGGCACCTGCGATATGCGTCATCACCTGCGGACGCATGAAAAACATCAGCCCCGCATGAATCGCCGTGGAAAGCACCACCGCGAAAAATATCCAATTATGGCGCCCGTCCTCGTTCATTCGCGCTCCCTTGAATGCTGAGAAAGAATCTTCTTGGCTTCAGCCAAAACTTCAGGATCGTCGAAAAGCGTCACGACAACAGTCGCATACTCTACAGCTTCGCGGGGATCTCCGTCAGCCTCGCGCGTCTTGGCCAGATAAAGATACGCCTTTGCGCGCATAGAAGCGTCCGATGCATTTAGCTTTACAGCCTCCTTGAGAGAACGTTCTGCCTCTGCGCAATCGCCCGAACGATAAAGAAGAACGCCAAGCTTTAGAGAAACGGACTTCATCTCTTCTGTTCTCACTTTCTCAGCCATTGCCTGCCTATACGAACCGATTGCGGCAGAATACTCGCCGAGCGCCTCCTCAGCCGCACCCTGAAGCGCAAAGGCCATCTGGCGCCATTCGGGAGAATCGGCCACCTTGAGAAGCGCCTTTGCACAAAGCTTAGCCTCGTCAATGGCCTTTTCACCCTCTATGCACTCGACGAGAAAACGGCCTACCGCGCGAATCTTCGCCGCGCCCATCCGGCTTGCCGCGCCCTCGCGGATAAGCGCCGCATAGGCAGATTTGGCTTTAGCCGCATCGCCCGCCTTAAAAACTTCATCCGCCAGAATAAGGCGCGCCTCGAGAGCATTGTTAAGGGAAAGCCCCTTTTCAAGCGCCTCGCGAAGTAAGTCAACCGCTTTGGCGTTATGCCCAAGACGTATGGCGCAAATGCCCCTCCAATAAAGGGCCTCTGCGCGGCGAACGTCATTCTTGCCGGATGCGAGCGCCTCCGACAAAGAAAGCTCTGCCGCAGAAAAGCGCTGGGCTCGAATATCGATCATCGCCTTTCTAAAAAGCGCCTCTGCCGCATCATCAGACCCGGGGAAATCCTTTGCGAGAGCGGAATACGCGGCAAGAGCATCATTTGTCAGATTGCTCCTCTCGTAAGCCCACGCAAGACGCAGCCTGTCACGCGAAGACTTTGAAATTTCTGCGCTCCTTCTGGCCGCCTCAACCATTCCAGCCACATCACCCGCCTTTTCAGCGCCGTCAAACTTCATGCGAGCCAAAGGCAGCTCCACGCTCGCGCGATAACGCCCAGCGGGAAATTTCTCCATATAGCTGGCCATAAGACCGCGCGCCTTTTCTAACTCACCCGTAGCATGGGCACACATGGCAAGAAGATACGCCGTATCATCCGTCGAGCCGTCTCCGCAGAGGCTTGCCGCATCAGCAAACTTGCCGGAGAGATAATCACTCCAAGCCGCATACGCGCGGACATCTGCCGCCTTTGAATCGGCTGGATACAATTTCAGATAACGGCGAAAAAGAATCGAAGATTCGCCGTAGCGCTTCTCTGAATAGCAGCACCGCGCAGCGTTGAAAAGCGCAAGCCGGGACAGGTCCTTCTCTTCGGAATAATGAATGCCAATAAGCTCGCCCGCTCCCTTGCGCCTGACCTCCGCCACGGGATCCTCCGCCAAAAGAAGAGCGTGCTGGAACTTGGCGTATTTCGCATACGTCCCCTTCGGATCAAGCGTGAAGGAGCGCTTCAGCATATCACGATCGCTAAGCGCCACTCCCAAATGATAAAGGGCGGCCGCTCTCACAGAAGCGCGAACATTGTCAGAATCAAGAAGCTTCAACTCCGCTACGCGCTCTGCCTCCGACCCGATAAGCGCCTTCATGAGGCGGGCGTTGTCGGCGTGGCGAGAAAGCGGATGCCTCTGCGCAAGCTCGGAATAAAACTTGCGGGCGGAATCCGCCCTGCCGGAAAGACGCTCACACTCGGCAAAACGATGAAGAAGCTCGTCCTCGGCAATTCCATCTGCTCCCTTGAGCACCGCATATTCCGCCTTAGCCGCCACATAATCACCTCTATCAAAGAGACGATCGGCCATTGCCATCCTGTCGGAGGGCAGAACAAGCTGTGCAGCAAGAAATATCGAGAAAAAACTCATTCGACTTTCTTATCGTTGGACGTGGCGAGCGAGAAATTCCAAACCCCGGCCTTGCGGCAAGTGTCGATCACGTTCACAAGCGCTTCATACCGCGTTGCTGAATCGGCGCGAACAATCACAGACTGGTCGGGATAGAGCTGCGCGATCTTTGATAACCGTGCGCCAAGATCCGCTGCCGTAAGCTCCATCCCGTTAAGACGTATCGCGCCTTTCTCGGTGACATTGACAATCAGCTCACCAGGCAGACGGTTGGGCTCATCGGCGGTCTCGGCCGCGGGGAGCTGAATGGATATTTCGCTCTCCCACTGCGAATAAACACTTGCCGTCACGAAAAAACACAAGAGAAGAAAGATGACGTCGAGCATAGACGTCAATGCGAGCGCGGCGGGCTTAGAGGCTGGCTTATGCGAAAACTTCATCGGCTTTCTCCTCCAGCGCAGCCATAAGACGGGCGGTCCTGCGGCGGAAAAAGGCGTGCATCACAAGAGAGGGAATCGCAACCACCAGACCAAAGATGGTCGTGACGATCGCTTGCGAAACACCCTGCGCAAGAACAATGGGCTTTGCGCCGGCGGCTACGTCAGTAGCGATGCCGCCGAAGGCCTGAAACATTCCGAGCACCGTTCCTAAAAGACCTACAAGAGGAGCGATTGCGGCAATGTCAGCAAGCCAATCTACGCTTGCGTAAGCGCGCTCTGCAATACGCGCACCCTCTGCCTCGGGATCCTTGGCCTTCTTGAGGCGAGCAAGAGCCGCATCGATGAAAGGCGCCTTACGATGCGCGAAGTAAAGATAGAGCGCCACCGTAAGCGACATAACCGAAAAGAACGCCAAGACCCACATGAGAGGCCCGCCGTAATTCCATGCCTCGCCAAATGTAATACCGTTCATGACCAACTCCTTAATTTAAGATGAAATCAGTGGCGGAAGCTGCGCTGACCCGTAAAGACCATCGCGATTCCCGCATCGTTGCAGCAATCAATGACATCCCAGTCTCGTATTGCGCCACCAGGCTGAACGATAGAGGTGATGCCCTCGCGAATCCCCACTTCCGCACCGTCGCGGAACGGGAAGAACGCATCGGAAACCATCGCACAGCCTCTAAGCCCGCCATTGACAGAGCGAGTCTCCTCCATAATCTCGGCCTGCTTCATCGCACCGTCCTTCTCGCCGAAGACGAGACGAAGATCGTTGAAGGGTTTCTGGTACTTTGTCCAAGAGATCCAGTCGGCGTGCTTGGTATAAGCCTTGTCGCGCGCAATCTCGGCGACACCTACGCGATCCTGCTCGCCCGTCCCGATTCCAACAGTAGCTCCGTCCTTTACATAAAGAACGGAATTGGAAGTAACGCCCGCCTCGACAAGCCATCCAAAAATAAGGTCCTCGTACTCCTTTTCGGTGGGAAGACGCTGAATCCTGTACTCCTTGAAGGAAACCTCGCCCGTGGCCTTGTCGGTAATCTTGCGATTGCAGTAAGCGGGGATAAGATCCGTACTCTTGCGGGCGTTCGCGCTAAACGACGTCTGCGCCACGATACCGCCGTCGATGAGAGACTTAAAATCGATCACGTGCTTAGCCACATACTCCGTAAGGCGAGACATGTTCTTGATGCGGAAAACACGAAGGTTCTTTTTAGTAGCGAAAAGATCCATGACACCTTCCTTGAAATCTGGCGCCACCACCACTTCCGCATAATTCTCAACAATAAGCTTCGCCGTCTCCATATCACACTCGCGGTTGAGCGCAATTGCTCCGCCAAACGCGGCAAGCCGGTCAGCCTTGTTTGCACGGAAATACGCTTCCGCCAACGTACTGCCGGTGGCGACGCCGCATGGATTGTTGTGCTTAACGATGACGGCGCAAGGCTTATCCATCAAATAACGGAGAATATTAAGCGCATTGTCGGTATCCGTAACGTTAGTCTTGCCGGGATGCTTGCCTGACTGAAGAAGCTCGGGCACAGACGCGAGATAACGCCCGGCCTGAAGCATCTCCACTTCACCAAGAACGAGATTGCCGTTGACAAGTTTATAGAGAGCGGCCTGCTGACCAGGGTTCTCACCGTAGCGAAGCCCCATCTCCTCTCCGCCGATATTCCACGTTACTTTCTCATAATGGAATGTTTGGCGACAATCTCCATTGATGAAGGAAATCTCCATCTTGGGAGCAAAATGATCTGTTTCGATCGTCTTGTATGCGGCTTTGAGATCTTTCATAACGCCCTCAATTATATCAAAATCAACTCTTGACTTGCCACTCCTCAAACTCACCGGCCTGCTCGACTGGCTTGGAATAGACATTTGCCTCGTCAGGTAAAGGATTCTTCGGCTCAAAAGCCTTCTCGAAGGTGGGAAGCGTTCTCATCGGAGCATCCTCCTTCAAAATGGCGCTCGCACCGCTCGCGGTCACGGCGTTGGCTCCCGTAATGGCCGCCGCGGCCGCCTTCTCCTCCTCGCCTACGGCCTCGCGAGCATCCACAGTGGCTTTCGCTTCGCTATCCACCTCGCCAAGCTTGCTGCCGCGCGGAGGAATCTCCTTCAATAGCGGATCATCCTCCTGAATCATCGTGCACTTCAGCGGCTCTTTGATATACTCCTCAATCTCGGGAATCGCAAAGCTCTCATCCTCATCGGCAAAACTTATGGCGATGCCGGTGGACCCAGCGCGTCCCGTTCTGCCGATGCGGTGAACATAATCCTCGGCCTCGTACGGGAAGTCGAAATTAATCACATACTCAAGCCCCTTGATGTCTATGCCGCGCCCGGCCACGTCCGTGGCCACCACAACCTTCACCTCGCCGTCACGGAATGCGTCAAGCACTTTAAGACGCTTGTTCTGATTGACATCACCGGAAAGCATCTCCACAGAAACCCCGCGGACCTTAAGAGATTCGTAGACATCCTCTGTAGTGGTCTTGCGGTTGCAGAAAACGATCGTGCGCGCCTCTGGATGAAGCGCGATATGGTTGAAAAGGACGGTGAATTTGTCCTTGGAGCGGACGATGTACACCACCTGGCGAACAGTATCGGTGGCGTTTGTGGAGCTTTCCACCTCAGCGCGGTAAGGCTCCTCCATCCAGTTGAGAGCAAGGCGCATAACCGTATCATTGAGCGTGGCAGAGTAGAGCATTGTGGCCCTCTTGTTCTTGGGAGGAAGATAGCTCATTATTCTACGGACATCGGGGATGAAGCCCATATCAAGCATTCTGTCGGCCTCATCGATGACGAGCGTGTCCACATGCGACAGATCGAGAACACGCGTCTTCACAAAATCGAGAAGCCTGCCGGGTGTGGCCACAAGCAAATCTACAGGCGCATCGAGAATCTCCTGCTTTTGGCGATCGTAATCCATACCGCCATAGATGGCGAGCGACCTCAAATTGCAATATTTGCCGATCTTGTCGGCATCCTTGCATATCTGAATAACAAGCTCGCGCGTAGGAGCAATGACGAGCGCACGCGGTGCTCCGCCGGCCGACGCACGCTCCTCTGGAGTGCGAAGATAGCGAGTAAGAATAGCCACAAGGAAGGCGGCCGTCTTGCCGGACCCGGTCTGCGCCTTGCCGGCAATG
>JAGBZQ010000128.1 GCA_017628165.1 Kiritimatiellia bacterium | reverse complement strand
TTACCGGCTGGGCGCAGGTGAACGGCAGAAATGCCATTTCCTGGGATCGAAAGTTCGCCCTTGATGTTTGGTATGTGGACAATCGTTCGCTTTGGCTCGACATGAAGATTGTCTTGATGACTTTCGCCGGGGTTTTAAGGCGTAATGGCGTTAATAGTTCGGACGAGGAGACTATGTCTGAATTCACGGGCTTGGCCTCTATAAAAAAAAGTGTATAATATCCCTATATGAAAAAAAATAAAGAGCCAGATCAGAAGAAGATTGCAGCGTTAGTTAGGAGCCTTATCGCCGAGTTGGGCGAGGATCCAGATCGCGAGGGGCTTCTCAAAACGCCTGAGCGCGTAGCGAAATCGCTTGCTTTCCTTACGCGCGGCTATAGGCAGTCCGTAAAGAAGGTGGTCAACGGCGCCTACTTCACGAGCGGTACCAATCACATGGTCATCCTTAAGGATATTGAGCTTTATTCCCTCTGTGAGCATCACATGCTTCCTTTCTACGGCAAGTGCGCCATCGGTTACATTTCCAAAGGGAAGGTGCTCGGCGTCTCCAAGCTTGCCCGCATCGTTGATATGTATGCGCGGCGCCTCCAGATTCAGGAGAGGCTGACCGAAGAGATTGCAGGCGCAATCATGGCGGAGACCGGCGCCGAGGGTGTTGGCGTAGTTATCAAAGCCAAGCACTTATGCATGATGATGCGCGGAGTAGAGAAGCAGAACAGCGAAATGACCACGTCGGCCGTGTTGGGATCTTTCCGTTCCGATGAGAAGGTCAGGCAGGAATTTCTTTCATTGATCGGCTAAAACCATGAAAAGACTTTTGACGATTCAGGATATTAGTTGCGTAGGGCAGTGCTCCACCACGGTTGCTCTGCCGCTCGTTTCCGCATGCGGAGTAGAGTGTGCAATACTCCCAAGTTCGGTTCTTTCCAATCACACGGGCGGTTTCAAGAGCTGGACTTTCGCAGATCTTACGGCGGAGCTTGGCAAGGTGGAGGCGAAATGGTGCGAGCTTGGGATTAAGTTCGATGCATTTTACACGGGCTATGTGAGCGAGAGCCATATTGATCCGATCCTCTCTATCATGGACAGCTGCGCAAATCCCGGGGCTTTGCGCATTGTTGATCCAGCGATGGCAGACAACGGCCGCCTTTATGCAGGATTCGGAGATGATTTCCCCTCCAAGATGGCGCGTCTTTGCAACGGAGCCGATTATCTTCTGCCTAATCTTACGGAGGCGGCGTTGCTGACGGACAGCGAAGTAAAGCTCTCTTGCTATTCGCGCTCAGAAATAGAGGAGCTTGTCGCCAAACTTCACGCTCTCGGGGCGAAGAATGTGATTTTGACCGGCGTAAGCTATTGCGCAGATGAGCTTGGCAGCGCCATCAGCGACGGTACGAAGATAGAATATGACTTCAATCCGCGCATAGATAGAATGTCACACGGCACGGGAGATGTTTTCGCATCGGTTTTTGCTGGAGCCATCATGCGCGGCAGGAGTGCGTTAGACTCTGCGGCTCTTGCCGCCGACGTCGTTTGCGAGGCTATCAAGGCTACTGCGGCAGATCATTGGTATGGGGTAAGCTTTGAAAAGGCGCTTCCTCGGCTTGTGAAGGCCTTTGAGTAATATTTTTTACCGAACCGGTCAAAGAATTGATATAATAATATCTAATTCGTATTCAAAGTATTTGAAAAGAGGTTAGAAATGTCCGAGCTGTCCACATTGGATAAAATTGCATCGAATCAAGACAAGTATTCCTGCAGGGTTGAGACCTTGGGGGAGTGCAAGATTGTCTCGCCCGTGCATCATCATGAGTTCATCAATGATGGCGAGCGCATTTTCGTCTCCGAGGAGGAGGCGTTTATGAAGGAGATGGAGAAAAAGCTTGGGCATCTTCCCACATTCGAGCGGGCAGGGCCTCTTCCACGTATATTTCATGATCCGGCCTGGACTCGCGTAGGGATCGTAACGGCCGGTGGTCTCTGCCCCGGTCTCAACAATGTCATAAAGGGTCTTGTTGAGATTCTCTCCTACGATTACGGCGTAAAGAATATCTATGGCATTCGTTTTGGTTACGCAGGGCTTAATCCCGATTTTGGCTATCAGCCCGTGTTGCTCAATCCTGACAATGTTGATACGATTCACGAGCTCGGCGGCACGATCCTCGGTTCAAGCCGCGGTCAGCAGCCCACAGACATCATCGTGGATACGCTCGTGAGGATGAACATCAACATTCTCTTCTGCATTGGCGGAGACGGATCGCTCAGATGTGCGCGCGAGGTTGCCGAGGAGTGCATCAAGCGCAATCTAAAGATTTCCGTTGTCGGTATTCCGAAGACGATCGATAACGATCTTCAGTTTGTGGGGCGCTCGTTCGGCTTTGAGACTGCGGTTGCCGAGTCGGCAAACGTCATCCGCAACGCTCACGTGGAGGCCAAGGGTACGGCTGGCGGCATTGGCCTTGTCAAGCTTATGGGGCGCGATTCCGGCTTTATTGCCGCATACGCTTCCATCGCCAATCCCGTCGTGAACTTTTGCCTTGTCCCGGAGATGAAGTTTGAGCTTGAGGGTCCAAACGGGCTTCTTACCGCGCTTGAGAATCGCTTTACGGCCGGGAAAACACATGCCGTCATCGTTGTGGCGGAAGGTGCAGGGCAGGAGCTTATCATCGGCGAGCCGGAGCGGCGCGACGCAAGTGGAAATATTCTCAAGAAGGACATTGGAGAATTTCTGAAGCGCAAGATTTCCGAATATCTCAAGAGCAGGAACATCACCAGTTCCGTCAAGTATTTCGATCCGAGCTACACGATTCGCTCCGTTCCCGCACGCGGCACGGATGCTATCCGCTGCTATATGCTTGCGCGCAATGCAGTTCATGCGGCTATGGCAGGAAGGACCAACTGCGTTGTCGGCAATCTCGGCGAGAGTTATGCTTTAGTGCCGATTAAGCTTGCCACTATCGAGCGCCAGAAGATTTCTCTCAAGAGCGATCTTTGGCGTAGCGTCATGGATGCGACTGGTCAGGAATTTTATTTTGCCGGCGACGAACGCAAGGCAAAGATTCCGCTTTATATGGCTCCGTAAAAGCGATGAGTGGATTCAAAGCAGTTGTTCTTGCGGGAGGAAACGGCGAGCGTTTCTGGCCTCTGTCTACCCCGGAGCGCCCAAAGCAGTTTTTGAGGATCTTCGGTGGTGATAGTCTTATCCGCCAGAGTGTTTCGCGCCTCGGGGATATGGTGTCTGCCTCAGATGTTTATGCGATCACCTCCAAAGATCTCGTTTCAGCTACACGCCATGAGCTGCCCGATTTGCCCGCCGCGAACATAATTGGCGAGCCTATGCGCCGCGATACGGGAGCTGCCGTCGCGCTTGGCGTGGCGGCAGCTGGTGCGGATGACGATACTGTCATCGGTTTTTTCCCGAGCGATCAGATGGTATCAAAACCCGCAAAGTTCAGGAGTGTTCTCAAAAGGGCAATCTCTCTTGCGAAGCGTAAGGAGTGTATTGTCACAATCGGCATCAGCCCAACGTATCCTGCCGAGTGTTTCGGCTACGTTAATGCAAAAAGTGGTCGCTTTGTGGAAAAGCCGGATGTCGAGACCGCAAAAAAATATCTTGCCGACGGATATCTTTGGAATGCGGGAATGTTTATCGCTCGCGCATCTGTGTTTCGTAAGGCGTTTGCAGAATATGCTCCATCACTTCTCAAGCTTGCGTCTGGGAGTCTTTCCAATAGTGTACTGGCGCGCAGATACAGGTCGATGGAGCGTATTTCATTTGATTACGCAGTAATGGAGCCGCTTTCGCACAGTCAAGGAAGCGTGTGCGTAGCGGTGGTTTCGGGAGACTTCGGCTGGGATGATGTGGGGAGCTTTTCCGCATTTGACAAGCATTTTCCCCATGATTCGTCAGGTAATGTCCGCGAAGGGCCGTGCACGGTGGTAGACTCAGAAGGCAATATCTGTGTAGCGCGATCTGCGCGTATATCTCTTCTCGGGGTGAAGAATTTGGTGGTCATCACAACCCCTGACGCGGTGCTTGTGGCCGATAAATCACACCTTTTGGACATGAAGAGGCTTTTCAAGGGCAATTAACCGTAAATGAAACGGAAATACAAGGTCGTGATTGCCTATGACGGCACTTCATATTCCGGCTGGCAGTACCAGGAGAATGCTCTTGGGGTACAGCAGGTGGTGGAGGAGGCGCTGGAATTTCTTGAGCGTGCGCCGGTTAGGATTTTTGGCTCTTCGCGCACGGATGCGGGAGTCCATGCCAAGGGGTTTGTGGGGCATTTTCATCTCACAAAGCCGATTCCCCCTGCAAATGTGCTAAAGGCTCTCAATTCCCGCCTTCCTGAGTCCGTCAGGATATTGAAGGCGTCCTATGCTCCGGAATCGTTTGATGCACGCCTTTCCGCCAAGGGCAAAGAGTATCGCTATCATCTTTATCAGGGCGCGATAATGCCGCCTCACATGGTGCCGTATTGGACGTATTGCCACCGGCCGCTTGATCGTAAAGCCATGCAGAAGGCGGCGTCCTATTTTGTGGGCAAGCACGATTTTGTGGCGTTTGCGGCAAATCCTAATCGCGTTCTTGAAACGACGGTACGCAACATCTATTCCTTTGAAGTGAAGCAATCCGGCGGCAAGTTTGTTTTTGTCGTGCGCGGCGACGGGTTTCTCTACAAGCAGGTGCGCTCAATGGTTGGGTTTCTTATTTCGGTGGGGAAGGGCAATGAAAAGCCTATTGCGGTCAAAGAGCTTCTTGATGCGGCGTCCCCCAGGACCGCGCGTGTTGAAACCGCTCCATCTCGCGGCCTTTTCCTTTGGAAAGTGTTTTATTCCGAAAAAAGCCTTACGAAAAGAACGTAGCCGCGAGTGATGAGAGCTCTTTAATTTTTCCGTCTGCTGATTTTGATTTGAACTCGTGGACGGAGATGATTTCGCCGGTCCCGGATTTATAGAGAGTCGCTTTCGGGCCCTTCGTGATGATCTGGCCGATTTTGCCTTTTGCGCATCTTATTCTGAGCTTGGCGATAGCGTGAAGGCGCATGACCGCCTCCGGCAGGCGCCCGAAGCGATCTAAAAGCTCGTTTTTGATTTCGTCGACTTCACTGTTTCCCATCGCGCTCGCATATCGCTTCATGAAACCGATGCGCTGTGAATCATCTTCGATGTAGCTGTAGGGAATCGCGGCGGCGGAAGATTCGTCTTCCGCCGAAGGCGAATAAACTATGAAATCCAAGCTGAGACGCACGTTAACAATCTCTTTGGGCTTTTCGCCTTTCATTAGCTTAATCGTCCGCTTGAGAAGCTGGCAGTAAAGCGAGAATCCTACGGCAGCGATATGTCCGGACTGTTCGGCGCCGAGGAGGTTTCCTGCTCCGCGAAGTTCAAGATCGCGCACTGCGAGCTGGAATCCGCTTCCAAGTCCGCCGTGACGTTTGAGCGCAGCGATGCGTTCTCGGGCATCGGAATCGATCGGTCCCTCCGCCGGGAGAAGGAGGACGGCATGCCCTTGGCGTGTTGAGCGGCCTACTCGCCCGCGGAGCTGGTAGAGATCGGCGAGCCCGAACATGTGGGCATCCGAGATGATGATTGTGTTCGCCCTTGGGATGTCGATGCCGGATTCGATGATTGTGGTTGAAAGGAGGATGTCGAAATCTCCCTGCTCAAACCTGCGCATCTTTCTCGCGAGCTCCTTTGAGTCCATCTGTCCGTGCGCGGTGATTACGCGGGCTTTGGGACATATTTCTTTGAGACGCTTTTCTACGCGCCCCATCGTTGAGACGCGGTTGTGGAGAAAGAATACCTGTCCGCCGCGCGCAATCTCCGCCTCTATCGCGGCGCGAACGATCATGTCTGAGTCGCGCACTACCGTTGTCTCCACAGCGGTGCGTTCGCGCGGCGGAGTGCTCAGAGGCGACAGGTCGCGTGCGCCCGTCATGGACATATAGAGCGTACGCGGTATCGGCGTTGCCGAGAGCGTCAGAACATCGGCTGTGGCTCTCAGGCGCTTTAAGAATTCCTTGTGTCTTACACCGAAGCGCTGCTCTTCGTCGATGATTATAAGCCCGAGATCCTTAAACGAGGTTTTGTGGCTCAGAAGCGCGTGGGTGCCGATTACGATGTCGCATACCCCGCTTTTGAGGCGCTCGAATGTTCCTTCGTGTGTCTTTGCGCTTTGAAAGCGCGAGACCGATTCAATGCGCACGGCGGTTCCGTCAAAGCGCGAAGTGAAAGTTTCGAAATGCTGCTCGGCGAGAACTGTTGTGGGGGCAAGTACGGCCGTCTGCTTTCCGTTCATCGCAGCGATGAATGCCGCACGCATGGCGACTTCCGTTTTGCCGTATCCCGCGTCACCGCAGATGAGACGATCCATTGGCTTTGTTGAGGCGAGATCGCTTTCGATGGCTTTGATCGCGGCAAGCTGGTCGGGCGTCTCCTCGTAAGGGAAAGCCGCTTCGAAAGCCTCCTTGCCTTCGCAGTTCACATCGTATGCAAAGCCAGGGGCTGTTTCGCGCTGAGCCTGCGTCCTGAGAAGAGCGCCGGCGAGGTTGGCCACGGATTTTTCGGCGTCGATGCAGTCTTTTTTCCACTTTTTGCCGTCAAGGCTGTGCAGCGTCACCTCTTGGCCTTTTACGCCCACATAACGCGAAAGCAGGTGCGCCTGCGTGGCGTTCACATGGAGCTTGGCGCCGTCTGCATACTCAATTGTGAAGACTTCCGTGCGCTTGGAGTCCATGAGGATTTCAGACGAGCCGATGAAGCGCCCTACGCCATAGTCCATATGAACTACGTATTCTCCAGGTTCAAGCTCATCAAACGATGTGAGAAGCTCGCGCTGCGGCGGAAGCTTGCGCATGACGCGTCCCGTCCGCTTGGTGAAAACGCGGTCTGCCTTCGTTACCACGATGAGCCCTCCCGCAGGGCCTGCGATCTCAAAGCCTTTTGAGAGACCCTCTATCCGTAGGATTTTTACGCTGCGCTTTTCTGATGCTGCCAGATGGCGCTCAAGACGCTGGCGGGCAGCTTCAAAGATCTCCGGGTGATGTGATTTCTCCGCGCCGAGTTCGCCGAACCCAGGCAGCGGGGCCGTCTGGAATGCGTATGAGCATACGCCTTGTGGCGCAGGGTCGCCGGTGTATACGGAAAGATTGATTGATTCTGTTTTATACGGGGCGATATTGTAGGAGTTATGGTCAATCGCCAGAAGCGCCGATCCGTGCGGCAGAATGTGCGAAAGGGTGCTAAGAGGTCTTTCACCAGCGGCGCTCTCGTCGCTTACTGCGAGGATTTCCGCTGATGCGGCAAGCTCAAGTGAACGTTGCGTTGCGCATTCGAACGAGCGTAGGCTTTCGAGTTCGTCGCCAAAAAATTCCGCGCGTACGGGAAACTCCTCTCCTGGGCTCCAGATGTCTATGATGCCTCCGCGGACAGACCAGTCGCCCTCGCATTCGACCATGCCCATGCGCCTGTATCCGAGATTTGGGATTTTTTCAACGAGCTCTCGAAATGAAGCGGACGGGGTGATTTTTATGCTCGAGGGTGTTTTTTGCGGGATGGATGAGGTAAGAGCCTGAAAGGGCGCCACGATTACAGCTGGGTGCGGGCTAATATCCCATGCGCGAATGGCGGCTATAGTTTTCAGACGCGAACCGACGGTTGATTTGTCGCCAGGTGCGCTTGGAGGGAAATGGTGAATGCGAGTTGCATAGCTTTCGCGGCCGAGAGTTTTTTCGTCCGTCAGGATTTTAAGGTCGGCATACAGTGATTCGGCGGCGGGAATTCCGCTGGTTACGGCAAGAACGATACGGGGTTTCGGCCTTGATGTCAGGGAAAGAGCCAGAAAAGCATCTGCTGCTCCCGTTAATGACGAAACGCAGACGTCCCCGCCCTGTTCGATACAGGGGGGTGCAAAAGACGCAGAGAATAGTTCCAAGGCAGTCATAATTTTAATGTGACGTAAATTATAGCAGAAATTTTGATATTCAATATTGCTATTTGTTGCGGATGGTGTATAATATGAGCCATTGCTTTATCAGATGCGGATTTGATGGCAATGTTTTATTCCCCGTTCTGTAAAATATGGGTGAATTGTCTACATTTTTAATTAAGGAGTTTTGAAATGCACAAATCAAACAAGTGGCTGATTGTCTCTACGGTTTTCTTTGCCCTCATGGCAGCAGGGCTTACGGCAACAACTGTATATTATGCTAAAAAAGCGCGGAAAATATGTCAGGATGCAGTGATAAAAGAAGATGTGTGTGGTAAAAAAGATGAGCTGAAAAAGACGTATTCCGAGATGGAAATCCAGGGATTCTCGATTGCAGGGAATGCAATAACGCTCAGATGTTCTGAATTTCCAGATGTCAGTGCTGCCAAGGAATATGTATCGGTTGATCCTGCGCCGAAGGGAGGCCTTAGCTTTTTGACAGATAGCAAGTATGATTATTGGGAGAGGAAGGATGTTCCTTTTTTGAGGATAACGGGAGATTTCCTTTATAGGACGAATCTTACGCTTA
>JAGBZQ010000015.1 GCA_017628165.1 Kiritimatiellia bacterium | reverse complement strand
TGATTAATACCGCTCATCTGGTATTCCACAGGATCTTCCACTGTAATGAGCTTCTTGTCCGGCGTATTAATCTGCCCCAAGCAGGCATAAAGTGTGGTGGTCTTTCCGGAACCCGTAGGACCGGTTACAAGAACGACGCCATCGGGAAGTTTGATTAGACGCTCGAATGTGGCCTGATCGTCCGTCAAGAAGCCGAGCTGCGGAAGGCCAAGTGAAAGATTCGACTTGTCAAGGATACGCATGACGATCGATTCGCCATGGTTCGTGGGAACCGTGCTGACACGAAGATCGAGATCCTTGCCGCCATGCGAAATCTGAATACGGCCGTCCTGCGGAATGCGCTTCTCAGAGATCTTCATCTTCGACATGATCTTGATGCGCGAAATAATCGCCTGCTGAAGACGCTTCGGCGGCGAATCCATCTTGCGGAGCGCGCCGTCAATGCGATAGCGAATACGAAACTCCTTCTCCATCGGCTCCACGTGAATATCGGAAGCCTTCATGCCGATGGCCGTAGTGAGAATCATGTTCGCAAGCTTTACAACAGGCGCATCATCCTCCGAAACGGCTGCGCCGTCATCATCATCACTGCGAAGCTGCACATCACTTTCCATCTCTGAAGCATAAAGCTTCGCCATTGCCGCTTGAACCTCTGAACGCGGCGAAACGATGGCCTGAACATCACGCCCATTAAGAACGTAGCGCAGAGACTCGATCGCATCGTAACCGATAGGATCGGAAAACGCAACTGTAATGGACTCCTCGTCCGCGACTACGGGCACGACTCCATATTTTCTGGCGATGTCACCGGGAATTTCTTTGATAATGTCGGCGCTTATGGCATCGGAATTGATATGGCAATATTTGAGGCCAAACTCATCGGCAAGAGTGCCGAGGACTTCATCCTCGCCAATAACTCCGCTTGAAACAAGAACATCAAGAGCTGTTTCGTTCTCGGCCTTCATCGACTTCGCTGCGGCATCAACCTGCTCAGGATCTAAAAAACCCCTTTCAACAAGAAGCTGCAGAACATATTTATCGTTACTTGTCATTTGCGGAATTATTTTTTATTTTTTAGGAGCAATCGTCATGCAGTCGATATCTGGAGCCCATCCGTTTGCATTTGAGAGGCGTATCGTATGAAGACCTTTGCTCAATCTCACATTAACGCTTCTTTCCTGAAGAGTGCCCTTTGTATCCGCCACTGCAAGATGTTGCGGATCGAGCGCGTCAATCTGCACATCAAAAGAGCGCTCCCCGTAAGAAACATAGCGAAAAGAAAGCGTATATTCGCCGTCGGTATCAACCTTGACATCGCGCCAAATTAAATCGTTTGACGCGCGATTACCAAGAAATCCCACAACAACTCCGCCAGAAGCGTCGGCACGCTGCACATAAAGGGCCGTCCCCGCCTTGGCGGCATTCTTAAGCTCCTGGTAGTCGGAGAGAAAAGCCGTCTCCGCTTCATACACGGTGCGCATTACGCGCCTTTGCGCATCGAACCGATAGAACTTGGAGCCGTGCGGCGGAACCTTCACGGTAACCTCATTTACGAAGCTTCCCACATCGCCCATTTCCACAAGATCGAACGCGTCAATGGTGCAGTCGGATGCAAAATCAAGATCGGCCGCGCGAACAGTGAACTCATGCCCGCTGTCGCCGCCATTGTAGAGCGCCACATAACGCACATTGCCGAAGCGCTCAAAAGCATCCTTGACCAGAATGTACGCGTCACCCTCGCGCTTCACAACATACGCCTGGCAGCCAAGCTCGTTCTGATTTACCTGAAGAAGGTAGGGATTTGTGACAAGAGCCTTTGTTGTTTCCGGAATCGAGCGGATGTCACAACCAATAAGAAGCGGCGAAGAGAGGAAGCACCACATGCCAAAATGGGTTTTCTCCTCTTCCTCGGTAAGACCGGTATCGCCATGACTGCCGAAGCAAGTCTTAATACGTCCGACATAGTGCCCCACCTCAAGCATATCCATGTCGTTGTAATGCCCTGCCTTGGAATATGCGCTTAAATAGAGATTCTCTCCAATGATTTTCTTGACGGACTTCCAATTCGCGCGGATATCACCGGTAGTACGCCAGGACTCAGCGATATCAGCAGCCCAAACGCCAGGGAACGCCCAACGGCAGATATTAAGCCTCACGTCCGTGCGCCCCGTAGCCTTAATCGCGTTTGCGATTTCCGTATAACGCTCCTTCTCGTCAAGCTTCTGCTGCTTTCCGCCGCAGTAGTCAACCTTAATGAAATCAAAACCCAATTCATTAAAATGAAGCTTGCAATCTGCCGCATCATGACCGTACAACCCTGCTCCAACACCTCCCTTATCACCTCCCATGCTGCCGCACGTATTACTCCCAGCGTCTGAATATGTACCAGCTTTAAGACCCACGGCATGGATCCCGTCCACAACAACCTTCATTCCATTTGGAAAACGCTTTGAATGAAACCTGAGAATGCCGTCTTCACCGTGACCATCAAAAAAACCGTCGTCGATATTAACATACAGATAGCCCGCATCCTTAAGTCCGTTCGTAGCCATCGCACGAGCAGTATCAAGAATCACATCCTCGGAAATATCCACACCGAACGTGTTCCAACTGGACCATCCCATGAGAGGACGAATTTTCGGATCTTTTGCCGGAGGAATTTTCGCATCAGCAAGAAGCCGCTCTGCGCGCTTGGCAAGAACCTCCTTGCTGGAACCCTCAAGCTTGCTCAAATTCACATACGCCTTATTCGCCTTCAAATCGATTTTGATACGCTTATCACACTTGGGACATTCGCGAAATTCCACATTGCCAGCGTGACACGCTGCCAATGAGGCTATAATTGCGGCGACTATTGTAATTTTCATAAATGATTCCTCTACCTATTGCTTTCTATTATACCATATTTCGCGCGCTATATCACTTAAGCGTAAATTTAAGCGAAATCAAGGCTGTTGCCGCGACACTTTCAGAACCTGATTTAGCAGGATTAAAACGTGCATTCAGAACAGCCTTTTTTGCTGCCGCATCAAGAGCGGAGAATCCGCTGGACTTTTCAATATCGACAGATGCAACATTGCCGTTCTCGTCAATACGAAGCAAAAGGCTCACCACGCCCTCTTCTTTGTTCCGTCGGGACTGACGAGGATATTCAGGGCGTATCGTTTCAACCGGCTTTGGCGGGACATCAATCTTCGCCTGCCGAGGAGCCCGGGCCGACTCCTTCTTTGGCGGAATATCCATCTTCATAGGCGGCACGTCAGGCAAACGGGGCATCTCAACGTCTCCAACAAAAGGAGGAAAAGATTCTATTTTTTCTTCTGCCGCATTTAATTCCGGAGGCGGCGCCTCCTCTGGCCTCACCTCCTCTATTGAAGGAGAAGGGGGCATGGGAAGAGGCGGTTCTGAAGCCGCTTCATTCTCAGAGAACGAAAGCTCCACCTGTGAAAGATCAAGAGAAACCTCCACCGTGGCGGAGTCTTTCGAAAATTCTTGGATCGCCAACGCCAAGAGGATGGCGACAACGCCATGAAATACTATAGAGCACAATATGGCGAAAAAGACTCTCATCGGAGAGGATCCTTTTCTCCTTTTACCTGAAAAGCTATCTTCCCAGCCCCTACAGCCTTCAAATCGGAAAGCAGCTCAATCCCCACACCGAGCGAGGACTTTCTGTCTCCTGATATAAGGATCGGCAATTCCATCTTAAGACGCCTAAGCTCACGCACCCGTTCAACAATTTCGTCCTTTGCGAGTGGCATGCCATTGAATTGCATCGAATCGTCGGGAAGAATCGTGATGATTATTTTCTCCCCCTGCTCGATCCTGCCCGACGCATTGGGAAGATCCACACGAAGCCCTTTGTGGACCGTCATGTCAAAAATGCTGTAAATAAAGAAAACAAGAACAAGAAACATGACATCCATCAAAGATGTCAGCTCAAACCTAACCCCTTTTCTCCTGCGGCTACCCACGCTTCACTCGCCTTTTTCAACGCCGCCGTCAAGACGCGCGTCAAGCATATTGTAGGGGAAAAGAAGAATCAGTGAAGAAATTAGCCCCGCAGCCGTAGTAATCAGAGCCTCGCCTATGCCAGCTGTTGCAGCAAGCGGATTCGGGGATGAGCCAGAGGCATTCAGAGTATTGAACGTCTGAATGATCCCGGTGACCGTCCCCAAAATTCCAATCATCGGCTCCGCCGTAATGATAGTGGAGACAAAGACAAGCCCTTTGGAATTGACGCGCCCGGCCTTGAATTCGAGCGCCTTCCACGCGAGAATCGCAAGCCCCACGAGCGAAAGCACGAGAATCGGCCACATCACGGGACCGCCTTTTACAAAAATCTCAACGACACCATTCATAGCCATTTTGATTTAAGAGCAAAAAGCCCGGCCCAAAGTGAACCGGACTTTTTAACTTACTTGTTCTTGTGGCGCATAGCCTTCGTACGCTTGTCGTACTTATGCTTCGACATTTTTTTGCGCCTTTTCTTCTTGATGGAACCCATATTATCTCCTTGTTTTTTTATTAGTGGCGGAATTAATAAATGATCTTGTTGAGCGGAAGCTCGATAATCCCCGTGGCACCGTTCTTGGTAAGCGCAGGAATAAGATCGCGAACCTTCTTCTCCTCGACCACGGACTCTACGGCGAACCAGTTCTCGTCATTGAGCTTGTTAACCGTGGGGGCGTGAAGAGCGGGAAGAGTCTTGACGATCTTCTCAAGCGTCTTGGCAGGAGCGTTGCACTTGAGAAGAACGCGGCGCTGAGCCTCGAGCGCACCGGTAAGAAGCATCTTAAGCTGCTCAAGCTTAGCACGCTTGGCCTTGTTCTTCCAGCTTGCCTTGTTGGCGATGAAACGCGTGGTGGATGTTAAAATCGTATCGACAATGCGGAGGTTGTTTGCCCTAAGGGAACTGCCCGTCTCCGTAAGATCGACAATAGCGTCCACAAGCTCAGGAGCCTTGACCTCGGTAGCACCCCACGAAAACTCAACATCGGCCTTGACACCGTTCTTCTTGAGATAACGCTTGACAAGACCAACCGCCTCGGTGGAAATTCGCTTGCCGTTGAGATCCTTGACCGTCTTGATCTTGGAATCGTTCGGAACGGCAAGAACCCAGCGAACAGGGTTGGAGGTGGCCTTGGAGTAATTGAGCTCGCAAATCTCTTCTACGTCACTACCGTTCTCATAGACCCAATCGTAGCCGCAAATACCGGCATCAAGAAGGCCGAGCTCAACATAACGGCTCATCTCCTGAGGTCTCAGAAGACGGCACTTGATTTCCTCGTCGTCAATCGACGGAATATAACTGCGGCTGGAGCAGGATACACTGAAGCCCGCACGCTTGAAAAGCGCGAAGGTTGATTCCTGCAAGCTGCCTTTTGGAAGTCCTAAAACTATCGCCATTGTTTACCTTTTGTTTGAGTTATTTGAAAAGTATATCATATTTCCGTCTTCTATGTCTATCCGGTGGAAGCTCGTTTTTTCTCATATCGAAAAAACATGAAGTTTGATATAATAGCGGAATGAAGATTTCTGCGGGTAATAATGCGGCCGTAGCGGGCGAAAAGGCACCGCTTGAGACGGTAGAAGGCGTCATAAGAAGCGTCGTCTTCCACAATGATGAGAACGGCTACACCGTCCTTCACGTGGAGCCCCCTTCTGAATTCGAGCTTGCGCGCACAAGAGAAATAACGATTGTCGGAAAAACTCAAGCGGCATGGGAAGGCGAGGAAGTCTCCGCCAAAGGCCGCTGGGTAATGGACAAAGTTCACGGCCGCCAGTTCAAGGCTGAGGAAATCACATGCCTTGCGCCAAAATCACTCGTGGGAATAGAGCGCTATCTCGCCTCTGGACTCATCAAAGGCATCGGCAAGGTTCTCGCCAAACGCATCGTGGCCACGTTCGGCGAGGAGACACTCCATGTTCTCTCCCACCAGTCTCAACGCCTCAAAGAAGTTCCAAAGCTCGGCAAAGCCAAAATCGCACAAATCAAAGAGAGCTGGCACGCCAACGAAACGATGCGCGAGAACATGATCTTCGGGCAGACTTACGGCATCAGCATCTCGAAGATGACGAAAATCGTCCGCAAATACGGCCCTGACGCCATCGCCATCATAAAGGGAGATCCTTACCAGCTCTGCCGCGACATCTGGGGAATCGGATTTTCCACAGCCGACAAAATCGCGCTTTCCGTAGGGATCGCCAAAGATTCACTTCTCCGGGCCCGGGCTTCGATCTCGCATACGCTTGAGACCGAGGCCGAGGAGGCCGGGCATTGCTGGACATACGAAAACGAGCTTCTCCTTCACGCAAACGAACTTACGGAAATCCCCGTGGAAACACTCGGGATCGCGCTTGAAGAGGAGATTGCGTCTGGGCGCATTGTGGCAGAAAGAGACGGCGAGACTTCTGATGTGCGCAAAATATTTCTGCGCGGCATACACAATGCAGAAATCAAGACGGCAAAGAACGTTCTCAGGATCTTGAACTCCAGGCAGTCGTTTAAGCCGATAGATGCGCGCAAAGCGGTAGAATGGTGGCAGAAAAAATCAGGTTTTACACTTGCTGTCCGCCAAGAAGAAGCGCTCGAAAAAAGCCTCTCAAGCAAATTCTCAATCATCACAGGAGGCCCGGGCGTAGGAAAAACCACGATCATTCGTGCGCTTGTGGAAATCTTCAAAGCGCGTACTCTCAACGTGGTCCTGGCGGCTCCCACGGGGCGCGCCGCAAAGCGTATGGGCGAAGCCGTGGGCGCGGAGGCCAAGACGATCCACCGGCTTCTCAAGTGGAATCCCGTCACCAACCGCTTCACATTCGATTCGGAGAATATATATGAAGCCGATGTTTTTATTTTCGACGAAACCTCAATGATCGACATAAAGCTTGCCGCCCAGCTTCTTGCGGCTGTTCCGTCGGGCGCATCGGTTATCTGGGTGGGGGATACGGATCAGCTTCCGAGTGTAGGCCCCGGGAGTGTACTTGGGGACCTGATCGCTTCTGGCATAGTGCCGTCCACAAAGCTTGAGGCGATTTTCCGCCAGGACTCCTCCGGACTTATCGTCAAAAACGCCCATCACATCAATGCGGGAGAGATGATTGAAACCCGCGAAGGCGACAGCGATTTCTACTTCATGCGATGCGAAGATCCGGCTCGTTGCGTAGAGCTTGCGATTCAATTTATGACCGAGCGCATTCCGCGCAAGTTCGGCTTCTGCCCTCTGCAAGACGTACAGGTCTTGACTCCCATGCGCCGCAGTCTTCTCGGCACGGAGAATCTCAATATCGAGCTCCAGAAGGCGCTAAACCCATCGGGAGATGCAATCATCCGCGCGGGTGGATTATTCCGCACGGGCGACAGGGTGATGCAGCTCAGAAACAACTACGACAAAGATGTCTACAATGGGGATGTTGGATTTGTGAAATCGGTAGACATTGCGAACAAGTCGGTTGTCGTCACATACGACGGAAGGCCTGTCGTATATGACGCCGGCGAGCTTGACGAGCTTGTACTCTCATACGCTATGACCGTTCACAAGTCGCAGGGAAGCGAATATCCGGCCATCATCCTCATTATCCACACACAGCATTACGTAATGCTTCAGCGCAATCTTCTGTACACGGCAATTACACGCGGCAAGAAACTCGTTCTGATAATTGGAGTACCGTATGCCGTAGATATGGCGATTAAAAACAATGCCGTATGCGAGCGGCGCACATCACTTGGGGAAAAACTGCAAAACTAGCAGCATCTTACGGGAAAAACTGGTCGGAGCGGAGGGATTTGAACCCTCGACCTTTTGCTCCCGAAGCAAACGCGCTACCAGACTGCGCTACGCTCCGACACATATCCCATCAATTAGGAATTGCGATGTAGTATATCCTTTTTTTCTCAACCCGTCAAGTAGGGCATACTTAATATCTGCCACACTCAAAAATTTTTCCCGCGTCAAATTCTCACTTCAAAAAAAACATAATAAAACCACCACATTTATCCAATTTTCTATCACTTTTCTCCAATGGGGACAGTCCCCCAAGCTATTCTTTGTTGCACACTGGG
>JAGBZQ010000014.1 GCA_017628165.1 Kiritimatiellia bacterium | reverse complement strand
GCAGCCAGATGTAAATTGGCAGGAATGCATTGGAGACATAAAAATGCGGCGGGAATCGCCTTGCTGCGGGCCACCCTGAGGTCGAACTTCAGATTGGCGGTCTAACCCTCCCGCTCTACCTCACACTTTTTGTCCACACCCCTTAATTTCGCCGTTTTTATGAACGCCGATCTTCCACGCATGGCGGCTATACCCCAGCCCGCCATCTCTCCCGACGGGCACGCCCGATAGTCATCCGCCGCGGCCCCTATCGCCAAAAGCCGCGGGGAAATCGCAGCAGGAAGCCTGTGCCGGTCAAACGGCATCGTGCCGTTCACATCGCGGCCGCAGACACATTCCCGTCCTTAAACGAAACCGAGGACATGACGCATCGTGTAGATGCCCGACGCCCTACCCTTCGCCCAAACGAGAGCCTTGAGCGCGCCGGCGGCAAACGCCGCGCGATCCTGCGCCTTGTGCGTAAGCTCGATACGCTCAAGCTCGCTCGCGAACATGACCGTGTGATCTCCTACCACGCTGCCGCCGCGAAGCGCATGAACGGCAATCTCTCCGCGCGGACGCTCTCCCACATCTCCATGACGGCCATATATCGCCTTTTCATCAAGCGAAACCTTGCGGCCGGCAGCGGCAGACTTTGCAAGCATGAGAGCCGTGCCAGAGGGAGCATCCTTCTTGTGGCAATGATGCATCTCCGTGATTTCAATATCGTAATCCTCACCGAGAAGCGAAGCGCTCTTCTCCACAAGTTCGAGAAGAATGTTCACGCCAAGCGAATAGTTGCCGCTTTGCACCACGGCAATCGCCTTCGCCGCCGCATCGACGGCCGCCTGCTCTTCAGGAAGGATTCCGGTCGTGCCGATCACATACGGAATCCCGGCCGCCGCGGCCTTGGCAATATTCGCAGCAAGACAAGAATGGTGCGAAAAATCAATCACGCCCTCGGTGCATGAGCACCACTCGGCGTCAAAGCCCTCGGCCACATCTACTTTTGAAACAACCTCAAGTCCCATAGAAGGAGCAAGCTCACAAAGCTTTCTGCCCATTCTTCCGGCGGCACCAACAATAGCGATTTTCATATTAGGGGTTAGGAGTTAGGGGTTAGAGTTTGGTGACGCTCTGGCCTTCGCGTGAATCCTTGACCGCCCACCCAAGCGATGCGATCGCATCACGCAGACGGTCAGACTCAGTCCAGTTCTTTGCGGCACGAGCAGTAGCGCGCTCCTCAAGAAGCGCGGAAACTTCAGAGGGGACATCAACCTTTTCGGCCTTGCCGAAGAAAATGACGCCGAGGACCTCGTCCATACGCTTCATCGCCGCCAAAACAGCGGCGGCTCCGGCAGGAGCAAGCTCCTTGGCAAGAGCGGCATTAGACATACGCACAAGATCGTAAAGAGAGGCCAGAGCGCGCGGAATATTGAGATCGTCATTAACGGCAGCCGTGAAACCTTCAAGCGCCTCCGCCGCGAACGGAGCAGACGCAGAATCGGCGGACGCGCCGCCAGCAAGAGCTGCGAGCTTTTCCACACACGCGTCAATGCGGGCGAGAGACTTACGGGCGTCCTCAAGAGCGGAGAACGCGAAATTAAGGCCTTGACGATAATGCGCGTTGATGAGAACATAGCGAATTTCACGGCCACTGAAACCCTTCTCCAAAAGCTCGCGAAGCGTAAAGAAATTGCCGGCCGATTTAGACATCTTCTCGCCGTTCACCTTGAGGTGGGCGCAGTGCATCCACGTTCTTACGAACGGCTTGCCTGTAGCTGCCTCCGCCTGGGCGATTTCATTCTCATGGTGAGGGAAAAGATTGTCAATCCCGCCAGTATGAAGATCAAAAGTTTCCCCAAGATATTTCATTGACATCGCCGAGCATTCGATATGCCAGCCAGGGCGGCCGCGCCCCCACGGGGAATCCCACCCCACAGGACCATCGGAATCTTCCCACGCCTTCCAGAGTGCAAAGTCTCCCACATTCTCTTTATCATACTCATCGGCAGCACAGCGCGCTCCCGTGCGCTGATTGTCGAAATCAATGTGCGCAAGCTTGCCGTAACCGGGGAAAGCGCGAACATTGAAATATACACTGCCGTCATCGCTCTTGTACGCAACACCTTTTTCGATAAGCTTCGACACAAGGTCGATCATCTCAGGGATGTGATCGGTAGCGGCAGGATAAACATCGGCCGGGAGAATGTTCAACTTCTTCAGATCTTCAAAAAACGCATTCTTGTATGTGCGGGTAAAATCGGTAAGAGCGACTCCTGCCGCATTCGCGCCGCGAATTGTCTTATCGTCCACATCCGTCAAGTTCATGACATGCTTTACCTTCATGCCGTTGAACTGGATAACGCGCCTCAAAACATCCTCAAACGCATACGCTCTGAAGTTTCCGATATGCGCGAAATTATAGACGGTAGGTCCGCAGGTGTAAAGCCCCACGTTGCCGGCCGATGCCGGGACGAACTCCTCGACGCTGCGAGTAAGCGAATTAAATACATTCATCATAGTTACAGTAGTATACCAAAAAAATACGGCGAACGAATCACTCCAAGTAAGACACCCTTCTCGGCAGAACAATTTGGTATAATACTCGTTTATGAAAGATAAAAACAGGCAAAGTCAAATTCCTTTGCCGACGATTCGCCGTTACCCCATCTATCTGAGGGCGATCAAAGCGAAGGTCGCCGGCGGAGAATTCTACATCTCAAGCGCGGTTCTTGCCGAAGAGCTCGGATTTGATCCCGTTCTCTCACGCAAGGATCTGGCTATGGTCGGCATCCCCGGCAAGCCCCGCCGCGGTTATCCGGCAGGAGAGCTTTGCGAAGCGATCAGCCACGCCCTCGGATGGGACATCCCCACGGAAGCTGCCATCGTCGGAATAGGTTCGCTCGGGCGTGCCCTGCTCGGCTACAACGGATTTGAAGAGCAAAACCTTTCCATCGCCACCGCCTTCGACTCCAATCCCGCTATCATCGCCCAGCACGTCCATGGTGTAAAAGTACGTCCGATGGAGGAGCTTTCCGCGATAATCAAGCGTTTTAAAATAAAAATCGGCATCATAACCGTTCCTGCCATCCATGCTCAGGAATGCTGCGACCAGCTGGTGGCTGCAGGCGTAGAGGCCATCTGGAACTTTGCCCCCATTCAGCTCTCAACTCCCAAGAGTGTCACTGTCCAAAACGTAGATCTGGCGCAATCGCTCGCAGTCTTGTCGCATTCCATAAATTATTCCAAATCATAACCCAACGGCCGCTGGAAATATGATAAAATATTTTACTATATGAACAAAATTCTGGAGAAAAGACAACTTTCCGAAAACGTTTTCGGGATGACCATTGAAGCACCCCTTATTGCCGCCGAGCGCAAAGCGGGGCAGTTTATCATTCTTATGGTCGATGAAGAGGCTGGCGAGCGCATCCCTCTTACGATTGCCGATGCAGACAAAGAGCGCGGCACCATCTCAATCATCTTCCAGTCCGTTGGAGCCACCACGCTGAAACTCTCGCGCATGAACGCGGGTGATTTCCTGCCCTCCGTTCTCGGCCCATTGGGCAAGCCCACAGAAATCCGCGGCGAAGACGGCACCAAGCCCGGGCGCGTAGTCTGCGTCGGCGGCGGCATTGGAGTAGCCCCCATGCACCCGATTGCCCAGGCCCTCAAGGCTGCAGGCAACGATGTCACCATCATCATGGGTGCACGCACCAAGGATCTTTTCGTAATGGAAGATGAAATGCGCCTCATCGCCGGCGAAAACCTTATCCTCATGACAGATGACGGCAGTTCCGGCCGCAAGGGGCTTGTGACAGAGCCTCTCAAAGAGCTTTGCGAAAAAGGCTCGGTCGATGAAGTCATCGCCATCGGCCCGCCCGTAATGATGAAATTCTGCTCGCTTACCACCAAGCCGTTCGCTGTCAAGACCACAGTCTCACTCAACACCGTCATGATCGATGGCACGGGAATGTGCGGCGGTTGCCGCGTATCCGTCGGCGGAGAAACAAAGTTTGTTTGCGTTGACGGCCCCGAATTCGACGGCCACCTCGTGGACTGGGATCTTATGATGCGCCGCATGAACGCGTACAAGCCCCAGGAAAGGGCTGCGCACGAGCACACTTGCAATCTGTATAAAGGGATTTGAAATGACCGCTAAAGAAAGAATGGCCATACCGCCGCAGGCTATGCCTGAGCAGGAGGTTAAGGTACGAGCCCGCAACATGAACGAAGTGGCGCTCGGCTACACCGCCGAAATGGCGAAAACGGAAGCGTCGCGCTGCATGCAGTGCCCCACAAAGCCCTGCATGAAGGGCTGCCCCGTGGCGATCAACATCCCCGGCTTCCTCGCCAAGGCTTCTGAAGGCGATTTTGAAGGGGCTATCGCAATAATCCGCGAAACTTCGCTTTTGCCTGCGGTATGCGGCCGCGTCTGCCCGCAGGAAAAGCAGTGTCAGAAATTCTGCACGATGGGCAAGGTGCTCGGCGACATAGACAAAGCCGTGGCGATTGGCCGCGTGGAGCGCTTCTGCGCTGACCTCGCACGTTCGAAAAGTTCTGTATGCGCCGCCGCTTCCCCTGTCAAACCTACGGGTCGCAAGATTGCCGTCATCGGATCGGGTCCCGCATCTATCACCTGCGCGGCGGACTGTGCACGCGCCGGCCATGATGTCACTATGTTTGAAGCCTTCCATAAGGCGGGCGGCGTTCTCGTCTACGGCATTCCAGAGTTCCGCCTTCCCAAGGCAATCGTCCAGAACGAAATCGATTCCCTCAAGGCTCTCGGCGTCAAGCTTGAGCTGAATTATGTGGTCGGCCGCACACGCAAGCTCAAGGACTTCTTGGAGAAGGACGGTTTTGACGCTGTATTCGTTGGATCAGGGGCTGGGCTTCCCAAATTCATGGGCATAGAGGGAGAAAACCTCGTAGGCGTATTCAGCGCCAACGAATACCTGACGCGCGCCAATTTGATGAAAGCCTACGACGAAAAGAACCACGACACGCCCTACTGGCACGGCAAAAAAGTTGCCGTGCTCGGCGGCGGAAATGTGGCGATGGATGCAAGCCGCATGGCCCTCCGGCTCGGCGCGGAGAAAGTCTACCTCATCTACCGCCGCAGCGAAAACGAAATGCCTGCTCGCAAGGAGGAAGTCCACCATGCCAAGGAAGAGGGCGTAGAATTTCTCACGCTCCAGAATGCCAAGCGCATCATCGGCAACGATGAAGGTGTGGTCACTGCGATCGAATGTTTGAAATACGAGCTCGGTGAGGCCGACAAATCCGGCAGAAGAAGCCCGGTGGAAATTCCCGGTAGCGAATTCACCCTTGATGTCGATACCGTGGTCGTGGCGGTTGGCAACGCATCAAATCCTCTCATCCCTTCCACCACGGAAGGTCTTGAGATCGATAAACGCGGCAATATCGTCGTAAACCCAGAGACGAACATGACTTCTATCCCTGGCGTCTTCGCTGGCGGAGACATCGTCCTCGGCGCCGCAACGGTGATCCTCGCGATGGGTGAAGGCCGCCGTGCCGCAGCTGGCATCAACGCCTACCTCAAAGGTTGAGGCGCGGCAATAAGCGCCGCGCCGGCACTGGGGCACTCGCTCCTATGCTACGGCGCGGCCTTGGCGCATGGCGTCGCGAATTGATTTCTCCAATGCGCCAAGCTGAGCCTCCGCAGAAGCATCCACCATTCCGGAAGTCGTCTCTGCTATGCAGGCGGCTCCGGAAAGCCGCGCATCAGCTTCGAAATCCACTTCCATCAGCGTAGGATGTTCGCGGAGGATTTCACCCAAATGCCCTTTTACGGCTTCCACCTTGTCTGGCGCAAGGCGAACAGAAACCTCATGCTGATTACGGATAAGGGCCTTAAGCGCTTTTTTAACGATCTCAACTACTATCCGCTCTTCCCCGATTTCGCCGATGCACTCTCTGAGGGCTTCCATCACAAGCGTGCACATCTGATTCTCCATGCTCGCGATGAAACGGCCCGATTCTTTCTCAGCATCGGCAAGGCCCTTCGCGTACCCTCTTTGACGCTCTTCGTCAAAAGCCTCACTCGCCAAGCCCACAATCCGTGCGGCCTCTTTCTCCGCGGCCGCAAGAATGGCCGCCGCGTCAACAAGCGCGGCGACTTCGGCCGCCTTGACCACTCGCCTTTCGGGCGCTAATGCGAGAGCATCCCTATTCATGAGCAGCATAGCGCATACACCTCCGGAAATTTCAGTTTTAAAAGGAAAAGGACCGTGCCGAAATCGATCTTTCCCGTTTTACAAGGCTTAACACCCTCTTTTGCCGATTCGGCGGCAATCGAATCCAAATGCCCGCGTATCCGCTTGAAGTAGAGTGCATACCTGAAAACGGCCGGATATGCGGAAGGATATTCCGCGCGAAGCTTTCGGACCTTTGCCGCATCAACAGTCCTGCGCCACTCGCCCTCAAGGACAATCGCGTCAATCCACTCGTCCAATAGAACTCGCTCAGACGCATTAAGAAGCCTGAGACGAGACGGATCGTTCGGAGGGAACTCCATATACTTTCCTCCTTCTGCAAGATACGCCCTTATGCGTGGCCAGAGTTTAGCGTCAGCCACGAGAGCGCGTGCGGTCTCTATTGTGATATCCATGTGCGTCTGCCTCCTTTAAGCGAATCGACATATCGCTTCCATCTGCGTTCACTCTCGCCGGACCTGCCCGACATCACAAGCGAACGCGCCTCGAGAATCGCCTCAACGCGCGCCATCTTGCGCGGGAAATCGGCAGACCTCAAAACAGCAAGAGCATCCTCGGCGCGGCCTTCCTCCAGAAGCATCTCGGAGAATGCCGCGGCGGAAACACCGTCGCGCGGATCGTCCTCGACAAGCGCCTCTATCAGCATGCGAGCCCGCGAAGCGCAGCCATGCCTTAGAAACAACCACGCCGCCGTAAGAATAAACTGACGCTCTACTTCTCTCATGTCATTTCTCCGGTGCTGCATCCCTGAAAAGCGTCACGGCTATCTTCTCATGCTGCAAACCCTCTATGGAATTCTTCACGAGATTTTTTATTGCGGGGACCATGTCGGAAAGATCGCAGTTCCAGCGAGTGCGGATCGCCACAGACGCACTTGAAGGAAGCGATTTCTTGGCGAAGGGATCGTTGTCCGGAAGAACCACGTGGACACGTGCGTCAAGAACTCCGTCGATCGTCGAGATGGTCCTGGCAAGATCCTGCGAAAGGGCGTCCATGAAACGTATCCGCTCTTCCGACGGAGAGGAGACCATTCCCGTTTTTTTAAACGCCTCGGCAATTCCTTGATAACTTTTTCTCGGAAGCCCCCTCTGCTCAAGAAGATTTGCCGCGGCTGCGAAATCTTTCTCCTTGATGAGAACATTCCACGTGCCCTCGTCGCCCTCTTTCTTGATGCACCCTATCCCTTCGTCGAGAAGAGCCGCCATTACGAGATTCGCCTGCCGCTCCTCAAGGCGGGAGTGGAGCGTGACATCACGCTCACACCCCATGAAGAGAAACGCAAAAAAGAGAAATGCCGGACTTTTCATTTGAGACCTCCTTTCGGTTTGTGCTATTGGTTTTTCACAAGAGTCTGAATCCCCTGCGAAATCTTGTCTGCCACCTTGGCCACAACTTCCTGCTGAAACGCAAGATTGTGGACTTCGTACTGCAGCTCTGTAAGTTGAGCGAGACTTGGCGAACTCATCTGCCCAAGTTCAGAGAGTGCCTTCATGCGATGGATAATCCCTTGATGATTCCCATACGCATCGCTCCATGCGTGCGCAAGTCTTCCGAGAAACGGCGGCTCTTCGCCGCACGCCCCATTGAGTGCTCTTGCAAAGCGCATGACAGCCTCCGGGTCTTCTGCTGCCGCTACCCCATTTGCCATGGAGAGCGCCGCTGCAGGCTTTGCGGACTCAACCGCAGCCAAAAGCATCGTATCTGTCATTGATTAGATCCTTTGCCATTTTTGCCGCCGCCTCGTCAGTGGCGGACTTTGACGTCTCCTCAAGAATAGAAAGCGCATCGGCGTCGCGTCCACTTCTGAGAAGCGCCATTGCCTTGAATGTCATAAGCATCGCCGAGCCTGGATTGGCAGGCAACGCTTCGCGGTCGATATACTCCACCGCTTCCTTTATATCGCCCATGCTCAGCATTAGCATCACATTTGCCACTGTAAGAGAGGCGTGCGAAGGCCTGAACGCTCCAAGAGCCGCCAAAATTTTCGCGGCCGAAGAAAAGCGCCCCGAATCCGTCGCCATTAGCGCAACCTCCAGCAGGAGACGCGCCTCAGAACTATTGATGTCAAACATCAGCGGAAATTCGACGCGACGGACTTTAATGCATCCGCCATGTTCTTTTGAATATTCGTCATCGTGGTAAGCGCAAGATTCCAGCTTTGCAGATCGTATTGCAACTGCTGGAGGTTCGCCTGCACATCGGGATGCTCCTCATAATTTTCGAGCGAAGTCTTGAGACGGTCCTCCATTGTTCTCGCGGCGTTGATAAGCGCCACATAAACATGGTCCACGTGGATGTTGGATCCTCTCTCGCCCCAGTTGCGGTATGTGTCGAGCCCATCTACGGGATCGAGCCGCTGCGGTGTTGCTGCCATATTTGCCTCCTTTCAGTTGGCGCTTAGCGCCTCTTGTTTTTTCACCCGCCCTTCACGGACGGAAAGCCTCATGATTTTTCGAGCCAAAAGGTTCGCTTCCTTGAGCGCCGCCACACGAGCATATTCATCAGGCGGAAGCCCTCCTTGCATCGCCTCTGAAATGCGCTCGTCAAGCTGCGCAAGGATTGCGTCATACCGCTGAAGCGCCGCCTCGGCGCCCTCGCTCTCGAGTTCTCTTTCAATTTCAAGCAATTGCATTTCACTCCGCCTTTCTTCTATGGTTGCCATTTGATGACGCCTTCCGCCGAACGGACAAGCACCGACTCTGCTGAAATTTTCTCTATCAAAAACCCTCCGATCTCCGCGCCTTCCGCGAGACGAGTTCCGTCTCTGAGAATAATGCACGGATGAGGCCGCTCTATTATCCCAGCCACAGCAATCTGAGGATATCTGCATTCCACTTTTGACGAGACTCTATCGGACATATCACACGCCACCGTCACATTGCTGCAGACGACGTCTTTCAAATACGGCACTTCCGCCCTAATTGCTTCAAGCGCGCGAATCAATCCCTCTTTCCCCGCAACAGATCCTTTGAGCGAAACTCTTCCGCTTTTTGATCCCTCCACAGAAAGACCCGCCGCGCCCACAAGATGAAGAATCTCCGCCGCGCCGCGAGAAATAGACTCGTCATCGCCTATTTCGAGCTTTACGCGCTTCATAACGCGATAAGCCTGCATAGACGCCTCCGTACGCTCTTTTAGAGTAGAAAGAGTCCCGGAAAGAACTACGCCGCCATCCGCTTCTCTGACGGTAAGATTATATCGCTCAGCCACTTCCGCCAACGCTTCCATCGGATCAGGGCGAACCTCGGCAACAGGCTCGCCGGCCGCCTCATCGGTAAAATTCATTCCGAAGAACAGTGCCGTGGCCGCGCAGAGCGTCATGATCACGCTGACGATCCGAAGAGTGCGGCTCATCTTAGTCCGGGACGGCGGAGGCGAAGGCGGGGGAGGATTCGGCTCCTTCACGGGAACAGCATCCTCATTCTCATTGGCAGGATAGACAAGATCTTCCCATGCTCCCGTCTCAGGGCCTACGGCGATGGCGCTCTTCGGCGAGAGATACTTAACATGGTAGAATTTAAGAGATTCGTCGGTGCCGTCATAATTGAAAAGCTCAACAGCCGAAGAAGACGCCACGATCTCGCACGCTTTTGCGGGAAGCGTATCGTCCGCAAGGATGATATCGCAATCGTCGGAGCGCCCGAGAGCGATGCGCACGCCATCAGGAAGGACAACCTCGGCACCAGCATTGGGTCCTTCTATGATTTTGAGAAGAACGCTCACAGCTTAATCCTCCCGAGCGGCTGAATGTTGATTTCCTGCGAAAGCTCCTGGAACGAAAGGACCGGCAACTCTGCATAATCCTTTTCGAGCATCTTTCTGAAATAGCGGCGAATATCCACGGACACTATCACCACCGGCCTCTGAGGAACTCTTGAAAGGTCGCCCACCGCGCGCTTCACGGCAGCGAGAACAGAGCGGACCGTGGACGGGTCCATCGCCAAATAGCTTCCGCCGGATGTCTGGCGAATCGACTTCCTTATCGTCTCCTCAAGCCCGGGATCAAGAAGGTACGCAGCCATAATGTTCTGCCCGCCGGAAAATTTATACGAGATGTATCTACCGAGCGAACTGCGCACATACTCTACAAGCAGCACAGAATCCTTCTCCTTCTGTCCCCATTCCACGAGCGTCTGCGTTATGCGCTTTAGATCTCGGATGGAAACCCCCTCCTGAACAAGCCTTTGAAGAACATCCGTTATCTTCTGCATCGGAAGCGAGCGCTGGACTTCGCGAACAAGCTCGGGAGCCTCCTTCTCCATGTGGTCGAAAAGAAGCCGCGTTTCCTGAAGAGAGACGAACTCGTGGGCGTATCTGCGCAGAACGCCAGATAGATGGTAGGAGAGGACTCCGTTCATATCAAGATAACGAATCGAACTTTCATCTAAAAGATTGCGCTGATCAACCTTGACCCAATTTGTCTCAAACCCCGCAAGAAACTCCTTGCCGCGCTCGAAGGGAATTCCTGCCGCCTCGAGATTCACGCCGGTCTCAAGCACAAAAAGGTACCCGTCACGAAGCATCCCCTCTGACACAGGGACTTCGTTCACCATAAGGCAATACTTGCCGTCCTTCAGCGCTGGGTTCAGCGAAAGGTTTATCCCGGGGAATGGCACTCCGAGATCGTGGTAAAGAGCGCGGCGAATCGCCATTATCCTCTCGTTGAGCTCATCGTACGTAAGCGCCGTCCTTATATTAGCATCAATCTCAACAGTAAGGGGAACAACCATCGAAAATTCATCTCCGGCCTTTTTCTTGGGACGCGGCGTCACCCCCTCTGCCGGTGAAGCCGCCGTGAGAGGATTCGCCTCCTTCGCGGCCGCCACGGCATCACGCCGCGCTTTGATCACAAGCCCCCATCCGAGCGTTGAAACCACGGCCGCAAGAAGAAAGATTGGGACTTTCGGAAATCCCGGAATCAACCCTATCATCACAAGCATCATACCTCCAAGGAAAATCGCCTTCGGCCGAGCGAAAAATTGGTCCACGATCTCCTGGCCAAGAGGCTTGTTGTCAGCGTCTCCTACGCGCGTAACGATAATGCCCGCGGTAACGGAAACGAGAAGCGCGGGAATCTGCGAAACGAGACCGTCGCCGATCGTGAGAATCGCATACTTCTCAATCGCCTTTGACATCGGCCACCCCTTCTGAAACGCTCCGACGCAAATACCTCCTGCGATGTTGACGGCGGTCATGATTAGGCCGGCAATAGCGTCCCCCTTCACAAATTTCATCGCGCCGTCCATCGCGCCATAGAGCTGCGATTCCTTGGCCAGTTCACTTCTCCGCTCACGCGCAGTCTCCTGATCGATCGCCCCTGCGCGCATATCGGCATCAATAGACATCTGCTTGCCGGGCATCGCATCAAGAGTAAAGCGCGCACCTACCTCCGACACCCTCTCGGCGCCTTTGGCTATGACTACAAACTGCACAATCGTTATAATCAGAAAAACAACGGCTCCTACGGCGAAATTTCCGCCCACTACGAAATTTCCAAATGTGTAGATAATCTCTCCCGCGTTCGCATGAAGAAGGATAAGGCGCGTACTCGAAACATTGAGTGCGAGGCGGAAAAGGGTAGTGAAAAGAAGCACGGAAGGGAAAGTGGAAAACGCGAGAGCTCTCGGAAGATAAAGCGAAAGCATGAGCATCACAGTGGAGATCGTCAAATTCACGGCGATGAGAAAATCCATCATCGTGGGAGGAAGCGGGATTATGAGAAGCCCGATAATGAACACCACCAGGAAGGCGAGAGCAATATCACCGAACCTGCTCAGCGCATTTGACGCGCCAATCAACTTGTTGACCACAGACATGGCACAACCTCCTACGATTCGAAAAGCGCAGAGCGATACGCTTCGAAGATTTCAGTATCGTCTATGAGTGATTCTATTTCCGCGGCAGCGCGGCGCGAACAGAGGCTTCCGCGCGCCTTTAGCGCGCTGAGAGCCGAGCGAGCTGCGGCATTGAAGCCCTCGCGCGTGCGGAGAAGCGGATTATTCCCAGAGACTAAAGCGCTCATGATTTCTCCGGTCACGCTCGCGCTTCTTGGAAACATCTCCTCCAGACTCTCGACGACTCCCATGGAGCCCGGCAGCACGCTGGGCGCTTCTCCCGCAAAAGGAGAAAATCCGTCGCCCGATACAAACGACGCAAGCGATATGCCGCTGTCAAAAGATATCGTCTCTTTATTTGGAAGACTTTTCATTTTTCAAGCCTCCTTCTCAGGTTCTCCATAAGACTCCAAAGAACACGGAAGACTCTGTCCATTTCTCCGGCGGAAATTTCTTTTGGCTGAAGAACTACCGCCAAAACCGCCCTCGGAGGATTTGCAAGCATTCCTGAGCGAAGAGAAATCCCAGGGCTTCTAAAAGGATCGGCCGCGGCAAGAATGCATTGCGCCGCTTCGGGAGTTTCTGCGGAAGGGGCATCAAGTGCCACCGCAAGCGCCCCTACTGAATACTCAATTCTAAGAGCAACCCCATTATCGAATCTGAAGACAGCTGCGGGACCATTAAAGAGAATCCCGCCAAGGCCGGCGCTCTTCGCAAAGTCGCCGACTGTGCTCTCGATCCATCGCGGAAGAAAATTCACGCGGCTCCTCCTTTCGCGGTAGCCGCCATGACAGACTCTGACATGACAAGCTCATCAAGATATTCCTGCGCCGCTTCGACAAGGCGGACCCTGTCGTCCTCATTCGCAAAGAGCCGAGGGGAAAGCTGCCTGAAAACCCCCGTCAGCTCACGGCAAAAATCCATTTTTGCAAGATGCCCTTTAAGCCCGAGAGACTCTATAAACGACGAAATGTCGCGCGGCAGCACGTATGGCCGTTCTGTAAAGCCTATCACTCCCTCTGACGCTTTCACGGTGCTGCATTTTTCGCCAAAAACCTTCTCCATCCGGGCAGAAACACCCGCAACTTTATCAATGACAGCTGCAAGCACCTGAACACACTGAAGATCCAAAAGAATCCGCCGCAGTTCCTCGGGCGCAAGGGACGGACTCGGGCTTTGAATATCCGCTCCGCAGCTGGCAACGAGAAAATCTATTGATCCGCCTATAGCGTCCGCTCCGCGTAAAGCCGCAAGCGCACGGAAACAGTCTTGCGGAGTAGTAAACCCGATCACCTCGCTCTGGTAGAGTGCGCGCATGGCCTTCATCTCGACAGCGGAGTCGGTGCGCGAATTTATCTCTCCCGCAATATTCACTGCAGCTTTTAACTCCGCACCTTTCTCCAGGCGCAGTTTCTCCTTGGCACCCTCTATAAAAGCGCGCAGGTCATTCTCGCCTTCTTTCAATCCAGATTCAAGCGCTTCAAGAATGGCATAGCGGTGTGAAGGATCCTCGCATTCCCTCTCTAACTCACCGAGAAATTTATCAGCAGACTCCCTCATTCTTTTGAGGAACTTCTCCGCCTTTTCCTTCCCCGGCATATCGGGGAAGACCTTCTGCCACTTTTCGAACGCCTTCATCATCTCCATGCTGCTCGAAGAGCGCTCGCCAAGCTTACGATCTGCGATTTTCCTCGCCGCCTTCTCCTCAAACATCATCGACAGCTCCTCCATCGAAGAGAGGAGCTCTGCGGCAGGGTTCGTCTCCGCCGCTACGGCAACGCCCATCGAGCGTCCCGAAACAATGCAGTCTGATGAGGGCGTATCCACCCTCGTCATCATGTCTGTGCGTCTCGAATCGTTCGAAAGCACCATGAATCTTCCAGCATCAAAAGCCATAAGAATCCTCCAGCATTGCGCCCTTTAAGGACCGCAAAACTCGAAACACTCGTGCACGCCTCTCGGCGCTGACAATTATTTACCTACGGTAGAATTACCATCTCCGGAAAATTAACCGGAGCTTCGGCGGAGCTGTTTGCGCGTTCATCCCACCAATCGCAGGAATTCGCAAACGACTCGAATGCGTCACGCATTTCGCAATCGGACGCCGTAATGGGAATTTTGCGAGACAGGACGGCAGCCATTGAATGGGCATCCCAGTAAAGTATTTCGTCTTCGCATATAAACCTCCCTGCCGCATAGCCTGAAAGCCGCGGCAAAATGTCTGCGTTGCGGGAAATCTCCTTCGTGAGAACAAGGTATGCGCCCACAGGGGTGACGCACATCGCATTCCCGTCCACATCAAGAATAAATTCCCGAGCGTCCTGCGATGCGCTCGCAGGATAGCCGATGGAATGAAGGAACTGGTTCAACGCTTTCATTTCGGGCAGGATTATACCACAAAGAAAAAATTATTTCTGCAACTTTTTCAAAAAAAATTTCTGTGGTAAAATATGGGCATGAAATCTTCAGAAAATAAATCTGCCCCTAAAGCCGTCGTTGTCCTTAGCGGAGGACAAGACTCCGCAATCTGTTTAGCGCTCGCCGTTCGGAAGTTCGGCTCCGAGAACGTGCATGCGATTACATTTGAATATTCGCAGCGCCATCAAGTGGAAGTCAAATTTGCAAAACGCCTTGCTAAACTCTTCGGCATTGCCGCCCACAAGATTCTTAAGCTCGGCTTCTTCAAGGAATTAACCACAAGCGCGCTTATGACAGCTGATAAGGCTATCACAAAAAAGCCTGGCGCATCATGCCCATCATCAGTCGTAGAGGGCCGCAATGCCGTCTTTCTGATGGCAAGTGCGATCTGGGCAAAAACCCTCGGCGCAAAGAGCATTTACACAGGAGTATCGGAAGCCGACTTTTCAGGATACCCAGACTGCCGCGAAAAATTCATTAAAGCCCAAGAGAGAGCCATCCGCCTTGCTCTTGAATGGCCAGTTAAAATCGAGACGCCGTTCATGCACAAAACAAAAGCAGAAGAATGGGCGCTTTGCAAAAAGCTTGGAATCCTTGAGCTCGTAAAAAACGAAACCGTAACGTGCTACAACGGAATTCCGGGAAAAGGATGCGGCGAGTGCCCGGCATGCATTCTGCGCAACCGAGGACTCGCCGAGTTCGAAAAGGCTGAGGCTACTGCATCACGGCCGCGCGCCCGAGCGAAAAAGCCTTCTTGTTGATTTCAAGGAGTTTAGCCTTGGGGCCGGAGAGCATCTCCTCCATAGCCTGAAGCCACTGACGCTCCTCGAACGGACAAAGTGCAGAAAGCGCACCTGCGAGAACCATGTTCATCGTGCGGGCATTACCCACCTCCTCCGTGGCGATTTTCATCGCATCAACAAGCTTAAGGGAGGGGATTGCAGCCTTGACGCGCCCGTCAAGATCCTCCACATCGCTCTGCTGCCCAGAGGAAACGGTGACAGGAACAAGATACATATCATTCACGAGCGCCTTAGAGCCCTCCGCCAGAAGCGGCGCCGAACGGAGTGCCTCAAGCTTGTCAAAGCAGACAAGAATATCCGTAGTACCGTGCTGAATGACAGGCGAAGATACACACTCGCCAAAGCGCACTTGCGAACTCACCGAGCCGCCGCGCTGCGCCATGCCATGAATTTCGCTCTTTTTTACATCAAGACCTGCAATGGCGGCGGTCTTGGCCAGAATATCGGCCGTGAGAATGATTCCCTGCCCGCCGACGCCTACTAATGAAACATTGACCGTCTTCATCTTAGACGCGCTCTACTGTGATTTCGGGATCAATTTCGCGAAGGCCCACTTCAATGCCCTGCTTCAAGGTCATCATAGCAAATGGGCAGCTGCCGCAATGCCCCACAAGCTTGAGATAGACAGTCTTACCGTCAATCTTGACGAGCTCTAAATCTCCGCCGTCAGCCTGAAGCCCCACGCGCAGCTCATCAAGCTTTGCTTTAATTTGTTCTTCCATTTTTCTCTCCTTTTAAATCGTTTTAGGATAGTATACCAAATTTCTCCGTTATATCGCCATCGCGAAGAGCAAATTATATAAAAAAAAAGCCCGCTTGACGGGCTTCATGCAAAAGGAAAATGGAGGTGGGAAGCGGAGTTGAACCGCTGTAAGCGGATTTGCAGTCCGCGACCTAACCGCTCGGCCATCCCACCAAAACTAAAATCACACCATCGGCAACTTGACTTGCTTCAGGCACATAAAATGGTCGGAGCGACGAGATTTGAACTCGTGACCTTTTGCACCCCAAGCAAACGCGCTACCAGGCTGCGCTACGCCCCGACGTGTCGTGAGCCAGATCTTCACGAAATTGGTAGCGGGGGCTGGATTTGAACCAACGACCTTCAGGTTATGAGCCTGACGAGCTACCAGGCTGCTCCACCCCGCAATCTGGAATCCCATTTTTCAGGATTTAATGGCGCGCCCAGCAGGAGTCGAACCTGCAACCCTCAGATTCGTAGTCTGATACTCTATC
>JAGBZQ010000127.1 GCA_017628165.1 Kiritimatiellia bacterium | reverse complement strand
CGGACGGAGCAAGATCGCGCCCCATGTGCGTAGCGCCGAAAATGACGATCTGCGGAGATGCTTCCTTTACGAGCTCGACCATGGCATGGCGATAAGCCTTATTGCGGAAAACCGCGAGAGCCGGATCGTCGATGAGATGTACGACATCTGCGCCAGCAGCAAAAAGATCTGCAGAGAGCGATTCCACACCAGAGCCAATCAGCACTGCGCCAACCTTAACACCAAGAACGCCAGCCAACTCGCGCGCCTTGCCGAGAAGCTCAAAAGGAACCTCAGAGAGTTTCCCCTCTTCCTGTTCGGCGAAAACCCAGACTTCACCTTTTGTGTTTTTCATTTGTTTGGATATTGTGATGTTAAAGATATCAACCGATCGTATGATCTTTGATCAACCCAGCAACAAGCGTATTGATGCCTTCGTCGGTAGCGGGAATTTCCTTGAACTCGCCGCCAGCGAGAACAACGGACTCAATCTTGTTGACGCTCGTGGGAGAGCCGGCGAAGCCGCAACGCGCCTCATCGCAACCAATAGCGTTGCAATCGAGGATTTCAGGCTCGGCATTCTTGCACTTCATCACGCGGCGCATAATAAAGGGCCTCAATTCGCCAAATTTCTCCGTCACGGTGAAAAGCGCGGGCAAGGAAGCGCGGCAAGTTTCAGTACCTGTGCCAATATCGCGCACAGCAATTGCCGTTTTTCCATCGAGATCGAGCTTTTCAAGATAAGTGACAACTGCAAAGCCGAGCTTCTCACCAATCTGAGGGCCCGTCTGAGCCGTATCGCCGTCGATAGCCTGACGCCCGCAGAAAACGAGGTCGGGATTGAAAGTCTTGACTGCCTGAGAAAGAATGTAGCTCGTGGCAAGAGTGTCGGAGCCTGCAGCTTTACGGTCGGTGACCAGCACCGCCCTATCTGCGCCGCACATCAACGCCTCACGAAGGACTGCCGTTGCAGCAGGGAGACCCATCGTTATCACGGTAACTGTGCCGCCGTAGCGTTCCTTTACCGAAAGAGCCGCTTCAAGAGCGTTCTTATCCTCGGGGTTAAAAATTGCAGGCAAAGCCGCACGGTTGATGGTGCCATCGGCCTTCATGGCATCGCCAGTCACCTTCTTGGTGTCTGGTACCTGCTTGATGCAGACTACGCAATTATATCCATTCATGAATTGTAGTATATCAAATTTTCTTAACTTAATTCCTCAAATTGACAAATTTATTGAGACACCGCGATTCGTTAGAATAGTGTGCACCCAATTCAGAAAATGGAACATTCCAAGAGTGGCCCGTTCGTCAAATACTGTGCACCGTAGTAAAATAGGAACATGTGCAACATGTCTAGAAAGTCAAGATTCGAATATATCGGTGAAAAACGCCGCGCCTACACCAAATCCGGGAAAGCGAAGCGATCCCGCATCCTCGACGAGGTATGCGAGACGCTCGGCTACACGCGCAAGTACGTCATCAAGCTCCTAACTGGGAATATCCGCTATCGGGAGCGTAAAGGACGCGGCAGGACGTACGGCACTAGTGCTCTTGAGAACGTCCGTCGGATATGGGAGAGCGTTGGATGCCCCTGCACAACGTACTTCGTGGCCGAGCTACCGAGAATCGTGCGTGAATACGAGGAATGCATTGCGCTCATAAAGCCAAAAGAGGACAAGACTGCCATCCTCTCAATGAGTGCCTCGACTCTCGACCGCGCGTTCAAGGGGCTGCCGCGAATCAAGCCGTTCGCCACGAAGTACAACAGGCGCTCTGGCATCAACAGACCGATCCTCGACGCCATTGAATGCAAGTCGGGCGAAGAGGTGATGGCCTGCCATGTCAGACCTGGCGACACACAAATCGACACTGTGGCGCACTGCGGAGGCGACATGCGTGGGAACTTTTTCTGGACACTCACACAGACCGACAGGAACACGCAGTGGACCGAGATCACCACAACGTGGAACAGGGGGATGCACAATACCGTCTCGGCTCTGAAGCGACTTGAGCGACGCTTCCCCTTTCCTATCACGGCCGAACATGTGGATAACGGCCCAGAGTTCATCAACTACGCAATGGCCGAAATGCAGGGCAAGCGCAAGGAGATATTCATCTCAAGGTCGCGCTTCTACAGGAAGAACGACAATGCCCACGTCGAGCAGAAGAACGGCTCCGTCGTCCGCGAGCTCTTCGGCGAACTGCGTCTCGACTGCCAGGACCTTGAGCCCGACCTGATGCGGCTGGAGGCAGAATGGTCCGACTACTGCAACTTCTTCAGACCCACGAAGATGATCGTCGCCAAGACGAAAAAACCCGATGGCAAGGGGTACGTCCGCAAATACCAAGCCGGAGGCCCTAAGACTCCTTACCAGAGGGTCCTTGACTCTGGCATTCTCAGCGAAGAGGAGGCCAAGTCACTGACAGAGCGATACAGAAGCCTCAACGGCATCCAGCTCTACCAGCAGGTCGTCCGCAGGCTGAAACGCATACTCAGACGACAGGAAGCCTGGCGAGACAAGAAGCGGGATGCGCAGAGGGTATTCCTTGAGGCCCGGCTCGCGGGCTCTGCGCTTCGCGCAGCCCCTTCGGGGACGTCCGCTTCTCCGGTCCTCAAGGACGGAGCCATCGATCTTCGCCCATATCGCCTCAGCATCCATCAACGCAAAATACAAAGTGTCCAGTATTTGACGAACAAAAAAAACAACCGTCAGCTATCGGGTGCACACCCTACTTGACGAACCGGGACCCACCACTCCCCGTCTCTGCGCTAAAAACCCGCAACCTATTTAATCTCAAACTTCCTGAATTGAGGTTTCGTTCCCTTGAGGATTGCTGCTTTGTCTGCAGATGTCAGTTCAATCTGCTTGAATTTCGGATCCGAATAAAAAATAGTCACCGCCGGCAAGTGGCCCCCTACCTCACGATTGGCATTCCGCATGATGCCGTCCTTGCCGAACGAGAAGACCTGGAAAACCCAATGATTGTGCGCACTCTTCTCAAAGGCCTCAAAGAAACAGGAATGGCGAAAATAAATTTTCCCGTTTATTTCAACTACGTCAACCAACTCCGCCCCAAATGAATCCAAGCTATTTTCAATCCTGCCGCCTTTGCCGTCAGAGACGATAAAGTGGGTATAATATCCGCAGGCATTCAAACCATTCCCCATCCACGGAACGAAAAAGACATAATCCTTGACGCCGTCTTCATTAAGATCGATTTCTCCACCTTCTGCGTATTTGGAGCTGAATTCATAGTCCGCATAATTGCGCTGAAGAAATCGCACCACAGCGTTGGTCGAGAGGACAGAAAGTTTTGCAGGTTCACCTTGCAGCTTAGGAGCCCATCGATCCATCCATGCATACGAGGTATACGAGCACAACGCCACCAAAGCCATCACGACAATCGAAAAGTTTCGCTTTGACATATTTCTCCTTGATTGACTAGTTAACCTTCCCGTCTCATTTGTTGACCGACATTATACAATGATCCTCCGTGCGTATCAATCCCGACACCACATTAGAGATTTAGTTCTAGTGCGTAGTCCTAGTTGAAGAATGGAATTTTAACCCTCCATTCTTCGACTCGGCCTCGCGGTCGCTCGGCTTGCTCGCGTCCCTATGGGTTGCGAGCACCCTCAAGGGGCGGTTACTCGACT
>JAGBZQ010000126.1 GCA_017628165.1 Kiritimatiellia bacterium | reverse complement strand
TAAATATCTCAAGATTCGGGTTTGACAGCAACCCCTCGTTTATGATATCTTACAAGCAACTAAAAAAGAAAGGTTGCTGTCCGCTCTATTGGATAGCAGTGAGTCGAATTTAAGAATGCATTTGAAATCAAGGTTGTTGACTTAAAAGAGTTTGACGTTCCCGACAACGCAAGAATCGCTCTTACGTCTCCCGATCACAACGATAAGCGCTTCCACATAGACTTACTCGGCTTTGCTACTGAAACAAAAGATGCCGAAAGTTCGACAGAGGTTATCATTTCAACCACGGTAAAATCTCCCCGCTTTATCGCAAAAGCCCTTGAGCCAAATACAGAATACACTTGGAGCGTCACTTCCTACGGAGAAGACGGCGCCACATCCAAGCGCACTCAATGGCAGCGCATCACCACAAACAACCTTCGCGCGCCAGATGGTTTTTACATAAAGATACGCTAAGCGATTCAATATTTTGGTATACTATGCCCTAATCATTTCAGTCTGTGACCTCTTGGGAGGGTTCCTGGGGGGTGTGACTGACAAATAATGAGTCTACAGGGAATGAATATGAATACCAAAAAGCATTGCCACGTCTTTACGTCGGAGTCTGTTTCGGAAGGACATCCTGATAAAGTGGCAGACCAAATTTCCGATGCCATCCTCGATGCTTGTCTCAAAAAGGATCCGAATGCACGCGTTGCATGCGAGACATCTGTCGGCCCCGATGTGGTAATAAACCTCGGCGAAATCACAGCTGAAGGTTTCAATTCGATAGATATCGCGAAAATTGCCCGCAATGTAGTTAAGAAAATCGGCTACACAGTTCCTGAGGAGAACTTTGCTGCCGCCACTTTCAAACATCTCAACTTTCTTCACGGCCAGTCTCCAGATATCGCACGCGGCGTGAACCGCAAATCCAAGGCCAAGCAAGGAGCGGGCGATCAGGGCATGATGTTCGGCTATGCCACAAACGAAACACCGAGCTTCATGCCCGCGCCTATCGTATATTCTCACGATCTCGTCAAGTATTTTGCCAAGCTTCGCCATGAGGGAACACTCCCCTGGCTGAGGCCCGACTCCAAGAGCCAGCTCTCCGTTATCTACGAAAACGGACGTCCTGTCGCTATTGATACGGTTGTTATCTCGCACCAGACCACTGAAAAAGGTGCGACGAAAGCCAATTATGAAGAAATCCGCACACTTGCGGCAAAGCGTTTGGAAAAGACCGGGCTTTTGACGCCCAAAACGAAGTTCTTCATCAACCCGACGGGCAAGTTCGTTGTAGGAGGCCCTTGCGGAGACTCCGGGCTTACCGGGCGCAAGATAATCGTTGACACATATGGTGGCATGGCAGCACACGGGGGCGGCGCATTCTCTGGAAAGGATCCCTCCAAGGTCGACCGCTCTGCCGCTTACTATGCGCGGTATGCCGCCAAAAACATCGTTGCCGCAGGCCTTGCCGACCGCTGCCAGATTCAGGTGGCATACGCAATTGGCGTCGATAAGCCCGTCAGTATCTGCGTCAAAACGTTCGGCACCAACCATGGGGTAACAAACGAACAGCTTGAGAAAATGCTTCTTTCTGGCAAGCTCTTTGACTTTAAGCCTTATGCCCTTATTGAGGAGCTCGGCCTTAGGGCGCCCAAGGGTTGGAAGTATGCCGATACGGCAGCCTATGGTCACTTCGGCAACCCCAAATTCCCATGGGAAAAGCTCGACAAAGTTTCCGCCCTCAAGAAATGGGCGAAGAAGTAAGAAACCTCTACGTGCACTTTCCGTTCTGCAGGCGAAAGTGCACGTACTGTGCCCTTTTTTCACGCGCTGGAGTTTCTTCAAGCGATCGCGCCGAATATGTAAAGCACCTTGCCAGCGCAGTCCAAGCCATATTACCTCCTAGGGATACACCTCCTTTATCCACAATCTATTTCGGCGGTGGCTCGCCTGCCCTTTGCAACTTATCGCCTCTCCTTGACGCCTTAAGTGCAAAAATCGACGCAAAGACTGAATTTTCTGTAGAATTGCATCCCCTTGATGTAACACGCGAAAACCTCAAAGCGCTAAAAGAAGGCGGCGTAAATCGCATTTCAATGGGCCTTCAATCATTGAATGATGAAATTCTGAAGCACATGGGGCGCGGCTACACTTTCACAGAAGCTGAAAAATCCTTCCTCCTCATAAAAGAATATTTTCCCAACGCCGGTATTGATTTGATCATCGGGTACCCTGACGACATGTGGGGACAATCCCCCCACCTGAATCGTATCGCCAGCTGGGGGCTTACGCATTGCAGCGCTTATTCGCTCATTTTAGAAGAAAACTCAGCCCTTCACCGCATGGGGACACGCTCCCTGGACGACGAAGAATTGATGGATAGTCTTACTGCAGCATCGCGGTTTATCGAGGGTATTGGATTAAAAAGATACGAAATATCAAATTATGCAATCCCAGGATTTGAGTGCCGACATAACATGGCCACATGGCGTGGCGAAGACTACTATGGGCTTGGCATAGGAGCCCATGGACGAATTGGGCAGAAGCGCACACGCAACTGGTGGGGGAAATCGCAGGCAGACTCCCCCGATTGGTGGGGACAGTCCCCCGAAATAGAGGATGTAAGCGAAGAGTTCGACTTCAAGGAAAGAAGGCTTTTTGCACTCCGAACACGCGAAGGACTTGATGCGTCAGAAAGACCAGAATGGATTGATATTCTTGATAAATTTTGCGCTGAAGGGATTTTGACGCAAAAAAAATCGCGCTATGTCCTTACCGCACGCGGACGCGAAGTGTGTGACTCAATCATCGCCGAGCTCATCTGAGCGCTCGCCCATTAAGCTCATGGGGACATACCCCAGATTTCACATGGAATCAATCGCCGCAAGAATTGCAGGAGTGACATCCTCAAGTGAATTGACACGATCAAATATGGGCTTTGCGCGCGGCCCGAACGCTATGAGCGGAACAGGATTGAACGTATGCGTCCTCTCTGACATGTTTTCTATATTGCCATGATCGGACGTTATCACAAGCGTAATCCCCGCAGCCTCCACATAGCGAACAAGTGCAGAAAGAAAGCGGTCGTACGTCTTAAGCACCGCGCATGAGCGTGCATAGTCGAGAGAATGCCCGGCCACATCCGTAAGAAAAAACTCATAAAGCGTAAAGTCATTCTCACGCACAATGGCAAAAAGATGCTCCGCCGCCCGCTGCGGAGGAATGACGCGAATATCCGGATAGCGATCCTGAATCGTCTCACGCGTCAGATCCTGCATGAGCGCCCTATCCTCCATCAGATCGTCGGCAGTGGTAATCGTCTCCGGAGTAGTAAGCGCCATGACGGTAGTCACCGACTTGTAGCGGCGCACCTCCAGATCCTCCGCCGAATCCACAAGGTACGCATCGGCGAACTTCACCTTACGCCCGCGCTTCTTGAGCTGAAGAAAAAGATTGTTAGCCTCGATTATGCTCCTGAGCGAAGGCCCCGGGAAGCCCTCGCAGTGCTTGCCCATTGCCTTTGCGCAGTTCACACCGGTGAACATCGTAGCCTGCCCCGTAGCAGATTGCGGCAGTCCCTCCACGCCAAGACATGCGTCTATAGGCTTGGAATGCTTCTCTATAAGACGGCACAAGGTCGGGCAAACCTCGGAATTGACCGGGTTGTCCGCCGCCGCGTGGCGAATGCCCACGCCGTCAATGAATAGAAAAAGCATTTTCACCCGCAATATTCCTTAAACCTTGGGAAGCTTGGCAAACCCCGCGGCCAATTCTTCGTCCGTGGGAATATAGTCACCCATCAAATGGTCGTTAAAGGCCTGATACGCCTTCATATCAAAGTAGCCCGTTCCTGTAAGGCCGAAAAGGATAGTCTTTCCCTCACCGCTCTCGCGACACTTTATAGCCTCATCAATAGCCGCGCGAATCGCATGGCTCGACTCCGGTGCCGGAAGAAGCCCCTCTGTCCTCGCAAAATACTGCGCGGCCTCAAAGACCTCCGTCTGCTTGACACTAACCGCCTCCATAAGCCCCTGATTGTAAAGCTCGGAGAGAATCGGGCTCATACCATGATACCTAAGCCCGCCAGAATGGCTCGCGGAAGGAATAAAGTCGGCACCGATCGTGTACATCTTGGCAAGCGGACATATCCTGCCGGTATCGCAATAGTCATACGCAAATCGCCCACGCGTAAGCGACGGACAGCTTGCCGGCTCGACGGCCACAAAGCGATAATCGCACTCGCCGCGCAACTTCTCACCCATGAACGGAGCCACAAGACCGCCAAGGTTTGAGCCTCCGCCTGCGCATCCGATAATCACATCCGGCTTCACGCCAAGTTTCTTGAATGCCGAGTGAGCCTCAAGACCGATGATAGACTGATGAAGCATCACCTGATTAAGAACAGAACCAAGAACATATCTATATCCGGGAAGAGACGTTGCGGCCTCTACAGCCTCAGAAATCGCACAACCGAGCGATCCAGACGATCCAGGATGCTCGCGGTTGATCATCTGCCCCACATTTGTGGTCATCGACGGCGATGGTGTGACGCTTGCACCGTACGTGCGCATGACCTCACGGCGAAAAGGCTTCTGCTCGTAGGAGCACTTCACCATAAAAACGCGGCAGTCGAGACCGAAAAACGCAGACGCCATTGAAAGCGCAGTCCCCCACTGCCCAGCGCCTGTCTCCGTAGTCACACCTTTAAGCCCCTGCGCCTTGGCATAGTAAGCCTGAGCAACAGCGGAATTGAGCTTGTGAGACCCAGAGGTGTTGTTGCCCTCGAACTTGTAATAAATCTTCGCAGGCGTTCCAAGCGCCTTCTCAAGAAAGTACGCACGCACAAGAGGCGAAGGGCGAAACATTTTGTAGAAGTCACGGATCTCCTTCGGTATCGGAAACCATGCCGTAGTTTCATCGAGCTCCTGCTTGACCAGATCGGCACAGAACACCGGCTCAAGATCGCGTGCCGTACACGGCTCGAGCGTCTTGGAATTAAGAAGAGGGGCGGGCTTCTTGACCATATCGGCACGGACGTTGTACCACGCCTCAGGAAGCTCGTTTTCATTTAGGTATGTCTTATAAGGAATCTCTTGCATATTCATTTATCTCAATTTCCTATTTTCAAAAGCCTACGGGCGTTGCCGCTGAAGACAGCATCCCAGTCGCGCTCGCTGCGAACAGATTTCACCCAACCAATCGCCTCGGAGCAGACGTTCCACGGAAAATCTGTACCGAAAAGAAGACGCTCTGCCGGCCACGACCGGCAAAGACGCATTTCTTCATCGCGCATCCAATCCCTCATGAGTGCGCTCGTGTCGGCGTAACACCCGAGATCGACAATCTCGTCCGTGGCATGCGGCGCAAATCCCAAGCACCCGCCGAGATGCGCGGCAACAAACACAAGATCAGGAACGCTCTTGAGAAGAGAAGCGATTTCCTTGGGCCCGCACGCATCATAACGCCCAGGATACCCCACGTCATAACCGCAGTGGCTCACCACCACAAGGCCGTTCGCAGACAGAATCTCAAACATCGGACGAACGGCGGGATCCTCCAGCGAAAAATTCTGATAATACGGATGAACCTTTACACCGTGAAATCCAAGCGAAGAAATCTCCTCGATGTGCTTCTTGAGCTCGGGGTCAAACGGATGCACAGACATGAACGGCACAAGCATTTCCGCAGAACGGGCATCGCAACGCCCTTCGCGAATCGCCAGCGCATTACGGAGAATGACATCGTGCTGCGTAGGCTTGGTGGCGATAGGAAGCATAACTGCCATATCAACGCCATCATGCTCCATCTGATCAAGCTGATTGCCAAGCGTACCATCCCCAATAGGCGCAATCACCCCCTCCACATTGCGAGCCATAGCGCCGATGGCACGGGCGGCAACCGCATCGGGGATGAACGAATGCGAATGGAAATCTATGACCATGCGCCGCAGATCACTTCATCATCAATTGCGCCAGAAGCTTCGTGAAGCGCGCACCGTCCGCTACAGGCGAACCCTCGGCAATAAGCGCGGCATCGTAAAGAAGCGCCACAGAATCTGCAAATTCAGCCCCTTCGAGCGCGGCGATCTTCTTGACGAGCGGATGCTGTGCATTGACCTCAAGGATACGCTTCTCTTCCGGAACATCATTCTTCATAGCCCGCATCATGCGTACCATCGAAGGCGGAAGCGCGTTCTCCTTGGCCACAAGGCAGCAGGGGGAATCGGCAAGACGCGTGGAAACACGGACGTCAGAGACGCTCTCGCCAAGCTCCTTCTTGACAGATTCGAGGAAGCCCTTAAGCTCCTCCGCCGCCTTCTCGTTAGCCTTCTTTTCGGCATCGCGCTCGGCATCCGTGCCGAAGCTCACATCGCCGCGAGCCACATCCACGAACTTCTTGCCGTCAAACTCACGCAAAGACTCCGTCAGGTATTCGTCCACGGGATCGCAGAAAAGAAGGACATCGCACCCGTGCTTGCGCGCAGCCTCAAGCTGCGGTGCCTTGCGGGCATCATCCTCGCGCTCGGCAAGGTGATAGTAGATGTCAGCCTGCCCATTTGCCATATCCTTGACATAATCCTCAAGGAAGATGCTCTTGCCTGCGTCGCCGCGGGCGGTAGGCCACTTGAGAAGCTTCTTGATCCTATCGGCGTTGGCATAGTCCGTATGCACACCCTCCTTGAGAACCGTACCAAAGGAATTCCAAAACTCATTATAACGATCAGAATCCTTCTTGAGCGTCTCGAGCGTAGAGAGAATCTTAGAAGTGACCGCACTTTTAATCTTTGCGATGATCGCATCGTCTTGAAGCATTTCACGCGAAACATTAAGCGGCAAATCGCTCGAATCCACCACACCGCGCACAAACCTGAGATAACCCGGCAGAAGCATCTCGATATCGTCGCCAATGAAAACGTTTCTCACGTAGAGCGAAAGCCCGCGCTTCTGCTGCGGCATATAAAGCTCCATCGTGGCCTTCTTGGGAATGAAGAGAAGCGCCTTGAACTCCACCTGACCTTCACCGGAGAAAGGAATCGCCTCGAAAGGATCCTCCCAGTCATGGGTGAGGTGCTTGTAGAACTCGGCGTATTCTCCCTCCTTCACATCCTTCTTAGAGCGCTTCCAAAGAGCCACCATCGTGTTAAGCGGCTTTGCCTCCTGCTCCTCGCGGCGCTTCTTATCCTCTTCTTTCTCATCGGCAGGAACATCAATCTGGCGGAATGTGATGGGGCAAGAGATGAAATCGGAATACTTCTTCACAAGCTCGCTGATGCGCCAGCGGTCAAGATACTCGGACTGATCAGCCCGCAGATGAAGCATGACACTCGTACCGTAGCCGTCGCGAACGGAATCGGCGAGAGTATAGCCGCCGGTCATGTCGGACTCCCACTGAAACGCTGCATCTGAGCCACGCTTCTTGGACACCACGCGCACCCGGTCGGCCACCATGAACGCGGCATAAAATCCTACGCCGAACTGACCGATAAGCTCAGGGAGATTCTCGCCGCCCTTTTCCTTAAGAGCCTTGCGGAAGGCCTTCGTGCCAGAACTTGCGATAGTGCCGAGATTCTGCTCGAGATCGGCAGCATCCATGCCGGTGCCATTATCGCTAATCATGAGAGTGCCGGCAGCCTTATCTACGGCAATCTCTATTTTCCACTCTGGGTTGTCGGAGATGAGAGTCTTATCCGTAAGCGCGAGGAACTTCGCGCGGTCGATAGCATCAGATGCGTTGGATATGAGCTCGCGAAGAAAGATCTCCTTCTTCGAATAAAGTGAGTTAACAACGAGATCGAGCATTTCTGCGATCTCTGCCTTGAATTGATTAGTCTTCGTTTCCATAGTTGGAATATTATACCATAGACTAAGCGTTTATGCTTTGATCAGATTTCTTAAATACGTTCCGTACGATGACTTACCGTACTTTTCCGCCAGCGCCGAAAGCTGAGATTCGTCAATCCATCCTTTATCCAACGCGATTTCCTCTATACACGATATCTGCAATCCCTGCCGATCGATAAGCGCACGGACAAAATTCGTAGCATCGGCAAGCGAGGCGTGCGTCCCGGTATCGAGCCAAGCAAAGCCGCGCCCCATCTCTTCAACCGAAAGCCGCCCCTCCGATAGATACTCACGATTCAAGTCCGTAATCTCATACTCGCCGCGGGCGGAAGGCTTGAGCCGTGCCGCCTTCTCAACCACATCATTTGGATAAAAGTAAAGCCCTACAACGGCATAATTAGACTTCGGCTCTTTAGGCTTTTCCTCAAGCGACACCGCATGCCCCGCTGAATCGAATTCCACCACGCCATAGCGTTCTGGATCACTCACGCGATAGCCGAATACGGTCGGCGTCTTTCGCTCGTTAACCACCTTCAAAAGCCCCGGAAGATTCGCGCCGTAGAAAATATTATCACCCAGCACCAAGCAAACATCATCCTCGCCGATGAACTCGCGAGCGATCACGAACGCCTGGGCAAGGCCATTAGGGATTTTCTGGACTTTATAGGAAAACTTCATGCCAAGCTGGGAGCCGTCACCGAGAAGCCGCTCAAAATTCGGCAGATCCTGCGGTGTCGAAATTATCAACACATCCCTTATCCCCGCTAGCATAAGCGTGGAAAGCGGATAGTAAACCATCGGCTTGTCGTACACGGGAAGAAGCTGCTTGGAGACGACACACGTCAAAGGATGAAGGCGCGTTCCAGCTCCTCCTGCCAAAATTATTCCTTTTCTCGCCATATTCGCACCTTACCCTTTTACATTAAACTCTGTCGACATAAACTCTTTGAGCGCATCTTTCCAATGCGGCATTTGCGGCAGACCCGCCAATCTCAGCGCCATCTTTTCAAGCCGCGAATTTTTCGGGCGCGGTGCTCTACGCGGAAACTCGTCAGTGGAGCAAGGCTCAATCTTTTGATTCCTCCCCGCAAGGCGAAAGATCTCCGTGGCGAACTCGGCCCATGATGCTTCGCCCTCGCATGTGAGATGAAAAGTACCGCACAGATTCGGGCGCGCGAGAATATTTCCGAGCGCACGCGCTACGGCAAGCGCGCTTGTGGGATTTCCGCGCTGGTCGGCAACCACTTTAAGAATCGCGCGCGATCCGTCGGCAAGGCCCATCATCGTATGCACAAAACTCGGCCCGCCTTCGCCGTATAGCCAAGAAATGCGGCATATCACATGATCTGGACAAAGCTCGCGCACGGCCTCTTCGCCGGCAAATTTGCTCTGCCCATAAACAGTATCTCCGCCAGAGGGGCGGGCAAATTCATCGTATGGCCTGTCTGAGCTGCCGTCAAAAACATAATCCGTTGAAATTGCAATGAGCCTGACTCCGTGCCTGCGGCAGGCAGAAGCCACATTCGCCGTCCCGTACGCATTGAGGCGAAAAGCCGCATCACGCTCAGTTTCGCATCGGTCAACCGCCGTCATCGCTGCGCAATGGATTACGGCATCAGGGGAATGATGCTCGATCACCGCATCTATCATGCTCTCATTCGTTATATCCGCCTCTGGAAGATCGCTGGACATCATCTCAAAGAGCCCCCCGAGCTCACGGACAAGCGTCCGCCCGAGCATTCCTTTCGCGCCTGTAACCAGAACTTTCATCTCTTAACCCTTTCCAAGCCTCTCGCCCGAGTAGCGCTTCTCGTGGATCGGCTTCCACCACCACTCGTTATCAAGATACCATTCAACCGTTTTGCGGATGCCTGTATCAAAATTCTCCAACGGCTTCCAGCCAAGCTCGCCACAAAGCTTGCCAGGGTCGATGGCATAGCGCAAATCATGGCCGGGACGATCTTGGACAAAGGTAATCAGGCTCTCGTATCTCTGACCATCCGCGCGCGGCCTAAGATCGTCGAGGATTGAACATACCGTCCGCACCACTTCAAGATTTGTGCGCTCGTTACGCCCTCCCACGTTGTATGTCTCGCCATGAACTCCCTTTTCGTTCACCAGGAGAAGCGCCCTTGCATGATCCTCCACATAGAGCCAGTCGCGAACATTCGCGCCCTTGCCGTAAACTGGAAGCGGCTTGAGAGCAAGACAGTTAAGAATGATAAGCGGAATCAGCTTCTCAGGGAAATGGTAGGGGCCGTAGTTGTTCGAACAATTCGTTATCAAAGTCGGAAGAGCGTATGTATCGTGCCACGCTCTGACGAGATGGTCACTCGCCGCCTTGGATGCCGAATACGGAGAATGCGGAGAATAGGGCGTGGACTCCGTAAAATAACCGTCCTCACCAAGCGCGCCATAAACCTCATCCGTGGATATATGCTGAAATACGAAATTCTTATGCTCGCGCCAATAGGCAAGCGCCACCTGCAGAAGCGTGGCAGTGCCCACAATGTTGGTCCGGACAAACTCTCCGGGACCGTCTATAGATCTATCCACATGGGACTCTGCGGCAAGATGAAATATGGTATCAGGCTTAAAATCGGCGAAAGCCCTGCTCATCGCCTCATGATCACAAATATCAGCCTTGAGAAAAACAAGACGGGGGTTTAAAGAGTTCAGCGTTTCAGGATCAAGCCCCACCTCCTTCAATGACTCCGGAACGCCAGCGTATGTCAACTTATCGACTACCAGAACGTGAGCCTCGGTCTCCTTGAGCAAAAGACGCGCAAGCTGAGAACCTATAAATCCCGCGCCTCCGGTTACTATACAACGCTTACTAAACATTTTAATTCTCCCATGGTTCGATATCGCAAAAGAAAGGATGCTTTAAATCTTTTTCTGACAAGTTCAAGGGGATATCCATCTTTGGCCATTGAATTCCCAACGCAAGATCGTCAAACCGAATCCCCCTGTCCGCCGCAGCGCAATAATAATTATCGCACTTGTAGCTAAAAAGTGTATTGTCCTCTAAGACGACAAATCCGTGCGCAAATCCACGCGGAATAAAAAGCTGACGGCCGTTTTCGGCACTAAGCTCTACGGCAACATGCTTGCCATACGTTTTTGATCCCTTGCGGATATCTACAGCAACATCCCAGACAGAACCTCTTGCCGCACGCACAAGCTTTGCCTGTGTATGCGGAGCCGCCTGCCAATGAAGACCGCGAACAACCCCTCTGGACGAAAAACTTTCATTGTCCTGAACAAATTCAGCATTGATCCCAAATTCACGATAACACTCAAGGCTATACACTTCGGAAAACCAGCCTCTAGCATCACCGAACCTTTTCGGCTCAATTATCTTAAGATCTTCTATTTCGGTGTTGTAAACTTTCATTGTCTATTCATTCTTCTGATTACACCTCAAAAAACTGCAAATATTATACCATTTTATTTGTAATCGCACCCCATCTTTGGTAAAATTAATATCACTTTAATGTAAAAAGAAACAAATAAAGGCAATGGCTCATGGCTAAAAAAGCATTCATTACCGGAATTACAGGACAAGACGGCAGTTATCTTGCAGAACTTTTGCTGGAGAAAGGATATGAAGTTCATGGCCTCATTCGCCGTGCTTCGACCTTTAATACCCAGCGAATCGAGCATTTGTATCAGGATCC
>JAGBZQ010000125.1 GCA_017628165.1 Kiritimatiellia bacterium | reverse complement strand
GAAATTAAAATCGGCGATACTCTCACGACCACAAAGCTCGGATCGGACGAGCCGCTTGAAGGATTTCAGGATATCCATCCCACGGTTTTCTGCGGAATTTATCCGATGTCGACCGATGAGTTCCAGAAGGTGGCGCAGGGGTTGGAGAAGCTTCATCTTAACGATTCCGCCTTCACGTTCCATCATGAAAGTTCTCTTGCTCTCGGATTCGGCTTCCGCTGCGGCTTTTTGGGGCTTCTTCACATGGAGATCGTGCAGGAGCGCTTAAGGCGCGAGTTCAATCTCGATATTATTTCCACAGCTCCAGGCGTCATCTACAAGCTCAAGATGCGTAACGGCGAGGAGAGAGATCTTGATAATCCTCTTCAGATGCCAGATCCGTCTTCTCTTGAATCGATTTCAGAGCCAACGCTCAAGGCGCGCATCATTACGCCTTCTACTTCGATCGGCGACGTCATGCGCATAGTCATGGATCGCCGCGGTCTTGTGGAGGGTACTGAGACTCTTGACGCAAAGCGCGTCATGCTCCATTGCATGCTGCCCTTGAACGAGATTCTCATCGATTTCCACGATACGCTCAAGTCCGTCTCGCACGGTTACGCGTCGATGGATTATGAGCCTTCAGGATATCAAGTCTCCGATATCGTAAAGATGGATATTCTTCTTAACGGCGAGACTGTGGATGCGTTCGCCACGATGGTCCATCGCGACAAGGCTCGCACACGCGGCATACAGATGTGCAAAGCTCTTGCAGAGGCGATTCCGCCGCATCAGTTCAAAATTCCGGTGCAGGCCGCTATCGGCCGTGAAATCATTGCTCGCGAAGACATTCGCCCGTTCCGCAAGGATGTTCTTGCAAAGCTCTATGGCGGCGATGTTACGCGTAAGATGAAGGTCCTCGAGAAGCAGAAGCGCGGTAAAGCTCGTATGAAGGAGTTCGGGCACGTCAATGTTCCGCAGTCCGCGTTTATCGCTGTTCTCAAGGGCACGATAAAGGAATAAAAAGATGGTCTGAGCTTAAAATGGCCAAACTCCATCCGACAGTCGATTGCCATCAGTGCGCTAAAAGAGTATAATATTTGGAAATCGTCCACTTGATAATCTCTACGGACGGTTTGTGACCAAACAAAAAACGATAAACTCTAAAAACGAAAGGCAAATCAAATGGCACGCGCTTACAACTTTTCCGCAGGGCCTGCGGCTCTCCCTCTTGAAGTTCTTCAGGAGGCTCAGAAGGAACTTGTTGATTACAAGGGTACGGGAATGTCCGTAATGGAAATGTCCCACCGTGGCAAGGATTACGACGCAATCCATCAAGAGGCCATCGCCACATTCAAGGAGCTTTGCGGACTTGACGAAAATTGGTCCGTCTGCTTTATTCAAGGCGGCGCTTCCATGCAGTTCGGCATGATTCCGATGAACTTCCTAGGCAAGGATATGGTTGCCGATTACGCCAACGCGGGAACTTGGTCCAACAAGGCGATCAAGGAGGCGAAGATGGTTGCGGCCCTTCGCGGCGCGTCCGTCAATGTAGTGGCCGATTGCCAGAAGGACATTCCCACGCGCCAGCCTGACGCGTTCAATTGGACTGACGGCGCGGCCTACGCCCATATCTGTACGAATGAGACGATTTCCGGCGCGCAGCTCAAGGTTATTCCGGAGACGGCCGCACCTCTTATCGGCGACATGTCTTCCGATATCCTCAGCTGCGAGCGCGATTACAGCAAGTTCTCGATGTTCTATGCCGGCGCCCAGAAGAATCTTGGTCCTTCTGGAATGGCCGTCGTGGCAATCCGCAACGATTTTGCGGAAAAGGGCTTTGCAGAGATCCCCACGATGCTTCAGTACCGCACCTACACGAAGGAGGATTCTCTTTACAATACGCCTCCTACGTGGGCGATTTACATCTTCGGCGAGACGATGAAGTGGGTTAAAAAGATGGGCAAGGAGAATCTCTTTAAGCTCAACGCAGAGAAGGCCGCCAAGATTTATGATGTCATAGACTCCAGCGATTTCTGGACGGGCACGGCCGTCAAGGATTATCGCTCGCTCATGAACGTCACCTGGCGCATAAAGAATGGCGATGAATCTCTTGAGAAGAAGTTTATTGACGAGGCCAAGGCCGCAGGGATGAGCTCTCTCAAGGGGCATCGCAGCGTTGGCGGCATTCGTGCGTCTATTTACAACGCTTTCCCTGTGGAGGGTGTGGATGCGCTCGTCAGCTTCATGCGAGACTTTGAAAAGGCAAACGGCTGATAAGGCTTTCGGCCGTTAGATACGGGCCGCCTTCGGAGAGGAATCCAAGGCGGCCTTTAACACGCCCGGATGTCGGGCAAGATATAGGAACAAAAAGATGAAACTTTCCGGAACGATTACGGCGATGGTGACACCTTTTAATTCAAAGGGTGAAGTGGATTACGGCAAGCTCAAGAATATCGTTGACGAGCAGGTCGCCGCAGGTGTTGAGGGTATTTGCGCAGTAGGTACTACCGGAGAGTCTCCCACTCTTGATCACGATGAGCACCATAAGGTGATCGAAAAGACGATCGAGTACGCTAAGGGCAAGGTGAAGATCATCGCAGGCACAGGTGCCAATTCTACTTCAGAGGCGATTTCTCTCACAAAGGCCGCGATCGCCATGGGAGGATCTGACGCCACGCTTCAGGTGACGCCTTATTACAACAAGCCCAATGCGGAAGGCCTTTATCGCCACTTTATGACGATCGCCGATTTGGGCCTGCCTGTTGTTCTTTACAATGTGCCCGGCCGCGCCGGCCGCGATATTCCGCTTGATGTGGTAGTGCGGCTCGCCAAGCACCCGAACGTCGTCGCCATCAAGGAGGCGGCCGGATCTGTCGATCGGGTGAGCGCGATTAAGAATGTGCTTCCGGATTTCACCGTTCTTTCCGGAGACGATTCCCTTGCCGTTCCCATGATTTCAGTTGGTGCCGAGGGTGTTATTTCCGTTGCCTCCAACGTAATACCCAAGGAGATGGGTGATATGGTGCGCTTTGCGATGGCCGGCGACTATGCCAAGGCCCGTGCGCTTCACTTCAAGTACTATGCGCTTTTCCGTGATCTTTTCATTGATGTCAATCCTGTTATGGTCAAGGAAGCTCTTGCTCTCATGGGCAGGATTGAGCGCGTTTTCCGCCTTCCGCTCTGCGAAACTTCAGAGGCTAACCTGGAGCGCATGCGCGCAACTCTCGCATCCGTCGGTCTTGTGTGATCTTCCTTTCAGATTGAAGAGAATATGAAGAACAATTGCATTTTTTGTGCCATCGCCGCAGGAGAGCTTCCTTCATTCAAGATTTACGAGGATGATGTGGTTCTCGCATTTCTTGACATCAATCCTTTTTCGAACGGCCATGTTCTTGTTATTCCCAAGAATCATTCAGAAGGGCTTCTTGATGCAGATGACGCGCTGCTCTCCGATGTGATTGTGCGGGTCAAGAAGGTGGCTATGCACATCAAGGAGTCTCTTTCATGCGATGGTTTCAATATTCTCCAGAACAATGGCGAAGCGGCAGGTCAGACGGTGAAGCATCTTCATTTTCATATCGTGCCGCGCCTTGCCGGAGACGACTTGAGGTTTGTCAGCGCAAAGGGCGATATGGAGAAGCTTGCCGCGCTTGCGGAGTCCCTCCGCATGGCTTGAGGGATGACGCCCGCCGCGTTTATAGATAACCCTGCCTGGGTTGAAATTTTTCCCGAATTCAAGGATTCGGCCTTAAAGCGTCATCTTCCGTCCCACGAGGATTCTTCTCCGATATCGCCGGAAAAAGCCTCTTCCCATCTGAAGCCGGGCGGGACTTTGGGGAATTTTCCCGGCTACGAGGAGCGCCCTGGGCAAGTGGATATGCTCAGAACAATCGCAGAGGCCTTCAACGCCCGCGAGCATTTGATGATCGAGGCGGGCACGGGCGTCGGAAAGTCTCTTGCGTATCTCATCCCGTCTGTTCTCTGGGCCGCCACGAACGATACTCCTGTCGTGATATCCACCGCTACGCGCAATCTTCAAAGTCAGCTCATTGGATCGGATATTCCACGCGCTGTTTCTGTGCTTGGCGATGATGCGGTGAATTTCAAGGTGGCGCTTCTGAAAGGGCGTTCGAATTATCTCTGCATCAGGGCTGTCGCCGATTTTTTCGCGCCCGGATACTGGACGATGACTCCAGAGGAGCAGGCCCAGATGCCGCGCTTTATCGAATGGCTCAAGACCACTGAGGACGGTGATCTTGATTTCTATGACGGTCTTCCTCGCTCGCTCATCTCTTGCCCCGGAGACGAATGCAGTGCGCGGCGCTGTCCGTATTATTCGCGTTGCTTTGTCTTTCGCGCCCGCAAGGCCGCCTCCAAGGCGCATCTTGTGGTGGCTAATCATGCGCTTGTGCTTGCGGAGGCCGCCAACGCAACGGGGAGCATTCTTCCTTCGTACGGGAGGCTTGTTCTCGACGAGGCGCATAATCTCGAGTCTATCGCTACCGAATATTTGAGTCAGGAGTTTTCAGAGGACGCGCTTCTCAGGATTTTCAACCGCTTAGTCCGCAAGCAGCGCTCAAAGCGTTCCGGGAGTTCCGGCGCGCTTGCGTCGCTTGAGAGGCAGATGCAAAAGGGCATTCTTGCCGGAAGCCCTGCACGTGATTCCATAATGCGCATTATGGGCGGCATCCCCGGCGCGACCGTGCGCGTTTTTAACGCCGTGCGTAAACTCGTTCAGTATTCAGAGCGTCTGATGCGGCCGTCGAAGAGCGTTGACGTTGTTCGCTTCAAGGTGGCGGACGGGAAGCGCAAGTATTCTGTTCGCGGGCTGTACAAGGACTACGACGAGCCTGAATGGAGCGAGGATGAATTTTTTGCTCTCGAAAGCCGTCTTGAGAACGAGCTTGCGCATACGGTCAAGATTTTGCATGAATTGCGGGACGCGATAGATAACTCAGTCCCAGAGGGCGAGCTCAACTATCTTGGAGATCTTTCGGCGCAGTTCTCTTCTATTGCGGAGAGTCTTGTGGGATTCGCGAACGAGGCGCATTTTATTTTCAGTGCGGCAAACGGCGATTATGCTTATTGGATAGAGCGATTCGGTCATGATGGGAGAAAGAGGGCGCTTAGGCTCGTAGCGGCGCCTCTGTCTGTGGCGGACGAGCTTCACAAGATTCTTTACGACGTCAAGGATTCCGTGATTCTCTCTTCTGCCACGTTGCGAGTGGGGAATGATTTCAAGTATATGGCAAAGCGTCTTGGGTGCTTTGAACGTTTCCGGGCGATGACAGCGGATTCGCCGTTTGATTATTTGAGGCAGTCGTCTGTATTGGCGCTTGATTGGCTTCCGGATCCTTCTAACGACGCCGATGCGTATATGAGGCAGCTTTCGGGGATTTTTGCCGACCTTTTCGACGCCACCCGCTCGCGGGCGCTTGTTCTTTTTACGAGCTACGATATGATGAATGCGGTTGCGGAATATTCCCGTCCGCTTCTTGAGGAGGTGGGGATTGAGCTTCTCGTTCAAGGTGCCGGGATGTCGCGCGAGGCCATGACGCACCGCCTTTCCGAAGCGTCCAAAGATTCGAGCAGAGTGGTGCTTTTCGGCGCGCAGTCGTTCTGGGAGGGGGTTGACGTGGTTGGGGATGCGCTTTCGTGCGTCGTCATAACGCGTCTTCCGTTTGCGCAAGTGGGAGATCCGATGGTGGAGGCGCGCTCAGAGAAGATCACGCATGACGGCGGCAGCGCGTTTAGAGATTACGCTTTGCCGGAAGCCGTCATCAAGTTCCGCCAGGGGTTCGGGCGTCTTATCCGTTCAAAGCGCGATTCGGGGGTGGTTGTTGTTACCGACCCGCGCATAGTCACCAAGAATTACGGTTCAATTTTCCGCAGATCCATTCCATCTGCCGTACATACGGTCACGGACAAGGAATCTTTGATTTCAAGGATTTTTGAGTTGCCGCATTTTTGCCGGTAGATGGTAAAGCTAATCGGGTTTTTTGTTATAATATCCAAATATGGAGTTTGTCCTTTTATGATTTTGATTGCATCTATCATGCCGATTGTCGCGTTGCTCGGGGCATTGACGGTATTCCGGCTGAAAGCGTGGCAGGCGTCGTTGGCGGCGCTTGCCGTGGGTGTGGCATCGGCCGTTTTCGCGGCCGGTATGCCTGTTTGTGATATTGCCCCGACGATGTTTTCGGGATTGTTGTTCGCTCTTTGTCCTATCTGTCTCGTTGTTCTCGCGGCGTTGTTCGTCTATGCGGTGACGACGGAATCGGGGGCAATGTCCAGAATTCGCTCCGATTTGGCGTCCGTTTCGGATGATCAACGCGTACTTGCGCTTCTGATCGTCTGGGGTTTCGGCAATTTCATGGAAGGGATGGCCGGCTTCGGAACGGCCGTTGCGATACCGGCGGCGATTCTCGTGGGTGTCGGGTTTGATCCGTTCAAGGCCGTGACAATGTGTCTGGTGGCGAACACCACGTCGACGGCGTTTGGATCCGTAGGAGTGCCGCTGATGACGCTGTCGAAGGAAAGCGGATGCGATCTTGCCGGGCTTGTGCAGATGACCGTATTCGTGCAGTTGGCCATTACCGCCGCCGGGCCGGTACTCGTTCTTCTGATGCTCGGCGGATTCAAGGCGCTGAAGGGAATGTGGGGCTGGCTGTCGGCGTCATCCGCGGCGTTTCTTGTGCCGAGCATGCTCGCTTCGTGTTTTTTCGGCTGTGAGCTGCCCGATATCGTAGGCGGCATTGGCGTCATGCTCGTGATCACTTGCGTTTCGCGGCGCGGCAAGCAGCCTTCTTCCGCTTCAGGTAAGGTCGTCTGGGCTTGGCAACCGTTTGTTTTCGTTGTTTTGCTGCTGGCAATAAACGGACTTTTGCCGCAATCGTTCAAGCGCTACATTACGCCGGGCGCGCTTGTGCTTACTGGAGGTTTTGTTGGCGCTCTTGCGCAGGGGGTAAGAGTCAAAAAACTTTTTTCGCTTCTTGCCGATACCTTTGTCCGTTATCTGCCGGCGTTCGCAACGATCTGTCTTGTGGTGATTCTCGCCCGTATAATGGACGAGTCTGACATGATATCGGTGATTGCGGGCGCACTCGTGTCCTTGACGGGGTCTGCGTATCCGTTTTTCTCTGCGGCGTTGGGCGCTCTCGGAGGGTTTATTACCGGTTCAGGCACCAGTTCCTGCGTTCTTTTCGGGCGTCTTCAGGCTGAAGTCGCAGCGGCGTTGAACGAATCGCCGTCGCTTCTGGCGGCCGCCAACGTGATGGGGGCCGGGATCGGCAAGATGATATGCCCGCAGTCAATCGCCATCGGCACTGCCGCGGCAGGGCTGGTCGGCCGCGAGAGCGAGATATTTAAGCGGATGCTTCCTTGGTTTTTCTGTGTCATTCTTTTTGCTTGCGCGCTGGTATCCGTGGCGGCGTTGTTTCTCTGATGCTTCACGTGCCTTCATGTGCCTTCATGTTGGCAGATTGGTCAAAATTTGGTATAATTCAGTATTATGAAAATTTCTAACGAACAGCTTAAACTTTCCGCAAATACGATACGTTGCCTTTGTTCCGACATGATTGACAAGGCGAAATCTGGGCATCCTGGCGCTCCGCTTGGCATGGCGGACCTTGCCGTCTCGCTTTGGCTCAAATTTTTGAACGTAGCTCCTGGCGACCCCAAATGGCCCGGCCGTGACAGGCTCGTCTTTTCAGGCGGTCACGCAAGTGCTCTTGTCTATGCGCTTGACCATCTCTCCGGCATGGGATCGGTCACGATTGACGAGCTCAAGAATTTCCGCCAGTTCGGTTCGCGCTGTGCCGGTCATCCGGAGCGCGGACTCATGCCGGGTGTTGAAGTGACGACGGGCCCCCTTGGGCAGGGAGTCGCAATGGGTGCGGGCCTTCAGCTCGCGGCAAAGAAGGCGGGCACCGGCAACAGGACGTGGGTCTTCTGCGGCGACGGCGATATGCAGGAGGGCATTTCTCATGAGGCAGCCAGTTGGGCGGGGGCGATGAAGCTTTCCGGTCTTGTTCTCGTCTATGACTCCAATGGCATCACGATTGAAGGATCTACCGCTCTTTCTATGGCTGACGATACGAAGAAGCGTTTTGAAAGCTATGGATGGAAGGTTTTCACGTGCGACGGGCACGATTATGACGCTATCGACCGCACATACCGCCGTGCAATGAAGGTCGCGGACGCCCCTGTTCTCGTTATTGCATCTACGCATATCGGGTTTGGGGCTCCCACGAAGCATGATTCGGCAAGCTCCCACGGCTCGCCGCTTGGGACTGAAGAGACAAAGGGCCTTAAGGCCGCGCTTGGGTTCAATCCCGAAGAGAGTTTCGCCGTTCCCGAGGAGGTTTACGCCGTTTTTGCAGAGCGTGCAAAGACGATGAATCGCCTCGCAAAGCGCTGGCGCAGGCAGAACCCTTCGATCACCTGCGAGATGCGTGAGCCTGATTACATGAAGCTTATCGGTGCGCTTCCCAAGTATGAGGTAGGCAAGAGTGTCGCAACTCGCAATGCCTGCGGCGAGATTCTCAACGCGGTTGCCAAGGTGGTGCCAGAGCTTACAGGCGGTTCCGCCGACCTTGGTCCAAGCAACAAGACGGAGCTTAAGGGCTTTGGCGATGTTGCGCCAGGTGCTTTTGAAGGGCGCAATATTCATTTCGGTATTCGCGAGCTTGGAATGGCGGCTATCGTCAACGGCATTACCGCATTCGGCGGCTTCAGAGGGTACGGCTCTACATTTTTTGTCTTCAGCGACTACTGCAGGCCCGCGATGCGCTTAGCGGCCATTATGCGCATCCCTTCGATGTTCATTTATTCGCACGATAGTTTCTATGTCGGCGAGGATGGCGCCACTCACGAGCCTGTCGAGCATCTTTCCGCCTTGAGAACCATGCCAGGGATCATCTCGTTCAGGCCTGCCGACGCCAATGAGACGGCATACGCCATTGCGGAAATGATTCTCAACACCAAGTGCCCGGCGTGTCTTATGACAACGCGTCAGAACGTGCCTGTTCTTGAAGGTGTCCGCCACGAGGGTGTTGCGAAGGGTGCGTACGTTATCTACGAGAGCGGTTCGCAGGGCATGGATACGCTTCTTTTCATCGCAACTGGATCCGAGGTCGCTCTTGCTGTGGAGGCCGCTAAGCGTCTCGCCTCAGAGGGGCGGAGCGTGAGAGTTGTCTCGATGCCTTCGATGGAGCTTTTCCTCTCCCAGAAGTGTGCATATCGCGAGAGCGTTATCCCGGAAATGATGAAGAAGCGCGTTATCGTGGAGGCAGGCGTTCGCTTCGGGTGGGATCGTTTCCGGATCGATCACAAGACTACACGCTTCGTGACGCTTGATCACTACGGCGAATCGGCTCCGTGCGATATCCTTGCAAATGAGTACGGCTTTACCGCCGATAATGTTTACAACACCGCAAAGTCGATTATCTGAGGAATTTGCTATGTCAGAGAACGCATTGACGGCAATCAGCCCCATAGACGGGCGTTACAGCAATAAGTGTGAAGAGCTTCAGGATGTCTTTTCCGAATACGGCCTTATCAAGAGGCGCATTCTCGTGGAGTGCGTCTGGCTCGAGGCTCTTTGTGACGACAAGGCGATAGCCGAGTGTAAGCCGCTTACCGCGGCCGAGCGCAAGGCCCTCAGAGCGATTGCCGAAAATGTTTCTCTCAAGGATGCTGAACGCGTCAAGGAGATCGAGCGCACCACGAACCACGACGTCAAGGCCATCGAGTATTTCCTCAAGGAGAAGGTTGCCGGGACGTCGCTTGAGAGCCGTGCCGAGTTCATTCATTTCGCCTGTACGTCAGAGGACATCAACAATATGTCCCACGCGCTTATGCTCCGTGACGGCAAGGCGGTTCTCCGCAAGGAAATGGATCTTCTCGCGGATAAGATCGCCGGGTATGCGAAAGAGTGGGCGTCTGTCCCCATGCTTGCGCATACGCACGGTCAGCCCGCCTCCCCGACCACCGTCGGCAAGGAGCTTGCTGTGGTCTCTCAGCGCCTTAAGCGTCAGGCCGGTGAAATAGACAGGCTCGTTATGCCGGCCAAGATGAATGGTGCGGTAGGCAACTTCAACGCGCACCTCTCCGCCTATCCTAAAGTGGATTGGGTGAAGCTTTCGCGCAAGGTCATCGAGTCTCTCGGCCTCAGGCAGAACAAACTTACCACGCAGATTGAATCGCACGACGGCATTTCCGAGCTTTTTGATGCGATCTGCCGCTGGAACGGCGTTCTTCTTGATTTCAACCGCGATGTCTGGATGTACATCTCGATGGGCTACTTCAAGCAGAAGACCGTGAAGGGCGAAATCGGCTCTTCCACGATGCCTCACAAGGTGAACCCCATCGACTTTGAGAATTCCGAGGGCAATCTTGGCCTTGCCAACGCCGTCATGGGCTTTATGGCGAGGAAGCTTCCTATCTCAAGAATGCAGCGCGATCTTACCGATTCGACGACTCTGCGCAACATGGGTGTCGGGTTTGGCTATACGCTTATCGCCATCCGCTCTACGCTCAAAGGCATGGGTAAGCTTGAGCTCAACGCCGAGCGCCTGGCGGCGGATCTCGATTCCAACTGGGAGGTCCTTGCCGAGCCCATTCAGACGGTTATGCGCAAGGTGGGGATGGATCGCCCCTACGAGCGCCTCAAGGAGCTTACACGCGGTCGTCGAGTTACGGCGGAAATCATGCGCGAGTTTGTTGAGGCTTTGCCGCTTCCGAAGGAGGATAAGGCCCGTCTCAAGAAGTTGACTCCCGCCACATATACCGGCATCGCCGCAAAGCTTGCCAAGCTCGCCTGATCGCGCTTAAATATCTTAGGGGAGGTTTTTATGCGTAGAGGGTGCGCTCTTCGCCTGATGGCGATGATGTTTGTCCAGATTATGGTCTTCCCCGTCTGGTTTACGACCGTGGTGCCGTATGTCCAGACGCTGCCAGGGGGGCATGCTTGGGTTCCGTTCTACGGGATGCTTATGGCCATTGGAATGTTTGCTTCAAGCGTGGTGTGTATGTTTGCCGATAGATTTCTTGACTCCGGGAAGGTGCTTCTCCTTTGCAATGTTACCGCGGCCGCGGCGCTTACGGGCGCGTTTTTTACGCAAAACCTCTACGCTCTTGCAGCACTTCTTCTTCTGGCTACATTTTCGATCATGCCCACGTGGTCGCTCGTTTCCGCTGTGGCGATGGCGCATGCCCCCAAGGAGATGTTTCCTTATATCCGCTCATGCGGTTCTGTGGGATATGCGGCAAGCGCCGTGTTTTCCATTGTGGCGATTAAGTATTTCGGGTTTTCCGATTTCGAAACTACTCCCTGGATTTTCGTCTGCGGAGCGGCAACTGCGCTTTTGGCCGCTGTTGCGGCGCTGTTTTTGCCGCCCACGCCTCCGCGCGCCAAGGGTGAGCCTCTGAGCATTGTCGATGCACTTGGGCTTCGTGCGTTTTCGCTCTTGAAGGATCGTTCGGTCCTCGTTCTTTCGATCATCCTTCTTCTTTCAATGGTTTCTTTCCAGTGGTACATGGGGTACAATACGATGTATCTTCAGGAAGCGGGATTTAAGTATCTGGCTCTCACCAATAATATCGGTCAGATCGCCGAGCTCTTCTTTATGATGCTTCTTCCGTTTCTTATTAAAAAGCTCGGCTTCAAATATTCCACGCTTCTCGGTGTCGGAGCGCTGGCCTTCCGCTACGCTTCGTTCCTCGTGGCCTCCAAGACGGGCGTTCATGCTTGCGACTTCGGCGGCATTCTTGTGCACGGCCTTATATTCGGAATGCTCATCGTAGGCGTTCAGATGCACATGGCTGAGATTGCGCCGGCAGCTCTTCGCAATCAGGCGCAAGGATTTGTAATGTTTCTCGCTGCCGGCCTGGGAGGATTTCTTTCTGTAGGCATTTTCAATTCCATACTGAGCGCCAATCGTCTTCCTTCGGGCAATCACGACTGGAGTGTTCCGTTTGGTGTTGCGCTTGCGATTGCGCTTGCGGCGGGAATGCTGTTTCTGTTTCTATACAAAGACGGTGCCAAGAATGCACCGGAGACAAGGAGTGAAAAATGAATATTATCGACGGTAAGCTTCTTGCAGCCAATCTCCGCGCCGAGATTGCAGAGGGCGTGGCTGCGCTTAAGGCAGAAAAGGGTGTTCAGCCAGGGCTTGCTGTCATTCTTGTGGGCGACAATCCCGCCAGTGTCAGCTACGTGACGGCGAAGGAGAAGGCCTGCACGGAAGCTGGGATGTATTCGCGTGAGATTCGTCTTCCTGCCGAAACCACCGAGGCGGAGCTTCTCAAGCTTGTCTCCGAGCTCAATGCCGACAGCGCCATTCACGGCATACTCATTCAGCTTCCGCTCCCGAAGCATATCAGCGAAAAGGCGGTTATCAACGCGATTGCGCCAGAGAAGGATGTTGACGGATTCACACCCGTCAATGTAGGCAGGATGCTCATCGGCGAAGATTGCTTCCTTCCTTGCACTCCCCACGGCATCATCAAGCTCATCGAATTTTCCGGTATGGATATCAAGGGCAAGAGCGCTGTCGTGATCGGACGCTCAAATATCGTAGGTAAGCCTGTAGCGGTTCTTCTTTCGCGCAAGAAGACGAACGCCACGGTGACTCTCTGTCATACCGGCACGCCCGATATCGCCAAGTTTACACGCGAAGCTGACATCGTTGTCGTTGCTGCTGGCCGTCCCGGGACGCTCACCGGTGATATGCTCAAGCCCGGTGCTGTCGTGATTGATGTTGGTGTAAATCGCATTTCGGATGCCTCTAAGCCCAAGGGTTTTAGGCTTGTGGGGGATGCGGACTTCGAGAGCTGTTCTCAAGTGGCAGGTGCAATTACGCCTGTTCCCGGCGGCGTAGGCCCCATGACGATAACGATGCTTCTCTGGAATACTCTTGAGTCGGCTAAGAGAGGCGTCTGATGAAATATCTGCTTCTTGCGGCCGTTTTCTTTCAGCCGCTCGTGAACGGGGATGTTCTCGAGCCGAGCGTCCGCAATGAAGTCGATCACGCAATCGAGCGCGCTTCAGCGTTAGGAGTGCAGCCGTTAAAGGCGGCTACGAATGTAGCGGCAAAGGCAAATGTCTGTCTGCCGCGCGATGTTTTCGGCACGAACGGGCTTGACAGGACTCAAATCGCCATCAAGCTTGTCTCGGCGCAGAAGGCGGACGGTCGTTGGTTTTTCGGCACCAATGATGTGACGGAAGCTGCACTTGAGATTCTAAAATCGCTTTAATGTTTTCGTTGGCGGACGCTATGAATGTTTGGATCGTAAATCCATTTGACAATCTGCCTTCCGAGGGGTATCGTCCTATGCGCTTCTGGCTTATGGCAGAGGCTTTTGCCCGTTCTGGCGCAAACGTGGTCTACTGGACGAGCGATTTTTCTCATGCGAACAAGAAAAAGCGTGTCAGGACGCATGATGTTTTTTCTCCGTTCAAGATAGTGGAGATTCCATCGCTCGAGTATGGGCGCAACGTTTCGCTTTCGCGCATGCGATCGCATTTGAAGCTTGCGAAAGATTTTGCCAGAACGGTGCGCTCTAAAACGGCGGGCGGAGAATTGGCTGAGCCAGATCTTATCGTTGCAAGCTCGCCGCCGCTTTCGCTCGTCGGGGAAGTCCATCGCTTTGCCCGCATGACCGGTGCGAAAGTGATTGTTGATGTGATGGACGCGTGGCCGGAGACCTTCGAGCGGGTGGTTCCGCGTTGGATGCTCTGGCCTCTTCGGCGCATGGCGCGGCGCAATTACCTTGATGCAGCGGCAATAACGGTTGTTTCCAGGCGCTATTGCGATCTCGTGCTCTCTTACGGGTATTCCGGCCAGGTGCGGCTTTTCTATCATGGCATTGAGCTTTCAGATGAAGAGCCCCGAATTAAATCCGATGCATCCCCCCTTAAAGTGGTTTATGCCGGAAATCTCGGCAGAAGCTATGATCTTGCCACTGCCATAAAAGCAGTCGGGCGGATGAAGGGAGCTGCCGTCCTTGATATAGCAGGCAAGGGTGAGCGTGAAGATGAGCTCATGAAACTTGCAGGATCTCTTCCCGGCGGTTCGGTTCGTTTTCACGGTTATTTGCCCAAGGATGCTTTGGATGCTCTTCTTCGGTCGGCGGATGTAGGGCTTGTTCCGATGGATGGGGCAAGTTGTGTCGGGGTGCCGTACAAGTTTGCCGATTATTCCAAGCACGCGCTCGCCATGGCAAGTTCGCTTGGAGGTGAGAGTTCAGAGCTTCTCAAGAGTTTTGGAGCAGGGGCGGAATACGTTTTCGGCGATGCGGATTCCCTTGAAAAAGCGCTGCGGCAGATAGGAGAAAATCTGCCTTCTTTTAAGGCGGCTTCGCGCAAGATGGCTGAAGAGAATTTTGACGCCGTAAAGATTTATGATGAATATGTGAGGTTTGCAAGCGCTTATGTTTGAGCATCGCGCATATATGCTTGATATAAGCCGTGATCGCGTTCCGACAATGGAGACGCTGAAGCTCATAGTAGATATTCTCGCGCGCTATAGATATAATCAGCTGCAGCTTTATACGGAGCATACATTTCAGTATGAAGGGCATGAGGATGTCTGGGAGGATTCCTCTCCGATGACGCCGCGTGAAATCGCCAAGCTTCAAACATATTGCCAAGTGCAAGGTATAGAGCTTGTTCCAAATCAGAATTCTTTTGGGCACATGGAGCGTTGGCTTGTTCATCCAAAATACAATAGCCTTGCCAAATTTCCGCAAGGGGGAGCTATTACGCCATGGGGCGCCGTCAAGAAGTTCCCGACAACGCTTGATCCTTCTAATCCCGGGTCTATTGCGCTCGTAGAGGATTTATTTCAGCAGCTTTTGCCGAATTTCGAATCAGAGCTTTTTAATATCGGATGTGACGAGACATTTGAAATCTCAGATCCCGAGGAGTATTTCTCTTTTCTTATGAAGGTGGTATCGTTAGCTCGCCGTCACGGCAAGAGGCCGATGTTCTGGGGTGATATCATCTTGAAACATCCGGAGTTCATCGAGCGCCTTCCCAAGGATTTGATTGCTCTTGACTGGGGGTACGAGGGCGACCATCCGTTTGAGGCGGAGGCGAAGCGCTTTAAAGAGGCGGGTCTTGATTTTTACGTCTGTCCAGGGACGTCGTCATGGCGTTCGCTCGGCGGACGCGTTGAGAATATGCGTATGAATCTCGAGTCCGCCGAGAGGGCGGGGCGGCTCTACGGAGCGAAAGGATACATGCTTACCGATTGGGGAGATGAAGGGCATTGGCAGCCTCTTGCGGCTTCGCTTCCGGCAATTGTTCTGGCAGGCAACTTTGCGGTATCGGGGCCTAAGGCAGCAAACATGGATTTAGAGCGCGAGCTTGATTCTGTGATGGACGCTCCTCTTGGCGGGCTTCTTCTCAAGCTTGGCACTCTATATCTTCGCGGCGGAGCTTTGAGGGCTAATTGTTCAGAGCTTTTCAATATCCTCATAAATAAGCATGGTTATTCGCGTCATCCCGGGCTTACCGATTCAATTCTTGAAGAGATCGGTGCAATTGCCTCAGGAGTGCGCATATCGGCAGAGCGCCTTGCCGAGCGGTCTGTCTGGGCCAAGGAGATCGCATACATGGCGAATCTCATTGACGCCGCCTGCCATCGCCGTGACGAAGGGCGTCTTCGCGCGCTTCGCGACGAACACTCGCGTATCTGGCGCTTAAGATCGCGCGAAGGAGGGCGTATGGATTCTTTGGCAAAACTTCCGCGTTTTTGAGCTTTTCGCGGGGATATTTCCTTGTGCCTACGCCCCGGTTCGATTTGCATTTGCGGTTTTGGGGCGCATGTGGTATACTTGCCGCATGGGAAAGTTCAAGAGCATAGTGGCCAGAGCGGTTTGCGTTGTCGTGATTGCGCTTGCCGGGCGTTTTTATGCCGGCGATGTCGTGGGTGTGGTGCGGATCGATGCTAATACGAATGGACTTGTGGAAGTAGAAATGCCGTTTGAGCCGATGGAAAATACGGGGCCTTCAGGCTTTATATCAGGGTTATTCTTTGGTGATTGTTTGGGTTGATATG
>JAGBZQ010000124.1 GCA_017628165.1 Kiritimatiellia bacterium | reverse complement strand
TTGACGAAAGGCCCTACACGGCAAGAAGCGTCTTGGCCTGGCCAATCTCCTGCGACAGATCCACCTTGCGCGCGCCTCCCACATATCCGCCCGCGACGAGAGAATCGAGGAATCTGCGGAACTTGTGACCTCCGCTCTTAAGGTTATCAAGAGCAAAAACCTCCGCAGAACCGGAAGTGCACGATTCCGAAAGCATCCCCGTAGACTCAGCCGTCACATAAAGGCGCGAGGAGAGCGCCACAAACGCAGGAATCGGGTTGAAATTATCACGGGAATAAATGAGCTTGTAATCCCATTGATACGAATCCACGAGAGCCTCCACATCCTCCGGTGTCCTTCGCGATGTCGTAACCCAATGCTCGTATTCAGGCGTTGCGGCAAAGACTTCATTCAACTTCGCGCGCGTCCACTCGGCCGTCATCGTTGAGCAGTTGTTCGGCCCTCCGATTATAACCGCCACTGCTTTTCTATCACTTGGAGCATAGCGCGCTTTGAAAGCCTCGACGCCCGCAGCGTAAAACGCCTCGTCATTGGCCACGAGATTCGCCGGAATCTCAATTACATTGCCGCGCACGGGCGGACGGTCAATCGCCGGTGCCATGATGCAATCGAATGATGCGATGGAATATCCGCGCGGGTATAGAACGACGCCACATTTCACCCTCATGCTGTGCGCTAGCGCCTTTGCGGCGTAAAACGTCCCGGAGCCTGTCGCCACGACTACAGCGTACCCTCCTCCGGCGCAAATCTCTTCGAGGCGCTTCTCCTCTGCGAAGAACTTGAATGTACGAATAGAAAGCGCGTCGGCCATATAGCTCAAAAGCTTGGCAAAGCGCGATTTGAAGGAGATTTTCTCTATATCAAACTCGCACCCGAGCATACGCGCAAACGCCTTTGACTGGTTCTCGTGCCCGGCTTTGCCGTCGGTAAGTATCAACGCCTTCTTCTGCATGAACAAGACCTCCTTTGGGAATAGCTACCTGACGGCAAGCAACTCCTTGATTGCCGCACGGACGCGGCGTTTCACGGAATTCATCGTGCCGACGATGGTGCATCCTGCCGCCTTCCGATGTCCGCCTCCTCCAAACTTGCCCGCGAGGAGCGTAGCGTCAAGCGTGCCGCGCGTGCGTATTGAGCACCGGACTTCCTTTGTGCGATCCGGAATCTGATAAAAAAAGACTGCGATCTCGTTGCCAGCCACCATACGCGGGATTTCTATGATATCTTCCGCATCGGCCTTCGTCCCGCGAACGGAGCGGAAATCGTCGCGCGTGAGAGTCACTTCCGCCACCTTATGATTCTTCCAGATGTGAAGCGAGCGCCACGCAATACGCTTGAGCTCAATGGACTTACGTGAAAAAGAGCAATATATGAGGTCATTGAAATATGCAGTTCTAACGCCATACTTCAAAAGATCGCCTGCCGCACGCAACGTCTGAGGACTCGTGGAATCATACGCAAAGCGTCCGGAGTCCGTAATCATTCCCACCCAGAGCGCCTCGGCAGAAGCCTTGTCAAGCTTCCATTCCATCCACTTGGCAAATCGCCATACAAGCTCCGATGCCGAAGATGCCGAAGGGTCGAGAATCTTGGCGTCCCCGAAAGATCCGTCGTTTGTAATGTGATGATCTATGCAAACCTTTGGAAGTTTCTCCGCATAAGGCCTGATCTCGGGCGGAAGGCGCGAAAGAGCCCCGCAATCCACGGCGATGAAAAGATCAAACTTTTTGTTCTTGAGCTTCCTGAGAGGAATCATATCCTCCACACCCTCAAGAATGCGGAGTTTCCCGAGGGCATTCACATCCGCCGAAGCGTAAGCCTGGTACCCCGCCTGACTGAGAAGACGAGCCAATGAGATCATCGCCCCGAGAGAATCTCCGTCAGGGCTGATATGCCCCGATATCAAAATGCGCGATGAGCCCTCAATCGCTTTCCGTACAGCTGCGTAACTTGCTCTCTTACTTTCCATAAATCATCCACCTTCAACTATACTCTCTAGCTCAGCCCATCTTTCGATGCATCTGTCGAGCTCCGCCTGGATTTCCGGAACTTGCACATAATCGTCACGACACTTTATGGGATCTGATTCAAAAATCGCCGCTATGCGTTTTTCAAGAAAATCAATTTTCTCCGGAAGAGTTTCGAGCTCACGCTTTTCGTTGTAGCTCAAACGCTTCTTTAGCTGAGGAGCCGCTTCTGTTTTATCCTTGACCTCCGCCTTTGCAGCAGCCTTACGCTTGGCCGCGAACCCACCGCCCGACTGACGGATGAAATCCTCATATCCGCCAGGGTATTGGCTGACATTCCCTTCTCCGTCAAGAACGAAGGTGGATGTCACTACATTATCGAGAAAATCTCTGTCATGACTGACAAGAAGAAGAGTCCCGCCGTAAGCGAGAAGCTGCTCCTCGAGAAGCTCAAGCGTTTCAATATCAAGATCGTTCGTAGGCTCGTCCATCACAAGAAGATTTGCCGGCTCAAGAAAAAGCTTTGCAAGCATGAGCCGCGCACGTTCGCCGCCAGAGAGCGCCTTTACGGGCGTTCTCGCTCGCTCGGACGAAAATAGAAAATCTGCAAGATATGAATAGACGTGCTTGCGCACTCCGCCCACGATCACTTCATCACGATCGCTCGCAAGGTTGGCAGCTACGGTAAGCTCCTCCTTGATGCCATCGCGAAGCTGATCGAAAAGAGCAAGCTTTACATTTGTGCCGCGCACAACCGACCCGGAAACAGGCTCTAATATCCCTGTCAGAAGCTTGAGAAGAGTAGTCTTTCCGGCGCCGTTAAGGCCAAGAAGTCCGATACGCTCGCCACGAAGTATCGTGGTCGTAAAATCTCTTACAATATCCTTGCCTGATCCGGGATATGAAAAAGTGAGATTCTTGATTTTAAGAACGCACTCTCCGCCTGGAGCTGCCGTATCAAGACGCATGGAAACAGAACCTTGGGCACTCCTGCGCGACGCCACCTCCGCGCGGAGCTTCTTGAGAGCCTCCACACGCCCCTCATTGCGCGTGGTTCTGGCCTTTACCCCACGCCGAATCCATGCCTCCTCCTCTGCAAGTTTCTTGGTCTTGCGCTCCCAATACACGGCCTCGTCGGCCATAAGCTCGGCCTTACGCCTGAGGAATGTGGGATAATCGCACTCCCACCCAGAAAGATCGCCGCGGTCAAGATCAAAAATCCTTTCCGCCACGCGCTTCAAAAAGCGCCTGTCATGCGTAACGAGAATGACGGCCGCATCGCGCATGCGACGAATCATGCCCTCAAGCCAATCAATGGCTTCCATGTCAAGGTGGTTCGTCGGCTCGTCAAGAAGGAGAAGATCACACTTGGACAGAAACGCCTTCTCAAGAATCCTGCGGCGGCGCTTACCGCCGGAAAGCTGATTAAACTCGTCGTCACCAGGAATGTCGGCCGGCACAGACTGTGAAACATAAACGGTCTTCAGCCCGGCCGCACGGACAATCTCCCCTGAATCAGCCTCAAGCTCACCCGCCATCACCTTAAGAAGCGTTGACTTGCCCTCGCCATTACGGCCGGTGAGTGCCGCTCGCATTCCTCTGTCTATGGAAAGCGTGACATTATCCAAAACGCATGGCCCGCCAAAGGCGAGCGACACGTTTTTCATAGACATCAGGAATTCGCCCATAAAAAGTGAGCCTGAAATCAAAAGTGCTTTACCAAAGGCGTATGCCCCTTAGCCTCGTCTGGCGTCATGGATGCGAACGCCATGACGATAAGCCTGTCTCCCACCTTGCCCTTGTGGGCGGCAGCTCCGTTGAGGCAGCACACATGACTGCCGCGCTTGCCCTCAATAGCATAAGTCTCGAAACGGTTGCCGTTTTCCACATCGGCGCAGAGAATTTTCTCGTAAGGAAGAATGCCCACGGCCTCCATATCATCTGGATCAAGAGAAAGCGAGCCTTCATAATCAAGGCACGACTCCGTAATCCTGATACGGTGAAGCTTGGACTTTAAAACTTCAATAAGCATTACTCGCCCAGCCTTTCGGCAATCATCTTTTCAGTGATGACCACCTTCTTCATTTTGGCATTACCAGGCGCTTCATACATAATATCCGTCATAAGGCGCTCCATCTCAGCCCTAAGTCCGCGCGCACCCGTTTTGCGGGCGATAGCCGCCTTGGCGAGAGCCTTGAGAGCCCCCTCCTCGAAGGAAAGCTCGACACCGTCCATCTGGAGAAGCTTCTGATACTGCCTGACAAGCGCATTTTTGGGCTCCGTCATGACACGAACGAGATCCTCCTCGGAGAGCTCCTTCATTGCGGTTATGATGGGAAGGCGACCCGTAAATTCGGGGATAAGGCCGAATTTGACGAGATCCTCAGGGCGGACATCAAGAACCTCTGGCTTAAGAGTGCCGTTGGAATCTAATTTTTCCGCTTCACCATCAGCTCCGAAGCCAATGACACGCTTACCGGTACGCTCGCCCACAATCTTGTCTAAACCCACAAAAGCTCCGCCGCAAATGAAGAGGATGTTTGTGGTATCCACTTCGATATACTCCTGATCAGGATGCTTCCGGCCACCCTTCGGCGGAATGCGGCAGACAGTTCCTTCCACAATCTTGAGAAGAGCCTGCTGAACACCTTCGCCGGAGACGTCGCGCGTGATAGAGACGTTGTCTGTCTTGGAGGCGATCTTATCTATTTCATCCACATAGATGATTCCGCGCTTGGCAAGCTCCACATCACCGTTGGCATTCTGAAGAAGATAGCGCACAAGATTTTCCACATCCTCGCCCACATATCCAGCCTGCGTAAGAACGGTAGCGTCGCCGATGGCAAAAGGAACACCAAGAATCTTGGCGAGCGTTTTTGCCATAAGCGTCTTACCTGTGCCGGTAGGTCCGAGAAGAAGAATGTTGGACTTTTCGATCTCAATATCGTCAAAACTGCCCTTTGCCCCCTTGCCCTGCTTCTGCTGAGAGGACTCGAGACGACGATAGTGATTGTGAACGGCCACAGAAAGAACCTTTTTCGTCTCATCGTGGCCGATTACGTGCTGATCAAGAAACGCCTTGATCTCCTTTGCCGAGGGCGTGGGAGGAAGAGGGGCGATCTTCTTTCCAGACGACTGCTTCCCCTTCGGATCGGAAATATGCAGCATTTCGTGCGCGTACTCAATACAGTCAACGCAAATATTTGCATCGAGGCCGGGCACCAGCGGAACATCCTTGCCGCTACGACCGCAAAAAGAACAAACGTCCTTTGGCTTTTTCATTTAAACTCCACAACCTTATCGATAAGGCCCCACTTCTTGGCCTCCTCGGCCGACATGAAGAAATCTCGGTCCGTATCTCTGACGACATCCTCGTAGTCCTTGCCGGCATGATCGGCGAGAATCCTATTGAGAATTTCCTTGAGACGGAGAATCTCCTTAGCGGTGATTTCAATATCACTCGCCTTGCCCTCGGCGCCACCCCACGGCTGGTGGATCATGATGCGCGAATTAGGAAGCGCATGGCGCATACCTTTCGCACCGGCCGTCAGAAGAACGGCTCCCATGGATGCGGCCTGGCCTATGCAATATGTGGCCACAGGACAAGAGACGAACTGCATCGTATCATAAATCGCAAGACCCGCCGTGACACTGCCGCCCGGCGAGTTGATATAGACGTTGATCTGCTTCTTGGGATCCTGCGACTGGAGAAAAAGAAGCTGGGCAACGATGGCATTCGCCATGTCATCGTTCACTTCACCGGAGATGAAGACAATGCGGTCAAGGAGGAGACGCGAGTATATATCATACGTGCGCTCCCCTTTCCCGGTCTGCTCCACAACATAAGGGATCATGTAAGAATTCATATTAATTCTTGGCATTAGCGAGAAGGAACTCAACAACCTTCTTACCGCGCTCGTTGTCCTTCGCCTCAATCTTCTCGGCGCCAGCAATCGCGTCGAAGAGATACCAGAGGCGAACCTGATTAACGGCGCTCTTGGTGGCATCTTCGTCAATCTTCTCGCGGTTCTGCTCGAAGTAGTCAGCACCGAGCCCAGAGTACTTGGCACGCTCGGCGAGCTCGGCAAGAATACCGTCCTTGACACGCTGGACCTGCGAACCGGGGACGTCGAAATCGGACTTCTTGAGAAGAAGCTCTACAACCTCGTTTTCGCGGCGGGTGGCCTCAGCCTCTGTGGCGCGCGTCTGCATCTGCTCGCGAATCTGGGCTGTAAGTTTCTCGAGGGACTCTGCCTTGGCCTTTTCAACAAACTGCTCATCAGTAGGAAGAACGCGGCGACGGAACGCCTTGAGCGTAACCGTGTAAACGGCCTTGGCGCCCTTCAACCCCTCGGGAGCGGCCTCCTTGTCAAACTTGGCCTTGACGGAAGACTTCGTCTCGCCAATCTTCATACCCTTGACGGCCTCAAGAATTTCGGGGAGGAAACGGCCCTCCTCAAGCTGAAGCCAGTAGTTCTCGGCCGAAGAGACGAACTTCGCCTCAGGGTTGATTTCAACAATCGGCTTACCGTCAACGGTGCCGGAGTAATCGATCTGAACGAAATCGCCTTCCGCTGCGGCCTCGCCCTCCTTGGCATCCTCATAAGAGGCATACGCGGCGCGAAGACGATTGATGGAATCCTCCACATCGGAATCGCTAACCGTGGCATCCTTAAGCTCTACCTTAAGACCCTTGTACGTGGGGAGCTTGAACTCGGGCTTGACATCCGCAATAGCAACAAACGAGCCGCCCTCGGCTGTAATGGAAGCCTCCTTGATATTCACGATGTCGATAACTTCTGCCTTGGACTCCTCGATGGCTTTGGCGATGTTCTTCGAATACATCATGCGGACAGACTCTTCCTTGATGCCGCCGGCAAACTGCTTGCGGACCATCTCCAACGGCACCTTGCCAGGACGGAATCCAGGAACCTTCACTTCGCGAACAAAGGTCTTTTCAACATTCTTAATGATAGTCGCGGCCTCTTCAGCTTCGATGGAAACTGTGAGCTGAACCTGGCACTTCTCCAATTTTTTGACTTCGGTTTTCATTATCCGATTTCTCCTTAGTTATAAAAACGATTAGATATTTTACCAAATTTTTACGCACATTTGGCAAAAAAGTCCATGAAAGATTGTTATAACATATTCTCTCCGGCCTTCAGCTCAATCATCAGATCACCGAACTTGAATAAACCGGGAACGGGGGTTTTGATGACGCCTGAAACCTTGGAGCCTTCAAACTTGAGGCTGGCTTCTATCCATCCATTCGGATGAGGATGCCTGACATCAAGAACCTTAAGGCCACCAGGGCATGGCGATATCAGCACCTTCTCAAAGAATGGAGCTGCAGATTTGATGCCGGCAAGCCCCGTCTGCATGAACCAGATAGGATGAGCACCCCACGCATGGCAATCGCTACGGCATTCATTCCCTTGCCTATCGGGAGACTCCTGCGTGGTGGTAAGCCCCTGCTTCACATAGTCTCGCCAAAGATCAAGCCTTTTGAGGAAAAGATCTCCACGACCATACTTGAAATACGCCTCGAAAAGATAGTAGGAGAAGTATACCGTGCAGCGCCTCAAATGCGGATCCTTGATTAAATTGGCAAATGCGATATCAGCCTTGTCCTTCGGAAGAACATCACCCACAATCGCAAGAGCCTGCGAATGCTCGGAGAAATTCATCCTGTGCGGAGAGTCTGCAAGAAGTCCGCGCTTCTCATCCCAGAACTTCTCTACGATCTGCCCTTTAAGCTTTTCGCACTTTTCATCCCAATACTTGGCCTGGAACTCATTCCCAAAAGCACGTTCAACCTGCGCAGCTGAACGCATCGCGAGGAACCAATAGAGATTAAGCTGACAGTTCACACCATCGCCGCTGCGGCATCCTCTCGTTATGCCTTCATAGCTCCACCCGACAACCCAGTCAAGGAAGTTCCATCCCGGAAGATTCTCCAAAAGACCGTCCCTGTTTTCATAGTACTCAATACCGGCCATGGACTTACGCATTCCCGGGAGACGTGCCCTGAGCCACTCACGATCCGTATGATTCATCACATAATCGCCATACATGAGAAGATAGCAAAGTGTGTAACTTGCGCCCTCCTGCAAATTGCGAGTGGGGAAGTTGAATGGACACATTCCATCGTCACGCGTATTGAGGTCATAAATCTCGATGGCACGCTTGATTATGCGGTCATCACGCGTCATGGCGGAAATCACATTAAGCTGGACACGCGTATCTCCGGGATACATCTGCTGCTCATAATACGGGCAATCGAAAAGCATTTCATGGCAGCACATCTGCATCGCACGCGCGGCAATCCTGCGGATCGACGGAATTGTTGCATCATCGGGAGTGGAAAAGAAACTCTCAAGCTCGAGCGGATAACGCGTCTCGATTATGGCAAGAGAGTCTATCGTAAGCGGCTCATCCTTCGTCTCAATGTCAATGCAGCACCATTTGCCACAGCGGAACCAAAGAGAGGAAAAGTTAGCGCCACTGCGCCCATCGGAAACAAAAACATCACCAAAGCCTGCGAGATAACGCCCCTCGATAAGATCACGGGAGCCTTCCACGCTCAGCTTCTTATGAGTCTTACCGTCACGCGAAGCCTCAGAAAAGCGCATTGAAATTCGCGAGCCCTTGCCGCCCGAAATCGTTACATCAGGATATGCGCAATAATAGCGGCCAAAGTCCCATGCGAGCTGAAGGCGCGTATTTGCAGGCACGGTAAATGGCTTGGTGATATCAATCGTCTCGGCGGTTTCCTCCTTCGTAAATACGTGAGCCCCGCGGAACGGTGCGTTTTTAGAGACTGCCTTTATGCGCCCGGGAACGGTGCGCACTTGAATCTGATCGGGAATCTGAGCCGGGAAAAGCATCCAGCCGGGAGTGCGAAGCCCCCACCCCCTTCCAGTTCTGCCGCGCACAACAGAAGCGCCAACCCACTTCTTCGGATCCGTTGAATAAGGTCCTGCACCATGGATCTCAAACTGCGATCCTGTCCCCCACGCATCACCTCCGCCAATGCTACGAACTCCCTCAATGCGCCCGACTTGCCAAGGCGTTTTCCCCGTGGTAAGCAAGGCATCGTATGCGCCGCTTGCCTTTAGGACAAATCCGCCGCGATATGAAAGCTGGGCCAGCGGAGCATTATTGCCAATACGCTGAACATACACTTCAAACAAATGCTTTCCGGCCTTCAAATTCTTGATATCGTATGTCTGATAGAGCCAGTTGTCCACAGTACCGCGATTCGGGCCGCGCGCAATAAACTTGCCGTCAAGAAAAAGAACAAACCTCTCGTCAGCCGAAACATCAATCTCGAAGGAATCGCCATCCTTGGACACTTTAAACTCCTTGCGGAACTTAAGGAGCACAAGATTAGTGTCATGGCGATTTTCTGACCGAAAATCGGTAGTTCCGTCAATATACTCCCTTGCGGAGGGATGCCACAGCCAAGCAGCCTCATCTACGGGCTGAACACGAACTATGTTGGTGTTCCCTCGCGTATTATGCGCACGGCGAAATTTCCTTTCTACCTGCGTTTTGGCCTGAGCCGACATAAAAGCAGTAAGAACAACAACCGTGCAAACACTTGCCTTAAACATCTTCATGACACCTTTCTTCTTCACGCTGGTCCAAAAATGACACGAACCAGACCGTCTTTACGACAATCTGGCTCGTGCTTTTTTGTCTGACATAAGTCAATCCCTTAGTCGGCGGAGGGACGGACCTTACCCTCTTTGACACGCTTCTCAATAACTTCAGAAGCGATGTTCTTGGGAACGGCTTCATACTGCTTGAAGATCATCGTGAACGAACCACGACCCTGCGTAACAGTACGGATAGCGTTTGAATAGCCGAACATCTCACCGAGCGGAACGGTGGCCTTAAGGAGCTTGACGCCGGCACGATCCTCCATACCCTCGATACGGCCGCGGCGCTGGTTGATCGAACCGTTCGCAGCACCCATGTACTGCTCGGGAACTACAACCTCAACATCCATCATAGGCTCAAGAAGCTGGGGCTTTGCCTTCAGGAACGCCTGCTTGAAGCACTGCATCGCGCAGGTGATAAACGCAAACTCGTTGGAGTCGACTTCGTGATAAGAACCGAAGTAGACCGTAGCCTTGACATCAACGACCGGGAAGCCTGCCAAAGGTCCAGACTCGAGAGCCTTGCGAACGCCCTTTTCGACCGCCGGGATGTACTCCGTAGGAATAACACCGCCCTTGACCTCGTTGACGAACTCAAAGCCCTTGCCAGGCTCCTGCGGCTCGAGCTTGAGGCAGACGTGAGCATACTGACCACGGCCACCGGACTGCTTGACATGCTTGTACTCGTTGTCCACAGCGCCCGTGATGCATTCACGGTAAGCCACCTGAGGAGCGCCAACATCGCAGTCAACGTTGAACTCGCGTTTAAGACGATCAACGATAACTTCAAGGTAGAGCTCGCCCATGCCGGCGATGATCGTCTCGGAGGTCTCCTGATCATACGTAACGACAAAGGTGGGGTCTTCCATCGCAAGAGCGTGGAGAGCTGCACCAAGCTTCTCGTTGTCGCCGCGGCTCTTCGGCTTGACGGCAACAGAGATAACAGGAGCAGGGAAGTCAATGGATTCAAGTGTGATCGGATGATCGGGATCGCAGAGCGTGTCACCGGTTCTCGTATCCGTAAGACCAACGCAAGCGACGATATCACCTGCGAACGCCTCTTCAAGTGGCTCCTGCTTGGACGCGTGCATGCGGAAAAGGCGGGAAATGCGCTGCTCCTTACCGATCGTAGAATCGAAAAGCTCTGCGCCAAGCTTAAGCGAACCCGAATAGACGCGCACGAATGTAATCTTGCCGCCAGACCTGGGGTCATTCATGATCTTAAACGCAAGACCGTAGAAAGGCTCCTTGTCGCTAACCTCACGCTTCTGGGAAGGATCATCGGCGGAGACCGCTGCGCCAGTATCAAGAGGCGAAGGAAGGAAATCGCAAACGGCATCGAGAAGAGGCTGAATACCCTTGTCCTTAAACGCCGTACCGCAATAAGCAGGAGTAATTGTGCGTGCAAGGCAGCCCTTGCGGATAGCCGTCTTGATCTCATCGACCGTGAGTTCCTCAC
>JAGBZQ010000123.1 GCA_017628165.1 Kiritimatiellia bacterium | reverse complement strand
CGTCTTCTTGAGAAATATCCACGATATTATTCAATGCGGAGAACACGGAAAGTTTCGTAAACTTCGAAACCCCCGTCATCAGCATAAAGCGGATATCGCCCGTACGGTTCTTCATCTGGGAATAAAGAGCTGAAAGACGCGCGCGCACAGCTTCGGCGACTTCGATATTGTCAAGCGTATGCCCGACCGGCGCATCATATTCATCAATGAGAATCACAACGCCCTTCCCGCCGTTCGCGGCGGAAAGCGATTCAATTGCCAAAGCAAAGTTCGCCGCAGGAGGAATGGATTTGTTGTAAGAATAACCTGCCCTTTCCAAGCGATCCTGAACATGAAAAGCCAATGAGACATCTAAAGCTTCAAGATTCGTCGTATCAACATCATTGAACTCAAAGTGAATGACAGGATATTTCTCCCACGCCCAATCCGTCTTATCTATCGCAAGGCCTTCGAAAAGTTCGCGCCTTCCCTGAAAGATAGCTTTAAGCGCTGAAATAGTCAGCGACTTCCCGAAACGACGCGGGCGCGAAACAAAAAAGAGACTGGCATTTACGCTTGAGATAAGTCGATGCATATACATCGTCTTATCAACATAAATGCACCCCCTTTTTCTCAAGGAAGGAAAATCTGCAGTATCTGTCGCTATCGGTTTCATCTCGCAGATATTATAGCATATTTTTAGTTTTGAGATATGGCGCTAAAAGCCAATCATCTATACCATCGGCAATTGCATTGGCTATCTTGAACCTGCGCGGTGTGTTCCAGATGGCCGCCTCTCCCTCGGGAGTGGTAATGAAATCGATTTCAAGGAGACAGCTTGGAACCTCAGGATTGCGCGTCACCGCATAATTCGCCTCAAGAACGCCGTTATTGGGAATATCACCCTCAAGTACTGCGCCCATCCTATCGCAAATAGGCTTGGCAAGAGCCTTGCCAATCGCATTCCACGCATATACGCACATATACCTTAGCCCGCGCGGATCGCGGTTGTAGTTCGGTGCGTTGTGATGGATGGAAATAAACGCAACTGCATTCTCATTCGTACAGGCTATGCGCCCGCGCTCCAAGCGGTGAATAGCCGTATCATCATCACGCGTCATGGCGACACGATATCCGCGCTTGACGAGAACATTCCTCAGAATACGCGCGAAAGAAAGGTTCGCATCCTTCTCGTGATAGCCATGGGGGCTTATAGCCCCGCAATCATTCGCTCCGCCATGCCCAGGATCGAGAACGATCACGCAATCTGCGGGCTTTTTACCAGCGGGATGCTTTCTGGCCTCATCCTTCGCGTATGAAAGCTTCGCATACTTTTTCGGCTCAGCCGCCGCACCCGAAGAACCCGAAGCTCTGCGGGCTACGCGAATTGTATAATTCGTACGGGTGGAGACTGAGACCACCTCTATTACATTCGTTCCTTCCACAAGATCCACCATCGTCACCCAGCCGCCTGTCCAGTACACAGGCACGTCCTTGCCTTGAACAACGATATTCGTAATACCATGCGGAACGCTTCCGCTCATATAAGTCCTCTCCACAGGCGGAAGAGTCTGCCCGGGCTTGGGGAAAGCTATTGTAAGCGCAAGAAGGAACGACGAAAACATCGTCGGAAAATCAGCCTATGTTCTTCAGAATCGCCGCGAGAAAATCGTCATACGTCTCCAAAGCCACGATATCGGGATTATCCTTCTTGATCTGCTCGGTGGAACGGAAGAGGAAGCCTGCCTTGGAAGCGCGAATCATCTGAAGATCATTGTAGCTATCTCCAGCTGCGATAGTCTCAAATCCGCAGCTCTGAAGCGCACGAACCGTAGTAAGCTTAGACTGGGGGCAACGCATCTTGTAGCCGGTGATGCGTCCATCGGGAGCAACCGTAAGCGAATTGCAGAAGATTGCAGGCCAATTGAGCTTTCGCATCAAAGGCTGCGAGAACTGGTCAAACGTATCAGAAAGGATAAGCACTTGAGTCTTTTCACGCAAACAATCCAAAAACTCCTGTGCCCCGATTAGAGGACGAATGGAGGAAATAACCTCCTGAACATGAGAAAGCTTAAAGCCGTGCTTGTCAAGAAGATCCAGACGGTAGTGCATGAGCTTATCGTAATCAGGCTCATCGCGAGTAGTTCTGCGGAAATCTGGGATGCCTGTGGCCTCGGCAAACGCAATCCAGATTTCGGGGACTAAAACTCCCTCAAGGTCTAAGCATACAATTTCCATTTCAGTGCCTCCATATAACGAAAAACCCCGCATTTGCGGGGCCGTTTCAAATGGTGGTGGGGCAAGGATTCGAACCTTGGAAGGCGTAAGCCAGCAGATTTACAGTCTGCCCTCGTTGACCACTTGAGTATCCCACCTTTTCGTATCATGAGAAACCTTCCTCAAAATCACGAAAGTGGTCATAGTATATCAAACCTCTCCCTCTGCCGTCAATAGCGATTTTGGGCAAAATGAAATTTTCTCAACTTTCTCAATTTCTCTAAGAGGCATCATCACAAACTCGCGTTCTTTTGCGCGTGGATGAGGAAGCGTAAGCTCTGGCGTATTCATGACAATCCCGCCATAATCTATAAGGTCTATATCAATCGTTCGAGGTCCATTTCGCACAGTCCTCACCCGCCCAAGATGCTCTTCGATTGCATGCATCCTCCGAGAAAACTCCTCTGCCGCAAGAGAGCTTTCAAATATCGCCACCTGGTTAAGAAACTTTAAATCCAAAAACTCGTGCGGCACATCCTGAGGCTCAGTCTCAAGAATGCTGCTCGCCGCCACAAGCTCTGTGCACGGCATCGCGGAAAGAAGCTCTATCGCGCGCGAAAGATTCGCACGCCTGTCTCCAAGATTCGAGCCTAACGAAACTATCGCCCTCATTCTCCGCCGCCTCGTTACACAAGATTGTTCGCTGTTTTCAAAAGTGTCCGCGAATTAGAATGGCAAATCGCCAAAGCCAGCGCATCTGCGGCATCGTTCTGCGGCAATTCAGGAAGAGCCAGCAACGTTTTCACCATCCGCTGAATCTGCTCCTTTGATGCAAGACCGTTGCCGCACACAGCCATCTTGGCCCTACGGGGCTCATATTCATAAATCGGCTTCTCAGCCGCCGCGCCCGCCACGATCACAGCCCCGCGAGCCTCGCCGAGAATCATCATCGTATTGGCGTTTTTGCCGTAAATTACCTTCTCGACACTTAATACATCCGGCTGCCAGCGCTCAATAAGCTCTGCGATTTTCACATGGATATTTCTAATGCACTCCGAATGGAGGCGCGAAGCAGGATTGGGGATGTTGCCGTAATCGAGCGCGATATGGCGGCTGCCCACGACATCTACAACTCCGTAGCCAGTAGACCGAAGAGATGTATCCACACCGAGAATTCTCATTTCCACACCTTCTTAAGCGCTCACCTAAACCCGAGAATCTTGTGCATCTGAACAGAAAGCGACCAGCCGTCAAGCTCGGCGAGAACAGATTTAGCCGTTGCAAAATCAATCTCACCGTCACGATCGCACGGTGAAACATAATAATCGTCAGCATCGATAATAGCGCGCACCTTGCGGCAAAATCCGGCAACATCGGGAGACGATGCCACGACTCGCACTTCATTAGCCCTTCTAAGCGCAATTCTGTCCGGAAATTCACTCTTGGGAGAGCACGCCACATAGTCGACAAACTGAAACCAGTCAACATCAACAGAGGCGTTGGTTTCTACCGCAATGAAATAGCCGCGCTCCTTGAGTGCCGCCACAAACTCAGGCATTCCCTCTACAAGAGCAGGCTCGCCGCCCGTCAATACAACGCTCTTTGCCTTGTATTGCGAAATTTCCGACAGCAATTCCTCAAGCGTCACCGAAAAACGCTTTTTTACATCCGTATCGCACCAGGGACACGAGAAGTTGCAGCGAGCAAACCGCACAAAAACGCACGGCCGCCCCATATTTCTACCCTCGCCCTGAAGCGACTCGAAAATTTCCACTAAATCGTATATCATCTACTTGCCACTGTTGGAGTTGAGAGCGGCAAGAAGCTTCTCCGCCGCCTGCGCCTCTGCGTTTTTACGGCTTCCTGAAACGCCACAAGCGCTCCCGATGCCATCAACGGAAACTTCCACCGTAAAAATCGGCTTATCGCTCGTACCCGCCACGTTCAAAAGCTTGTAACTCGGCATACGCGGCGGGTGAAGCGCCTGCGTCACATGCTGAAGCGCAGACTTCGGATTGCCGTCAAGCTCGCCGAGCGAGGAATTGTCTGTCAAAGCGAGATTATCAAAAATCGTCCTCGCCGCAGCCATGCCGCCATCAAGCCACGCCGCGCCAATCAGCGCCTCCACGGCATCGGCAATCGTCTTGGAATTATGCGGTAGCTCCTTTGCACCCTTGTTGCGCTTCAAAAGCGCGGGCAATCCCGCCTTAGCCGCGGCTCCACAAAGCGCCGCCGTGGAAACCATGTGCTGGCGGTTGCCCGTAAGCTCCCCCTCCTTTGAAGCGGGATTATGGGTGTAGAGCCAGTCTGTAGCCAAAAGGCCAAGGACAGCATCTCCCAAAAACTCAAGACGCTGATTGTCGCGGGCTTCAGGCGTAGTCATTCTAAATGACGGCGTGGTGAGCGCCTCGTCAAGCAAGGCGGCGTCAGCAAACCGATATCCTAGAATCTCAGCTGCGCTCACCTCTGTCAAATCCTGCTTGGGGTCGCGATACCGAGAAGATCAAGACCCTTGGAAAGGACCTTCCCGAACGCAGCGCAAAGCCTGAGGCGCGAACTTCTTACACTGTCCTCGCTCTTCAAAATGGGCGAGTTCTGATAGAAGCTCGAATAAAGCTGCGCCGTCTGGAAGAGGTAATCGGCAAGAATGCTCGGCTTATACGCCTCTGCCGCGCGAACCACCGCGCCGGGGAACTCGAGGAGCTGCAGAGCAAGCCGCTTCTCGCTCGGAGTTTCAATACAGAACTCTCCCTTGGAAACGGCCATTTCTGCCGCCTTGTCCATAAGCGAAGAAACACGAGCGTAGGCGTACTGAAGATACGGCCCGGAATTACCCTCAAGCGCAAGCGCCTTATCCCAGTTGAAGTCGATAGCAGTACCAGGATCGTGCGAGAGATCCGCGTACTTTACCGCGCCGTAACCGATTGCTTCTGCAAGTGCCTCATCGCCGCCACGATCTTTCACAATCTCGAAAGCTCTACGCTTCGCTTCCGCAAGAAGCTCCTCAAGGCGAATAAGATTGCCCTCACGCGTAGAAATGGCCTTGCCCTGGAAGCTCATAAGACCAAACGGAACATGGACAAGCTTCACCTTATGGCCCATCTTGGCGGCAATCGAGAAGAACTGCCTGAAATGCAGCTGCTGGCGGTCATCCGTCACATAGATTATGCGCTCCGGATCGTAGTCCGCCACGCGGCTCTCCACGCAAGCCAGATCACTGGTCGTATAGTTGAAGCCGCCGTCAGATTTGCGGACAATAGCCACGCCAAGCTTCTCAGACTCAAGATTTACGATAAGAGCACCCTCAGACTCCTCGGCAAGCTTCATTTCAAGGAGCCTATCCACAACGCCCGGCATCATCGCATTGTAAAACGACTCGCCACGATACGTATCAAATTTTACTCCGAGCTTCGCGTACATGCGCTCAAACTCACCGATGGAAATATCAATAAAGCGCTTCCAAAGTTCAAGGTTGGCGCTATCGCCCTGCTGAAGCTTCACAAGCTCCGCCCTGCAGGCGTCCTTCCAGACACCATCCTCCTCCTTGGCTTTCGCGGCAGAGAGAACATAGCATTTCTCAAGATTGGCCACGGTAAGATTGTCGCGCTCCTCCTGCGTGAGACACTCGCGATAGCCCTTGATGAGGATGCCAAACTGCGTACCCCAATCGCCCAGATGATTGTCGGCAATAACCTCGTAGCCAAGGGCGCGGAAAATTCTGTCGATCGCGTTGCCGATCACGGTAGAGCGAATATGACCGATATGCATCTGCTTGGCGGCATTCGGGGAAGAATAGTCAATAACGATTTTCTTGCCGGCGCCACGCTGCTCAATGCCGGAATTGTCGGCCGTATCAAGCTCGGAAAGCCTCGCGGCGAGCCATTCGCCGCTGACCGTGAGATTCAGGAATCCAGGCCCTGCCACCTCCACTTTCGCAAACGCGCTTTTATCAAGCGCTTCCACAACCTTCGCTGCGGCCTCACGCGGATTAAGACCGACCTTCTTGGCAATCTTGAGCGCATCGTTGCACTGGTAATCTCCAAAGCGCGGATCTGTGGCGGGGACCACCCTAAGCGCACTGAAATCCTCAAGAGGGAAGGCCGTCGCGAATGCGGCCTTTACAGTATCTGTCAATGTCATCGTTTCCCTTCCTTTTACTTAACAGACTCTTCAAAACGGCGATAAATCGCGTCATGAACTTCTTTTAGGAACTTCGAATCGAACTTAAGCACCTTGCGGTCATAAGTAAGAAGGCCGTTGATCTCAAGCTCCACGTCCGTTGTCTGGGTGTAGATAGAGCCTCCAAGCCCCTTCTCCACCATCGGGATCAATCGATCGATAAGCCCCTTATATGTTTTGGCGAGCCCATCCGGGGTTGAAGTATCAGTGATACCGCCATAACCCCATGAACCATTGTTCGTCTTGCCGTGAATGCCGCCCTGATCGAAATAGCGCCAAACATGATTGGTAACAGGATGCCCGAGACCTCCAAACTCACCAAGGAATGAAACACGGCGTGAATTGACTGGCGGCATGGCAGGACCTCTGTAATAGTGGTAATCCACCACGTCTCCGGCTTCGCATTCGCCCTCAGGAAGATGCTCGCTGACTTTGCGCTTCCATGTCTTGTCGAAATATTCTCCGCCCTCGAAATCCTGCCATCCTGACGGGCCGCAGACAAGACGCGTGGGATCGTAGCGCTTGATGAAGTCGAGCGTTGAATGGGTGAGGACAGCATCGTGCTGGCCCCATCCTTCATTGTAAGGAACCCACATGACAATTGAAGGAACCTTCTTGAGATTATCCATCATATCCTTGAGCTCGCGGCGATAGAAACCGTAAGGCTTAGTGGCATCCCATCTATAGGGCGAGAGCGCATCGGTCGTGCGCGAAGGCATGTCCTGAAGGACAAGGATACCAAGCTTGTCGCAAAGAGCATAATAGCGAAGAGGCTCCACCTTGATGTGCTTACGCATCGTGTTAAAGCCGCAGTCCTTGAGCGTCTGGATATCAAACGCCATCGCTTCATCCGAAGGCGGCGTAAGAAGCCCATCCGGCCACCAGCCCTGATCGAGAGTTCCGTTCACATAATAGGGCTTATTGTTGAGGAAAAATCGAAGGATGCCCTTGGCGTCCTTGCGTTTTTCAAACTTGCGCATGGCGAAGTAGCCCTTGATTTCATCCTTGCCGAATTTTGCGGTAAAATCATAAAGCGCAGGAGACTCAGGGCTCCAGAGCCTGAGAGGCTCGGGGAGCTTCACCGTCACGCTTTTGCCAGGAATAAAGGATGCTCTTGAAACGCTTTTGCCGCAGCAAGTGATGCAGAGCGAACCCTTGTCTGGGCCAAAGAATCCGGCATCAGCATAGGTGAGGCCCTCCATCTTGAATGTAAAAGTGACTTCACCCTTGTCAATATCAGGCACTACATCGTAGTCGGAGAAATACTTCTCGGGAACGGTCTCCAACCAGACGGTCTGCCAGATTCCGCTTACGCGTGTATAAGTGCAGCCTTTTGGCTTAAAGACCTGCTTGCCACGGCTGTTCACAAAGGCTTCCGTGGGATCCCACACAAGAACAGTAAGCGTATTTTTTCCCTTCTTCGCAAAAGGCGTCAAATCAAGCGTAAATGGGCTCTGCCCGCCGGAGTGCGGCACATTAGAGACTTCATCGTGACCAAGATAAACGCTCGCTCTGAAATCCACGCCGCCGAAATGAAGGAGGATGCGCTCGCCTGCCTTGGGATCGAGATCCAGCTCGCGCTGATACCATAGATATTCCTCAGGCTTCAAGAGTCTCCCGCCGCATCCGGAAAGAGGCGCCTCAAGAGCGAACGGAACGAGAATCTTGCCGTCCCATGACTCAGGACGCTTCATGGTTTTTTCGATATCCGTAATGGCGTAATCCCAATAGCCGTTAAGGCAAGTCCAATTGGAGCGCACCATCTGCGGGCGCGGATATTCGCGCCATGCATTTTCGGGCGTAACCTTCTCGCCCCACGGCGTCATCATAAGCTCACCATAAGCAAGCATTCCGAGCATTTGCGCAATAAACGCGGCGACAAGTTTTTTTTTCATAAGCATCCTTACTCTGATAATTTTAAAATTTCTGTTTATTATACCATAATTGCAAAATTCATGCGAAAGTCAGAAGTTGTGCGCCGGGGGGCTCCATGAGATTTACATTGATGACTGAAGAAGAAAGCGAACAGCTTCTTCGAAAAACGATTCAGGCGTCGAAGCACCGCTCGTCACGCCGAGATGCCGAATCCCCGACAAATCAAGCGCGCGCAACTCATCAAGCGTTCCCGCACGAAACGTCTTGCACCGCGCAACTTCTGCAAGACGACGAGTGTTTGATGAATTCGCGCTTCCAAGAACAAGTAATGCGTCCCCGCCAAACGCCTTGACGGCATCTTGGCGCTCCTTTGTGGCGTTACAAACTTCGGCTGTACTTTCTATCTCGAACTTACCAGCAAGCACCGCAACGATTTCCGCGACATCATCGGCATTCATCGTCGTCTGGCTTACTACACCTGCGCGAACAAATGCACCGGGCTCAAGCCTACGCGCCTCTTCTGCAGAAGCCACCACCATCGCGCCAGGAGCTTCCCCGAGAATTCCCTTGACCTCGGCATGGGTTTTCTTGCCGATCACTATCACTTGGAGCCCCGCATCGCTAAAGGCTTTCGCCGCTTTATGCACGCGCATCACAAACGGACACGTGGCATCAACAACCCTTAGCGAACGCGCAAAAGCCTCCTTGCGGACTGAAGGACTTACACCATGCGCCGAAAAAAGAACAGTAGATCCATTCGGAATTTCACCAATATCCTCCACAAAGCGAAACCCCCTGTTCCGAAGGGATTCTACAACAATCTCGTTGTGGACAATTTCATGAAGGCAATAAACTAACGCACCCTCTTCCGCAAGCCTCAAAGCCTTATCTAAAGCACCCTTAACTCCGGCGCAAAAACCGTGGGGAGTAAGAATCTCAATTTTCACACGCCTTGGCCTCGTCCCAAAGAACATCCATTTCGGCAAGCGTCATTTCCTTCAAATCACGCCCAGCCGCCTTAGCTCCAGCCTCTACAGCGCGAAAACGGCGTGAGAACTTAGACGAAGAAAGCTCAAGAGCGCTCTCAGCATCTACTCCGAGATGCCGTGCCAAATTGCACACCGCAAAAAGAAGATCGCCAAGCTCCTCTTTCACCCGACCTGAATCAGCCGGCTTATCAGAAGAACGTGTCGCCACCTCAGCCTTGAGCTCATCGAGCTCCTCGGCGATTTTTTCCATTGGCCCTGCCGCGTCCTTCCAGTCGAAGCCTACTCGCGAAGCCTTCTCCTGAATGCGCCGCGCCTTTAAAAGCGCAGGCAGAGCAGACGGCACTCCATCAAGCGCACTGTGACGCGCCTCCTTTTTGTGCTCCATCTGCTTAAGCCGCTCCCAATTGCGCAAGACAGCTGCGGAATCGGCGGCATCAACAGTGCCGAAAACATGCGGATGCCGATGCACAAGCTTATCAGACACGCCGTTGGCCACATCTTCAAAAGTGAAACGCCCTTCCTGCTCGGCCATGACCGCCTGGAACATGACCTGAAGAAGGACGTCACCCAATTCTTCGATGTGGTTGGAGACATCGTCAGGGTTATCCATCGCGGCGAGAAGCTCGTATGTCTCTTCGAGAACACACGGCTTGAGCGACTCAAGGGTCTGCTCTCTGTCCCAAGGACAGCCCGTCTTCGGATCACGCAGACGGACCATGATTTCATGAAGCCTCTCAACCGCAGACTGAACCCCTGACTTTTGCTCCATACCGAGAACCTTACTTGACGGTGCGCTTTTTGCGGGGATTGGGCTGGCCGATCTCAGAAAGCATCTTGCGGAAAGAACCCTTGCGAACATTGAAGGGCTTGCCGCCCTTGATGCGCGGGAACTCGCAAGCGCGGATGACGGCACCCTGATCTTCATCAGGCCCGACAACGCCGCTCTCGCCATTGAGCGCGCACTCCACAGCCTTGCGGGCGCACTTTTCAATAAGCCTCAAATCCTTCTTGTTCGGAGCGGCAGCGCGTGCAAAATAGCCAGACTTGAAAACCTGAACCTTCTCTGCGCCAAGAAGCTCGCCGAAGCGCTTGCCGACATACTGCCCGACATTAACCTTATCAAGACGCGGATGGCCGAAAGCGTCACGCGGAACAACCTCTCCGCGCTTCTCCATCTCCTTGATGATGTCGGCAACACCGGCACCCTCGGAGACGAAGATGTTGACGCTGTCTACCGTATCCATAATCTTGCTCAGGCGCTGAGCCTCCGACTCGAAATCGATACGTGACTCCGGGACATAGACAGCGTGAACATCCTGACGGGCGAGCGTCAAATTGAACTCGGGGAGGAACTTCGTGCGCCCGAGCATCTTACGGTAATACTGAGCCGTCTTATAGGTGAGCCAGCCGCAGTTGCGCCCCATAACCTCATGAATCGTAAGAGCGCGCGGATTGGCGCTATTCTCCTTGACGACATTCATGAAGAACTTGGCACCCTCCTCAGCGGCAGTAAGAGCGCCAAGAGACTGCTTGATCGGGAAGACGTCATTGTCGATCGTCTTGGGAAGCCCAACGACGATAAGCGGATAATTATTCGTGGCGAGATACGCGGCAAGGTCCGCCGCCGTAGTGTTCGTATCATCACCGCCGATGGTGTGGAGAACATCAACGCCATCCTTGACGAGCTGATCGGCCGCCACCTTAAGGGGATCTTCACCCTCCTTGACAAGACCGCGCTTGACACAATCCTTGACGTTCGTAAGCTTGACGCGGCTGTTGCCGATGGGTGATCCGCCATGGCGAGTGAGAACAAGAGCATTCTTGCGGACCTCGGGCGTAACAGGGATGGATTCACCCTTGAGGAGCCCCATGTATCCATTGATATAGCCGATCATCTCAACGTTCGGAGTCTTGGCGTTGTACTCGTCGATCAAGAAACCGATCGAGGAACTGAGGCACGGCGCCAAACCGCCTGCGGTGAGGAACGCTACTTTCTTTACTTCTTTAGCCATTTTGATTTTCTCTCTTTCTTTAATATTTTTTAAATCTTCTTGAGGACGTTCACCATTTCAATTGCAGCCTGCATTACGGAAAAGCCCTTGTTGCCCTGCTTCGTGCCGCAGCGCTCAACCGCCTGCTCAAGCGTTTCGGCGCTCACGACGCCATCGAGAACAGGAACTCCGCGCTTAAGTGAAATGCGGCTAAAAGCCTCAGCCGTAGCCGTATTGATGAGCTGAGCATGCGAAGTGGCTCCCTGCACCACGGCACCGAGGCACACTACGGCATCAACCCCGCTTGCAGCGAGACGATCTGCAACAATCGGAATCTCATACGCGCCGGGAACGCGCACAAGGATGAGGTTTTTCTCATCGCCGCCAAGACGCACAAATGCATCAACAGCACCCTTCACAAGCTGCTCGGTCAAGAAACTGTTGAATCGACTAACCACAAGAGCGATCTTGCATCCGTCAGCAGTCAAAGCACCAGATATTTCCTTCATAATTCATCCTTCTATTTATTCAAAATTTGAAATATTCTATCACATTTATCCCGTATTTGTCACCCCTTCTTCGAAAGAGCCTTGCGGATTATGCTCTCCACGTCAGCCGCCTGCGGGTTATCGGCAATGGCAGAGGCCACCATCTTATTGGCCACTTCTTCACCGAAACCAAGTGCGGAAAGAGCCAAGATAGCATCGCGCGCAATAAGAGACCTGCCGTCATCGCGCACACCCTTTGAAGCTGCGGCAAGAGCGGCAATGGCGTTGACCTTGTCCTTAAGCTCCACGCAAATCTTCTCTGCCGTCTTTTTGCCAACCCCCTTCACAGACGCAATGAGCTTGGCGTTGCCGCTTGCAATCGCAAGCGAAAGCTCGCCAATCGAAGTCCCGGAAAGTATGGCAAGCGCAATCTTGGGTCCAACTCCGCTTACTTGCGTAAGCTTGAGGAACATCTCGCGCTCCTCTTTCGCGGCAAAACCGAACAGGATCTCATCGTCCTCGCGAACGCAATGCCAGGCGAGAAGCTTCACCTCCTCGCCCTCCCGAGGAAGCTTGTCATAAGTGGAAAGAGATATAAAAAGCTCATATCCCACTCCAGCGGCTTCGACAACAACCTTGTCGAAGTCCTTTGCGGCAAGCGTTCCTCGGATATATGCGATCATCGTTACGCAAAAAGACGCAGCAGCTTTTCGAGCTGAGCCGCCTTTTCCTTGTTGTCGGCGAGCTTGCGGCGGGCCTCGGCCACGATCGCCTCCGGCGCATTTGCCACAAAGCTTTCATTTGAAAGCTTCGCCTCGGACGCCTTGATGAATCCCGCGAGCTTGGCAAGCTCGGCTGTGATACGCTTGGATTCCGCCGCCTTGTCCACAAGCCCGTCGAGCGAGAGATACACGGTCGCGAACTTGGTAATCTTGGACGGCATAGGGAGATCAGCGCCAGAAGCCACGAAGTCGATCGTCTCTGCGCGCATCGCCTTCTTAAGAGACTCCACCTCGCCGGAGGCGGCCGCATCGTCTGTTGCAAGAGTGACTTTGACGAATGCCGCGGGCGAAACCTTGTACTCGGCGCGAAGAGCGCGAAGAGCCGTGATCGCCTCACGCTTGGCGTTGACAAACTCGTAAATTTCAGCGCTAAGCCCCCACGCGGACTTCTCCTCCTGCGAATATCCCTCGGGAAACTTGGCGAGCATGACGGACTCATCTTCCTTGAGATATCCAAGAGCATGCGAAACTTCCTCCGTGATGAACGGCATATAGGGATGAAGAAGTCTGAGGGCCTTGTAGAATACATCACGCAGAATCGCAAACGCACGCGCCTTGTCGGGAGCATCCTTCGCATATTCCACATACCAGTCGCAGATCTGCGTCCAGAAGAAATCATAAACCGCAAGAGCGCCGTCCTGAATGCGGTAATTCTCCAGTATCTCACCGATCTTGCGGCACGCAAGATCGGTGGCCCAAAGAATGTGCTTCTCGTCAGCGGTAAGATCGGATATGTCCGCGATCGTCTTCTTTTCGGGAATGTTCGCCTCCTGCATCTCTATAAAACGCGCAGCGTTCCATATCTTTGTGCAGAAATTGCGGCCGATTTCGAACTTCTCCTTGTTCACCTTCGTATCGCACTCAAGCGAAGTGATAAGCGCGATGGAGAAGCGCAGCGCATCAGCGGAATAAGCATCGATAAGCTCAAGCGGGTCGAGAGAATTTCCCTTCGATTTAGACATCTTCGAGCCGTCCGCCGCGCGAACGATGCCATGAATGACGATATTCTTGAATGGCGGCTTACCCATAAAGTGAATACCGGCCATCATCATGCGGGCAACCCAGAAGAAAATAATATCCTGAGCGGTCACGAGATCGCTTGTGGGATAAAACTTCTCAAGATCCGCCGTATTTTCCGGCCAGCCGAGCGTGGAGAACGGCCAAAGCCACGAGCTGAACCACGTATCAAGAACATCGGGATCCTGCTCAAGATCGGCAAGGGTCAAAGCGGCATTGCCGGTCTTTGCCTTGGCTTTTTCAAGAGCCTCTTCAGCCGTCTCAGCCACAAACACCAACTCGTCACTCTTAACTTTTAACTCTTCACTGATACCAGCGCTCTCGCGAAGCGAGTATGCTGGGATCCTGTGCCCCCACCAGAGCTGACGGGAAATGCACCAATCCTGAATGTTTTCCATCCAGTTGAAGTAGATCTTGCTCCAGCGATCCGGGACGAACTTGACTTCACCCGACCTCACCGCCGCAATCGCAGGCACGGCAAGCGGCTTCATCTTCACGAACCACTGCTTGGAAAGACGCGACTCCACGACATCATGACAGCGGTAGCAATGGCCAACCTGATTATCATAATCCTCAACATGATCAAGATAGCCGCCCTCTTCGAGATCGGCGAGAAGCGCCTTGCGGCACTCGAAACGATCCATGCCGCAATACTTCTCCCCGGCAAGTTCGTTCATGTGGCCGTCATCGGTCATGATATTGACCTCTTCAAGCCCGTGGCGCTTACCGACGAGGAAGTCGTTCGGGTCATGCGCAGGCGTAATCTTGACGATACCGGTGCCGAACGCCTTCTCGACATAATCATCGGCAAGAACGGGAATCTCACGCCCGGTAAGGGGCAGAACGACATTCTTACCCACAATCGCGGCAAAGCGCTCGTCCGTGGGATTTACAGCCACCGCCGTATCGCCAGGAAGCGTTTCGGGGCGTGTCGTTGCAACACAGATATAGTCCTTGTTCAACTCTCCCTTGACGCCGAGAGCGCTTCCGGCAACAGGATAACGAACATACCAAAGATGACCGTGATTCGCCTCATGCTCGACTTCGTCGTTAGCAAGAGCCGTTCCGCAACGCGGGCACCAGTTTACAATGTAATTACCCTTGTAAATCAAACCCTCGTTATAAAGCTGAGTAAAGACCTTCGCGACAGCCTTCGAGCACCCCTCATCGAGGGTGAAGCGCTCGCGCTGCCAATCCGTGGAATTGCCAAGCATCCTCTGCTGATGAACAATCGTGCCGCCGTACTGTTTCTTCCAGTCCCAGACGCGCTCGACAAACGCTTCGCGGCCAAGATCCTGACGGCGCTTACCCTCCTTGCGGAGCGCCTTCTCGACAACATTCTGAGTAGCGATGCCGGCATGATCCGTACCAGGAAGCCAAAGCGTATTCTTGCCCTGCATGCGGCGCCACCTGACGAGAATATCCTGAATCGTCTGGTTGAGCGCGTGGCCCATGTGAAGAATACCAGTCACGTTCGGCGGGGGGATGACCACACTGTACGGCTCGCCCTTGCCGGGTTCCTGGTGAAAAAATCCGCTGTTTTCCCAAAAGGGATACCACTTGGCCTCCGCGGCCTTGGCGTCATAATGCTTATCCATCATAGTTTATTGAATTTTCTGTTTGAACGAATATTATACCAAAAATCATCCGCGTGGGTGATAACGGCGATGTATTTCTCCAAAACGCTTCGTATCAACGTGCGTATAAACTTGCGTAGTGCCGATGTCGGCATGTCCAAGCATCTCCTGTATTGCGCGGATATCAGCCCCGTGCCTGAGCATGTGCGATGCGAAACAATGGCGCAGGACGTGCGGCGAGATCCGCCCGGGCGCAATCCCTACGGCGGCAGCGCGCTCGCGCACAACCTTGAATATGCCCTGGCGCGTAAAAGGCTTTCCAAGACGCGTAAGAAAAAACTCCGTTCGCCTGTCGTCTCTGGCAAATGCGCCGCGCCCGCACGCGAGATACTCGGCGAGCACGCGCCCCGCGGCAACACCGATTGGGATAAGCCGTTCCTTGAAGCCTTTTCCTATAACACGCAAAAGCTCGCCGTCTGAGACGACGTCAGAAACACTCAGCTGACACACCTCACTAACTCTAAGGCCACATCCGTACATAACCTCTAAAAGAGCTCTGTCACGCAGATCGCGCGGCGTATCCACCCCCACCGAATCGAGCATCTCCGCCACTTCATCCTCTGCAAGAATTCGCGGCAGAATTCGCGCCTTCTTCGGACGCGCCACAACCTCCATCGGATTTTCAGATATGATCTTACGCTCAACGAGATGACGAAAAAAGAGTTTCAACGCAATAAGCCTACGCGCACGCGTGGAGGAAGCCATCTTGCGCTCGCGCTCAGCCTGAAAATAGCCGTCAATATCAGAACGATCCACCACACTTGCGCCATCAGCGCCGGCGAGCTTCATATATGCCGCGAAATTCACGACATCCCGCTCATACGATTCGCAAGTATTTTCGGACATTGCGCGTTCATAGCGCAATGCCGACACAAAAGAGGCGATCTCTTCTTCGAAAATCACAACCTTGAAAGAAAGTTCTCGAAGAGCGCCTTCATGCGCGGTTTGGCCTCCGCCGCCGCACCGACGACTTCTGCATGGTCAAGTGCCTGACGCGAAATTCCAGCCGCAAGATTCGTGACGAGAGAGAGCCCTGCAATCTTCATCCCGCAAGCCTTGGCGAAGACGGCCTCAGGAACCGTGGACATTCCCACGACGTCTGCGCCCTGCGCCTTGTATGCCATGATTTCCGCGGGCGTTTCATACAGCGGGCCGGTGGTATAAGCATACACCCCGTCCATAGCCCTTAAGCTCAGGCGGTTCGCGCTTGCGTGCATAAGCTCTGCGAGTCTTCGCGTATAAACCTCGGTCATATCCGGGAAACGCTCCCCCCACTCGGGACGGTGAGGCCCGATAAGCGGATTTATCCCGGCTAAATTCAAATGATCCCTTATGATTACAAAATCTCCGGGCCTAAGAGCGGGATTGATGCCGCCAGAAGCATTTGTAAGCACGAGCGTGGAACATCCCATCCTGCGAAGCATCTCCACGGGCAGAACCACATTCTCCCAGCGCCCCTCCTCGTAATAATGGCGTCTGCCGCACCATGCGGCAATTCGCATAGAACCGCGCCTGTAGAGAATGAACTCGCCAGCATGGCCCTTCACCGTCGACGCCCCAAGCCCTGGGATGTCCCCGTAGGAAATGCGGGTGATGATTTCATCCATCTCAAGCGCATCGCTCCAGCCGCTTCCCAGAACAAAGCCCACATCCACAGGGCGCGTAAAGCACGCGTCGGGAAAGCACTGTGCCGCATTGTCAAAAAACTCCATATTCATCACAACACCTCACTTTCTCTGAAAATCACCGCGCCTGAGGCCATCCGTCAAACTCCATGCCATCGTAAGGGCAGTTGCGAGAAAGCGATGCGAATGAAGAAACATCCGTGCGCTTGACCTCACCTGCAGTGACGCGCGTGACCGGACGCAGGCGATCAAGATCGCTCAGCACAGCCTTAGAAAGCACCTTGCGCGGCATCTCCCACCATGCCCTCGCCCATGCGTCAACATCCATCCCCTCCTCAAGCACCATCACCGAATAAGTGGAGGCCACCGCAATCTCAAGCCCGATAATTCCGTTGGCAGACCTGGCGAAACCCACCGTCTTCGTCCGCGCAGGATGTGGAGCGTGGTCTGTAGCAAACATGAGAGAGCCTTCCTTAACGGCCTTGCGGAGCTCACAGCGATCCTCCTTCGTGCCGAGAGGCGGAGCCATCTTAAAGTTTGCATCATCCATCTCAAGTTCATCGCAGGCAAAAAGAAGATGATGAGGCGTAGCCTCGGCGGTCACGGGAAGCCCCTCACGCTGAGCGGCCGCCACAAGAGCAACTCCCTCGGCTGTTGAAATATGCTGGATATGAAGAGCGCATCCCGTGGTGCGGCAGACTGAAATATCGCGCCTGATCGCCTCCGTCTCCGCACTCGCCGGAATAACGGCAAGACCAGCGCGGCGGGCGAGGGGACAATCGCGAATCACACCAGAGCCTACTATTCTCGGATCAAGCGCATGATCCGCTACGCACATTCCAAGCTTTGCCGCTCGGAACATGGCCTCTTCCATCAGCTTATCGTCAGACACATAGCTTCCGTCATCTGTAAAGAATGCCGCGCCCTTTTCCGCAAGCGCCTCCATATCCACAAGCTCCTTGCCATTGCGGCCCTTCGTGATTGCAACAGACGGATAAAGCGCAACAGGAGACGGAATCTTGCGCTGATAATCGAGCAGTTCCACAGAATCGCAGGCAGGCAAAGTGTTCGGCATCGTCACTACCGCGCCGAAGCCGCCGCGCGCGGCGGATGCAAGACCACTCGCCGTAGTCTCAGCCTCCGGAATACCGGGATCGCGAAAGTGGACATGCACATCTATAAATCCAGGAAACTCTAAGATCTCCGCCATATCATCTCCTCTTAAACCGTGAAATCACCAAGCGTCTCAAGCTGAGGTATCTGCTCGAGAGTGTATTTTACGCCAAAGCGCCTTTCCGTCTCCATCACAAGCCGAAGATGATTGACGCTATCCCACCCGGGAATGCTGCCGCGGCGCGTTGAAAGCGAGAGCGCCTCGCGGGGGCATTCAAAAATCTCCGCCGCCAATTGCAAAAACCCCTCCGTCATAGCCTGACTCCATCAACTTTTTTGAGGCTTGCCGAAACGGCAGCAAACACTGAGACGCAAAGCGACGCAAAAAGCGAAAGTATCGCCGCAAAATATGCGCCTCCTTTAAGCGGCACTATATCCTCCATCTTCCGCGGCTCAGGGCGCTTTAAGCTCTGCTCCACAACAAGAACGGGAAGCTCGCGGACGGATCCGTCCGAAAGCCTGAACGCTTTTTTCGTCTCGCCCGCGATTTTCAGCCCCGCCTGGGAAATCTGCTTGCGGAAATGAAGCGCCTCGGCGAAATCTGGCGGAATAGGCCGGGGAAGAACTCCCGCCACCGTATCTGCCGTATGCGGCGCACAGTAGATCTTCGCCTGCGCAGCCAGCTCAACCACAGCTGCAGCCACAAAACACAAAAGAACTGCACGGGCCCACAAAACGCGCTTCATCCGCCATGCCGCTTCAAGCCCGAAAGCCGAGAGAACGACTATCGAAAACTCCGTCAGATGATGCCACTTCACGGGAGCGCGAAGATAGTCTCCGAACGGAAGAGCATAAACGATCCGGTAGACCGGCTCACAATAGCGCCCCATCGAAAAGAGCCAGAACACCACCGCCGCAACGGCAAAGAAAATCGCATCGCGCCTCCTTGGCCCGTTAATCGCCATGAGAAGCCCGATCAAGGCAAAGCAGCACGTCGTAGCCCCCACGTAAAGCGAATGCTGGCGGTAGTTGCCGCTGGCCGCGCCGTACGGGCGGCCGAGGCGGCCGGTGTAGGGCTTTATTTCAGAGCCGTTAAGGCGGCTCAAGGCAAGAGTCATCTCACAGCTCGTGTCGCCATGGATGCGCGCGCGGTAGAACTCGAGCGTGTCCTCGGGCGGCATGGACCAGTTGGTGGTGAATATCCAGCGTTTCTCGGCGTCCGAAGAGACCGATGAGAAAACGGTCTCGCCGCTTGCGATCTGCTTTTCGCGCCCGGCGAGATCCTTCGTGATGGCGCTTATGAAGCTCGGAAGTCCCACTGCAGCAAACGCCACGAGAGCGAAGGCGCACCTGAGAGCCCAATGCCTGAACCCGGGCCAATCAAGAATGGAGCGGTAGATAAAATAGACACCCGTAAATACCGTAAAAAGAAGCCACAGGTCAGGCTGGTAGAAGCTGCCCCACGCAAGAAGCGCGCCGAAAAGAAGCGAATGGCGAAGCCGCCCCTTTAGGATCACGCGATCGGCAAGAGCAAAGGCGAATACACCGTATGTCATCCACTGGAACCACCCCAAGTGCCCCGCCGAGAAAAGCGTGATCCAGTAGCCGGAAAAGGCAAGGAAAAGACCTGCCGAATACGCCGCGAAGCGTCCAAGCCCCCTTCCGCGAAGGAAATACGCCATGCCGAGTGCCGCGAAATAAAGCGCGAAGACATACTGCATCTCCACCCAGAGATAGGGGCTACCGATGAAGTTCAGGATGTCGCCGGGAACAGCCTTGCCGCTCTCGCGCCATTTGCAGATGAAATCGCCCGCGTGATCCGCCGAAAACGACGTCTGGGCGTCAGGCATCACGGGCACCTTGTCGAGCGCCCACGTTCCCCAGAAAACAATCATTGCCGCCACCGCAAACATTGCGGTGAAGGCAATGAACGAGCCGAGCCTTGCACGCCCCATTTTACTTGATCGCGAGAAGCGCCACAAGCGCAAAGGCCATTGCGAAGATAGCAACCGTCTCAACGATGCCGAGCGCAGCGAGATAGTTCGTGAAGCCCTGGTTCGTTTCGGCCTGGGCATCGCAGGCTGCGGCGCCGGCGCGTCCCTGGAAGAGCGCAGAAAGCCCGATGGCAAGCCCAGCGAACACACCGGCCACGAGGCAGGGAACGCCTGCTCCCGGAGCTGCGTTGCCGACCTTGCCGAGCATGATGAACATAAGAATCACTCCATAGAGAGTCTGTGTGATGGGCGCTCCCACAAACGAAAGAAGAAGGAAGGGAGCCGGCTTGTTGGCGGCGTAGCACTTCTTCCACGAGCCTACGGCGGCCGCGGCGGCAAAGCCTGTGCCGAATGCGCTTCCGGCGCCAGAAAGTCCCAGGCAGGCGATGGCGCCCGCCACAATCATTGCTGCATCACTCATTGTTTTTCTCCTTCTTCTTTTTGAATGGGTTGTAGGCGGCACCAGACCAGGTTACGCCTTTGTGATTTGAAAATTCAAGCGTATTTAGACGAACGGCATGAACGAGAATCGAGAGCCCCGCCATCGCCAGATTGAGCGCATGGCCGACCACGAGGATCACCACCATGAGAATCGCCATCACCGCCTTGAGCCAGAAATCCTCCACGCCGGAAAGAAGCCCCGTGGCCATGGAGTTGAAATTCTCCGCAACCTTCATCGAAGCAAGCCCCACGGCGAAGAGACGGACGTAGCTGATGATATCCCCGAGTGCGCTCATTATGTTGAGCGGAAGAAGGCCAAGCTCCGCTCCGCGCGTCTTGAGCTCCGAGGGCTTGACGGAGAAGAGGAACACGAGCGCCAGGGAGACTCCGAATACCGCATAGCCCCACGGCGGCATCCCCGAAAATATGCCTACAATGGAATTGGTGACGAGATACATGAAAAGAAGTATCCCCGCCCATCCGAACTCCGCAAAAGCCGTGGAGTCCGGGAATTTGCAGATGCCGTTCCAGATGCGCGCGAGCATCAAATGCGACGCTCCGATCGTAAAGCAGAGAAGCATCATATTCCTGTAGCTCGGATCGGCAAGCCACTTGGCGGAAGGCAGAGAAGAGAGCGCGGGGATGGCCGCACCGAACCATGTGTTGGAAAGAATGCCCCAGAGGACGGCCGCAGAAGAAAACACCGTCAGGAGAATGAACCAGTCGCGCGGGAGCCTCCTTCTCATGGCGAGCGTGCCGAAAAGGAAGATGGTTCCGTATGCGCCATCGCCCACCAGCATCGCGCAGAAGAGCGAGAAGTAGCACATGAACGGAACGGAGACGTCGCTCTCCGAATATGCCGGAGATATTCCAAGCCCCGCAAAAAGAGCCTTCATCGGCTTGAAGATGCCGGGCGGCTCCACGAGAACGGGCGGCTGCTCGCCAGGAAGTGCCGCACGGAGCAGAAGACCCCAGCCGTGAGATGCCGCAGATGACTTAAGATTATCCACGGAACGCTCCGGAATCCATCCGGATACAATGGCCACAGCCCCCTTCTCGAGCATGATCTCACGAGCCGCGGCAAACGAAAGGCGCTCGACGATTTCAGGGAACGAGGAAAGAACTGATTTCTCATCCGTGGAGGCAAGCTCATTTGACATTGCCGCGATATCTGCCTCATAAGACAGAGCCTCCTCACGCATCGCGGAAAGGCGCTTGGGCGGAAGCTCGGCGGGAAGATCTGCCACAGAGGAAATATCAATACCCTTCTCCAAAAGGCTTCGTGCGAGAGCCGGATCGAAATCACCATATGGCGCATATTTGGCTATAGTGCGCCTAAGCTCATCAAGAGCTGCCACCTTAACAGAAACAGCCTCCTGAAGCTTGAGAATCTCTTCCACGCTGCGGATTTGAAGCTCACCCACAGCCTTCCTCCCGCGCGCCTTCAGCACAAATCTTACAGCTCGCTCGGCATCTGCGGCAACACCCTTGAGAGAGGTCACTTCCACGCCTTCAGCCATATCAAGATCGAGATGCACAGCGCCAAGCTCGCGCAATGCCTCAAGCGTCGCATCCTTGAAAGTGGCAAGGCAGAGAAGATCTACATGCAGCATCTTGACTATCATTCACTCTCCTCCTCGCCCGTAGATGTTTGCGTGCGTGATTTGGCAATCTTGCCACGCGTCACCTGAGCAGTCTGCTCGTCACCAAGAGCGATCTTGATGACGCGAATCGCCTCCTTGCAATCAGGAATCTTCACCTTCTCGAAAAGATTCACACGCTGAGATGTCTGCTGCAACTCTATAGAAACGAGACGGCGCTGCTCCTCATATACTGCACGCTGGCACTGAAGAGAAAGAACCTTCTCGGTGGCTTCAACGGCGTTGTCAATCCATGCGGGCGTATCCCACATATCAACTTCCCTGATTTCCGTCTCTATGGATTCGAATGTAGGAATCGCCACGCCCGCGATATTTGCCGTAGACGTGTTAACGGACTTTACCTTCACAAGACCAGAGAGCAACGCTTCATCCGTAGCAAAAAGACCAACCCAGCCGTCGAGCTCGGCGCGAACGGCACGCTCCGCGGCACTCGTTTCATCAGCCTTGGCGGAGATAAACGCAATCTCGCTCTGAAGCTGCTGCTTCTTGAGCTGAAGCATAGGCAAAAACCGGCAGAATCGCTTAAGCGAATCCGTTTGAGCCTTAAGCTCCGTTTTTGTCAGTTTTATCTTTGCCATAACTTCTTAAAGTATACCAATTCTGCGAAGGATTGCCAACAGAGGAATGATTACACTATCGCCCACTTGCGCAAAGGCTCAATGGGCAGACCCATGATGTTCTCATAACTGCCCGTCCAGCTCTCAACGATTAATTTGCCGGATTCATCGATGTCATACGCCCCTGCGCGATCTACAGGATTAACCTTGGCCACATACTCGTCAATCATTTCTTCTGTAAGCTTGCGGAACTTGACATTGGACTTCACGACTTCAACATCTCCGTCGAACGCTACCGCCGTATACACCGTATGGACATTCCCGCTCAAGGCGCGCAGAAACGCTTTTGCCTCCGCCAGATCCGCCGGCTTGCCGTATATTTTCCCATTAAACCACACGATGGTGTCAGCGGAAAGAACGCGCCTCCTTCCGCGCCGGGCAACCGCCGCGCCTTTTGCGAGAGCGTTTTCGCGGACGGTGCGCTCGGGATCGTCGTCAAACGACACCTCCGGAGCATCGCTTTTAACAATTTCAAAAGCGCACCCCATATCTGAGAGTATCTTTGAGCGGCGCGGACTTCCGCTCGCCAGCGTTATAAGGTTCCTGCGGTCGCTTGCAGACGGTATTCCGAGCTGTATGCGGTATTTTGCAACAGTCCTTCTGGCAATTGCAAATCCCTTGTCCTTCAGCAATGCGGAAATCTTTTCGTCGGAATACGGCTTTGAAGAATTCTCCGTGGCGACGATCTCTTTCAGCGCGTCGACTACCGCATCGCGTGCGATCACCTCCCCCGACTCTGTGGCGAGACCAGAGACGAAAAATCTGCGCAGCTCCACAACTCCGCGCGGAGTTAGGACGTATTTGTCATTGACAGTGCGCGAGACGGTCGCCACATGAACACCTACCTTTTCGGCGATCTCCTGCATGGTAAGCGGCTTCAAACCCTTTAGCCCCTTCTTGAAAAATTCGCCCTGCGCATCGAAAATAGCCTGCGCGATCGCCGTTATCGTCTCCTCGCGCTTATCAAGCGCCTCGCGCAAAGCCTCTACGGCCTCGATACGCGAACGAAGATACGCTTTTACATCAGATCCGAGCGAAGGATCATCCAACATTTTAAGATAGCTCTTCGAAATGCGGATTTCCGGAACGCTTCTCGCATCCACCCTTGCCGCATATCCGCTTGCCGTCTTTACGGCGTGCACCTCCGGATTGACATAAGCTACGCCCTTACCGGAGCGCGAATAAGCGCGCGCCGGGCGAGGATCAAGAGTCCTGAGCGCAGAAAGAATATCCGCGTAACGCTCGTGGCTCACGCCGAGCGCACGCTCTACATCGGCAATGCGTCCCTCGCCAATACTGCGCAGCAGCCCGCGCTCAAGAACCATACGCACATCATCCTTGAACGGCGAAGAGTCAAGTTTGTCAATCTGGGCAAGAAGACACTCGCTTACACTCGTCGCTCCGCATCCAGGCGGATCTAACTGCATTATTCTGGAAAGAACTTCGCGAATCTTCGCCTCGCTCTCGCCTGTCACCATAATCAAGTCCGGCATTGAACCGGCAAAAAGGCCGTCGTCATTAAGCTCACCTATCAGCATCTCCGCAAGCGGATAATCGGCAGGGGCGATATCGGAAGTCTTAATCTGGGACGACAGATGCTCTTCAAGAGTCTCTTCGGCCGTTTGCGAATCGAAAAATCTCCGCCTGCGCTCAACGCTGTCCGCATCAGCCGTATAGACAGGATCGGGAGCGGAATCATCATCCGGATAATCGGCCGAACCCGCCTCACCTCCTACGGCGGCTTCACGCTCCTTCTCTGATATCGTAGCTCTTTCAAGCGCATGGTCAATCCCGTCAATCACGGGATTCATCTCCATTTCGCGGTTGAGCTCGGCACGCAGCTCGGGCAAATTCATCGCCAGCATTTCAAGACTCTGCCGCAAACGCTGAGAAAGAATCATACGCTGCGATTGCGTCTGGGCAGCGCTTGGCGATAGACTGACGCCTGGCATTACTGCTCCTCGGTAACCCGCATTATCTCCTTGACGCTGGTAATGCCGCGGAAAGCTTTAGCCCAGCCGTCCTCGCGAAGAGTCTTCATTCCCTTGGAAATGGAAATATTGCGAATCTCGGTAGCGTTCTCACGGCGAACAATCGCACCCTCGATATCCTCATCAACCTCAAGAACTTCGAAAAGCGCTCTGCGCCCCTTGTAGCCGGTACGAGTACAGTTGTCGCAACCAACCGGCTCGAAGACCGTATTCTTCTCCGGCGCGGACTTGAGCGTATAGTACTTCATATCAAGAGGGACTTCCCTCATGCAATCGGGGCAGAGACGGCGGCAAAGACGCTGCCCCATGACACCGGCAACGGCGGAGGCGATAAGAAACGGCTCGACACCCATATCAATAAGACGCGGGAATGCACCTGCGGCATCGTTCGTATGGAGGGTTGAAAACACCATGTGTCCAGTGAGCGAAGCGTTAATGGCGATTTCGGCAGTCTCGCGATCGCGAATTTCTCCGACCATGATGATATCGGGATCCTGACGCAAAAACGCCCTCAGCGCACGCGCGAACGTCATACCGATCTCGGACTGCATCTGAACCTGATTGATGCCGGCCATGTGATACTCAATAGGATCCTCGGCAGTCATTATACGAACATCGATCTTGTTCACCTCATGGAGGAAGGAATAAAGAGAGGTGGATTTTCCAGATCCAGTCGGACCCGTCACGAGAAATATTCCATTCGGACGGCGGATAATCTTATCCACAACTGCAAAATCGCGCTCGTTAAACCCGAGATCACACATCTTGACGAAGCTTCCGCTCTTGGCGAGCAAACGCAAAGAAATGGACTCTCCGTACGCCGCAGGCATAGTGGAGACGCGAATATCTATATCCTGAGCGCCGATGCGAATCCCGATGCGTCCGTCCATCGGAAGACGCTTCTCCGCAATATCAAGATTCGCCATAACCTTAATGCGCGAAATGATTGCGGCTTTGAGCTTGTTAAGCTGCGGAGGGACATCCACCTTATGGAGCATGCCGTCGATACGGTAACGGATGCGAAGCTCCGTCTCCTGAGGCTCAATATGAATATCCGTTGCGCCCTGCTTATCCGCCTCCACGATAATCTGATTAACGAAGCGGACGATTGATGCCTCCTCGCCCATTTCGTTGACATCGATCTTTGTCATCGCGCCGAACTCATCGTCTACAGAATAACGGTCGTCGCTGATGATCTTTTCGATTGCGTCCGCGCCAACGCCGTAATACTTTTTAATGGCGGCAGAGACATCCTCTTTCGGCGCAAGAAGAGTCTTAACCGGGCAAAATGCAACGAGCCTCAGGCCGTCAGCGGCAGAAGTGTCAAACGGATCATAGGAGACTATTGTAAGCGAAGATCCATCATAGCGAAGCGGAAGAACATTATACTGGTATACCGCACTGGCAGGAAGCTTAGTTAATGCGTCAGAAGTGGGCTGATGCGACTCAAGGTCCACCATCTCGAAGCCAAGCACCTTGCCAATCGCCGCAAGAACCTCCTCCTCACGATGGCCGCCAAATTTGACGACGGCCTCGCAAAGCTTCATATCGGGATTCTCTGCGCGTGATTTTTCTATACGCGCAATCTGCTCGCCGGAGAAAATTCCGGCGTTTTTAAGAACCAGGTTTGTCAACGAAGAAACTATATCTGCCATGATGCGCTTTTTACCGTAAACACCTTTTCTTCAAGGTGCGATTTCAATATCCTCAGCGGCCGACGAGCGGACGATCGAGCATCTTTTCGTAAAGTTCAATATACTGCCGCGCACACTCCTTGTGGCTAAAGCGCTGAAGCGACTCACCCATAATGCGCCGGACTTCGCGCTCGCGGATTTCCCGCGGAAGACAGAAAAACTCTATCGCCTTGTCCATCGCCCACATAAGGCCGTTGGAATCGTAATTGTCGAAAACAAAGCCATTGCCGCGCGAAGCGCCCCAGTCGAGCATATCCACCGTATCGTGAAGCCCACCCGTATTGTGCGCCACGGCAAGAGAGCCGTAAATAGGCGCCTGCATCTGCGGAAGACCGCAAGGCTCAAAGAGCGAAGGCATAAATGTGAAATCGGACGCGGCAAATCCGAGCTGCGAAAGACGGGCGTCGAAATTATGGACCGCAAGACGGCTCCCTATGCCATGAAAAGTGCGGATATCCCAGAAGGCCTGCTGATACGGACCGTTGGCGACAACAGCAATCTGCGCTCCGATGGAATGATGCTTCTCAAGGAACTTGTACGTGATGTCTGTAAGAAGCTGAGGCCCCTTCTGAACAGGATCAAGGCGGCTTGGCCAAAAGAAAAGCGGAGCATCGGGATTCTCCTCAAGACCAAGCGCATGCTGAAGAGCCACTTTGTTGCGACGCTTCATCTCCCAATGATCCTCAGGACCGTACTTGAATGGAATTTTATCGTCCGTAGCGGGATTATCCACCGGATCGGGCGCGTTCAGAATGCCGCTCGCGCAGCCTGCGTTGTACTTGTTGCGAATCTCGTTGCGGATGGAATCCGGAACGAACGAATGCCAGCCGTCTACAATCTCCCTGAGAAATGTGGGCGAGACGGTATTGATGAAGTGCGCCGCGAAGCAACCTGACGCCTGAAGGTCGATCTGGTTGCGGCTGCGGGACTCCTCATAGCTGTATGGCGGATAGCTATAATAAAGATTGCTCCAGAACTCGGCAGCATCAATCCCCATATCCTCCACGGCATCAAGCAGAAGCTTCTGCGTGTGAATGTTGTGCACCGTGAAAAGGCAAGGGATCCCCATGCGGCGCGCGGCCGCGGGAATAAGCCCTGTCATCCAATCGTTACAGTGGATGAGGTCAGGCTGCACATACGGGATGCAGTGGTTGATGACTTCACGCTGAAACGCAAGCGCCAACTTGATATTGCCGTCTCCGCGGTCATACACGGTATCACGGTAATAGAAGCAGCGATCCTCCGCAAGATGGATGCGCTCATCAGGAAGATGGCTCTTGTACTTGCGAAGCTCCTCCGCCACAAGCTTAGCCGTCTCCTCATGAAACATCCGCCTATAATGCGGAAGCGCCACATGCACATCTGCACCAAGCTCGTAGAGAGCCGCGACGAGCGAAGCTGAAACATCCGCCATACCGCCCGCCTTGGCGGACATCTTGCCTGAGAGATTACCCATCCCCTCGGGAAGATATGTAATCTCAGGTGTTACGATAAGGATTCTCGGATTTTTCGTTTTCTTTGCCATCACTCAACCCTCCACGGATTATGCCAGAACTATTACGCGATAACGGCTACAACCTGCCCCTTGGAAACCGGCTTGCCGTGCTCGGCCATAAAGGTGATCTTACCGGCCTGAGGCGCCTTGATCGGGTTGAAAAGCTTCATGGCCTCCACAACACAGACGGCATCGCCTGCTTTAACAGAGGCTCCGTCGGCCGCCATGTCAGGTTTTCCGGGAGCGTCGCTGCGGTAGAACGTGCCGTTGAGCGGAGCAAGAACAGGCGTGCCATTCACCTGAGGAGCAGCGCTCTTTGATCCTCCCGCGGCGGCGGCGGTCTTGACGGCCGGCGCCTCGGCAGCGGCGGAAGCCTCCTCGACATCGGCCGGGATAGGCTCGCGCTTGGAGGGATCGGCGTTGCGCCACTTGAAATACCCGAGCGCGACTTCCGGGAAGAGCGCATAGGAAAGGATATCCTCCTCCGCCTGAATCGTATTCGGCGGAAGCTCTTCGGCAGCAGCGGCAAGCCCAGGCTTAAGCAGATCCGCCGGACGGCAGTCTATCGCCTTAAGGCCGCCGCACAGCTTCTTGCGGAGCTTCGGATCGATAGGCGCAGGCGTACGGCCGTAATAGCCTGCGGCATACTTTTTCGTCTCGTCCGTAACCATCGAATAGCGCTTGCCGGAGAGAACGTTGAGAACACTCTGGACGCCGACGATCTGCGAAGTGGGCGTGACGAGCGGAGGATAGCCGAGATCCGCGCGCGCGCAGGGAAGCTCGGCAAGAACCTCATCTATCCTGTCAAGCGCATCCTGCTGCGCAAGCTGACTTCTCAAATTGGAAATCATTCCGCCAGGGATGGCGTGAACGAGAACACCGGCATCCACGGCCTCCACCTTGGAAGAGGACGGCGGCTGGCGCTTCTTCTTAAGGTCCTTGAAGTAAGCGTTGATCTTAACGAGCTTCTCTTTATCGAGCCCTGTGGAGAAGCCCTCGGACTCGAGGATAGACACAATCGTTTCCGTAGGAGGCTGCGAAGAGAACGAGCTCATCGTTGAAATCGCACAATCCACACAGCCAGCTCCCGCTTCGGCAGCGGCCATATACATGGCGGCGGCCATTCCGCTCGTCATGTGGGAGTGGATCTGAATAGGCATTTCAGGCATTGCCTTTACGAGCGCCGCCACGAGCTCGCGCGCATCGCCGGGGGTAAGAATGCCGGCCATATCCTTGATGGCGAGAGAATCAACGCCCATCGCCTCCTGCTCCTTGGCGAGCTTCACATAGTTTTCCACCGTGTGGACAGGAGATGTGGTGTAACAAATCGTACCTTGCGCGTGCCCGCCGTACTTCTTGACGCTTGCTATGGCCACTTCAAGATTGCGCGGATCGTTCAAAGCGTCAAATACGCGAAAGATATCCATTCCGTTCTCGCAAGCGAGCGCTACGAAGCGATCCACAATATCGTCCGGATAATGCTTGTATCCGAGAATGTTCTGGCCTCTGAGAAGCATCTGCAAAGGCGTCTTGGGACAAGCCTTCTTGATGAGTCTCAAACGCTCCCACGGGTTCTCGCGGAGAAAGCGCATGCACACGTCAAACGTGGCTCCGCCCCAGCACTCAAGCGAGTAATACCCCGCATCATCGATCTCGGATGCGATCTTGAGAATATCGTCTGTGCGCATGCGCGTGGCCCAAAGAGACTGGTGCGCATCGCGCAATGTCGTATCAGTAATACGGATTTTTTTTATAGAAGATGCTTTCATATTTATGTAGTATACCAAATTTCGCCCCCTTGCGCACTCTCTTTGCAAAAGATATAATATCAAGCACATGAAAGATATCCTCACCATCTCAAGAACAGCCGTCCTTCTCGCCGCACTTTGCCTGGCGGGATGTTTTTCCATTGAACGTGGCCACATTTGGACTACCGGCGAAGAGCATGTCCTGGCCTCCAACTACGGCTGGTACCTTTTCGATTTCATCCCCCTTGCTTGCGGCAACACGAATACCGCGCCTCTTATGCCGTGGGTCATCTTCCGCAACGACGTCACTATGGGGAAAGTGCAGACGCGCTTCATGGAATACGTAAACGGAATGAAAAAAGACGTGAAAAACCTCACGTACACATCATACGACAGCGTCATGTTTGAAATTCCAGGATCCAACATTCCTGTCCCGATACCGTATCTTCTAACGTATCGGGAGATTCAGCTTTCCGGTGTTCTTGTTGACAAAAAGGAGTCCGTAAAATGAAATACGCACTGCTTTTTATAGCGATTCTGGCCGTCTCTGGATGCGCCTCGGTGGATTACAGCGATGCCGGCGGGCGGGCCATGGTTGACATAAAAAATTCCGGATGGTATCTCTTCAACTTCATCCCGATCGCGTCGGGGAATCCAGATCGTCCGAACGAATTCGGCTGCAAACTTTTCAAAGAGACCGCCACGGTGGAAAATAACGCTAAAATGCTTGATTTTGCCGCCACGGAACGAAAAGCCAAATCAATCAAATCCATCAAAAGTTCATGGACAGACGAAAGCGTATTCATAATCCTTTTCAAGCGCCATGTAATCCACACCAGCGCCGAGCTAACCCTTGAGGATATGGACACCGAAGAATAAGGCCATCACATGAGAATTACAGAATCAACAAAGCGCCTTGAGGCATACACACCCGGCGAGCAGCCCAAATCAAAAGCGGTAATCAAGCTCAACACAAACGAAAACCCCTATCCGCCTTCGCCTAAGTGCGCGAAAACTCTCGCATCGTTTGATCTAGACAGGCTTCGCCGCTACCCTGATCCCGTCTTCATGGCTCTGCGCGAAGAGATTGCAAAAATCACAGGCGCAAAAACAGAAAATGTCTTTGTCGGGAATGGATCTGATGAAATCCTCTCGCTATCAGCCAAGGCTTTCGTGGAGAACAATGAAATCATAGCCTCGCTCAATCCCAGCTATTCACTCTATAAAACGCTTGCGGCGATAAGAGATGTTGAATGGGCGGGGTCTCCAATCGGCGGAAAGATTCGCATTCCCGAGAACTCCTCGCTTTTCCTCTGGACGAATCCAAACGCACCTACAGGCGAGCTGGCTAAGCCTCAAGACATCGCACTCTTTGCGCGAAATTTCAAGGGCGTGGTCATTGTAGACGAAGCGTACGCCGACTTTGCGAAAGTAAACTGCATGTCGTTGGCCACAGCGCCAAAGAACAAAAATATCATTGTCATGAGAACGCTCTCAAAGAGCTACTCGCTTGCCGGGCTTCGCGTCGGTTTCTGCATAGGGCCAAAAGATTTGATCGAAGCGCTCTACAAAATCAAAGATTCATATAATGTAGATGCGATTGCCCAGTCCGTTGCGCTTGCCGCGCTTAAAGACAGGGCCTATCACAAAAAGACAGTCTCAAAAGTAATCAAAACGCGCAAGTTCTTCACGAAAGAGCTTGTAAAGCGCGGATGGGATGTGATTCCGAGCGAGGCCAACTTTGTCTTCGCAAAGCCCCCCAAAGGATCTGCAGCAGATATCTTTGCCGCACTCAAGAAAAAAAACATCTTTGTCCGTTATTTCCCAGGTGAGCTTACCGGCGGGCGCCTGCGCATTACTATTGGAACAGACGAAGAGATGACACGACTTCTCAAGGCTTTGGACTCCATCGCCTGCTCATGATTGCAACACTGCAAAGCCCCAGACCTTTGCAGCCGTCTCTTTCTTGTAATGTCATTTGCTTTTCATCAGATTTTATCCTGCGTCACATAACTATGACGACAAAGCCCTTCGGAACGAGAGTGATTTTTCTCCCTCCGTCAGAAACCTTGACGTTCCTCCGGGAAGTTATCGTTGAGGCGTCCTTGAACTCGCCTCCTTCGCCTTCATACTCTGCGAAAACGTATGTGCCCGCAGGCGTCCCGTCGAATTTCACCGCAACATTTTCAAATGTCACGCTACCGCCGCCAAGAACTCTGATTTTTCCGCCACCGGACACCTTGAATGTGCAATTCCTGATTCCGATATTCTTTCCCTTGGTATCAATGACAACTCCACCCTCTTTCAGCTGGATTTCTCCAAGATCGCAAAGGAAATCCATCGCATCCGCCTTGGCCTCAATGGTGCCGCCGTCAAACTCTACGCCGTTGACAGTACCCTCACCTTTCTTTATGAACTTTGTGATGATCTTGCCGCCTTGGAGTTTAAGCGAGCCGTTTCCGGTCCCATGATAATTATGAGCTCCTATCGTAATCCCTCCTCCATCGCCGTATGCATTGAACAATCCTAACTCGTTGATGGTCAATACGCCTTGACCATTCTCGCCGATATAGATGCCGTCTTTAGATTTAAACTCGCCTCCGTTCAAAGTACACGTTCCTTCTCCATGCCTAAATCGACCGATTGTAGCCAAAGCCTCGCAGAAAAATTTTCCGCCATGCAGAACGAAATCTCCCTTGCCTGACGCTCCAAAATGCGCGTATTTCTTGACCGTGACCGTGCCGCCCCTCATTTCCATGTAGCCCTTTGCGCCATTTTTGCCACCTTGATGAATACCATACGCGTCCCCCTTTTCCCCGCCAACAGCAAGATCAACCATTGCCTCAACAGTTCCACCGCTTAAACGAAACTCTCCTTCCCCGTACTGACCCACAATAATTGAATCCTTTACCTTCAACAAACCGCCTTTCATCTCATACGTTGCCTTAGCGTTGGATATCTTTTCAGAATTAGACGTATATGCCATATATAACATAACTCCTACATCAAGCGTTCCAGACTCGTGCACGACATTGCAATTCGATTTGCCGGAGCTTCCAAGTATGACGTCCTTGCTGGAGCGCAGCAATCCTTCACCGCTGATCTTAAGCGATGCCGTGGAAAAAATATCACTCTCTTTGTTTTCTCCAAAGCGGAGATATTGGCATTCCACCTCTCCTCCGTTCACATGAAGGCTCCCGTTTCCGCCGTCGACTCCAACTTCCAAATAACTATCCCCAAGACCGGAGCAGTAAAGTGTCCCGCCTGAAATATCATAGACACCGGCATTGCCGACTCCCTTTCCAATGATCATCGGATTCGCCGCAAGAAGCTGCAATGTGCCCTGCTTCTGATACATAGTAGCCTCACCGTCGATTCCGAGCAACAGACTACTGTATCTTGTAATGCCTTCTGAAACCTCTGGAATCTTCGGCTCTTCCGTCCTCGGAATATTCACCGTGGTTGCTTCTCCGGGAAGATTTGGATCCCAGTTCTTCGGCTCGGAAATCAATGCGGTAACGCCTCCCCCGGTCCATGTGGCTTCTCTTATGTGGCTGTTGGCAAGCGAATATGCCAAGAGGCTCTCAATTGTATTTGTTACGCTCGGTAAAGAACCATCGTCTGAAAGCGGACCGCACGAGAGCGAACCGGAACCGGAATTGGAGAAACACCGCTTAGAAACCGTATCGTAAAATACAGTCTTCTGTGTGTTTCCGCTGCCAACCAATGCCGGCACAAGATTTATGAGTTCATTGCCATTCCCATCAAACAGCTTTACATAATACCAATTGGCCCAGAAATAACGGCCGGAGGT
>JAGBZQ010000122.1 GCA_017628165.1 Kiritimatiellia bacterium | reverse complement strand
TCGCATACGGCGAACGCCTTCGATGAGTAGAAATCGGGATACGCTCGGCGAGCGACCATGCGAACATTGAAGAAACCTTCGCGTCTCAATACGACATTCGGCATAACCTCTGGAAGCGTGAGGGCTGTTATGTTGTAATCGCCCTGCACAGACATGGATGCGCCTTTGCGATCGCATATTCTCTGAAGGCGCAATATCTGCTCTTTGAACTCCACGAAAGCCTTCCCGTCCGCAGGAGACCCAGGGCCGTACTTCTGTGCGGCATAATCGAGCGTCGGCAAATAGACGTAAGCCTCATCCACATCCCAAAGCTCAAGCGATCCCTCAAACCAATCGATGACCTCACGCCCTATCTTTGGAGACGCAAGCGGCCCCCAATAGCGGTGTAGCGAAAACTCCCCGACGCGGCGATTCAACTCCTGCGATATGTTGGATGGCTTCGCATAGCAATTCATAATCAAAGAGCCGTCATGGGCATGGATCGGCGCCGGGGAAACCACGACATCCACGTTTTCGCCAAGAGACTGCTGAAAAAAATAAAGCCCCACCCTGCCGCCATTGGCGCGGAAGGAATCCCACACGCGCGGCCCCTTCACAAGAGAGGCCGACTGCTCCCAAAACATCGGTTTTTTCAGATCCTCAAACCAAAAACCGTTGGAAATGACTCCGTGAGCAAGTGGAGTGTCTCCGGTTCTGAGAGAAGCTTGCGCAACGGATGTCACCGCGGGAAAGACACTCTCCTTCGGCTCAAACTTAATGTCACCTATCGCCGCAAATCCACTGCGCTCAATCGTATCCCACCCTAAGGCAGCCGCTATCACATTGAGTTTCTTCATGATGCGCTGACTTTTGGCATAAACTTTTTACACAGCCTTAAGACCACAAGGATTATCGCACCCGAAAGAAGGAACTTCTGCATCAGAAGCGACGGATACGAAAGCGAAAAGAAAAGCAAAGCCACAAGCTGAAAGTAGACGAGAGCCGAAATGAGAAGCCCCACCACGGCGCGGCGTCCGGGGATCGAATCCTCATGCTTCGCATACTGCGTAACGGCAGTAATGTAGACAAACCACACGGCGGCCGGTATTCCCGCGTATGCGAAAAGGCGCAAATCTCCCGATGGAGAAGGAATAACGGCAAGCGCCCCCATCAAAACGTTAAGGCCGCGGCAAAGCCCCATAAGCGCCGAGAGCTTCGTCCTGTTGTACACCACTATCCCCACGAGAAGCGCAGAAGACGCAATCCACCATTCAACGGAAAATCCGAAGCGGCTTGCGAGCAAAAGCGCAAGCGCCCATGTGACACCGCGCGCCACCCGCGCCGCACCGAGCGAAATTTCACCGGCAGGAATAGGGCGCAGACTATTCTTCTTCGCGGCGCCTACGATATCGTTGTCCACCAGCCCGAAAAGATACAGGCATACAGACGCTGCCGCAGCGGCAGCCGCCTTTACGCCTGAAATCGCACCGGTAGCGGCAAGAGCGGCCGCCGCACCGACAAGAACATCACCGGGGACCGTGGGAATGTTCACAGCCCTGAAAAGCTTCAAATACGCCAGAAAAGCCCCGCTCTTTTTCTTTGCCGGAGCGATAATCCCCTTTACTTTCTCAAGCGCCCTTCCGCGATGGGAAATCGCGTTCTTTGCATCGGAAGAAAGCTCCGCGAACGATTTGTCAAAACCGGCGGGAATAAAAAGCGGATCGTAGCCGAAGCCCTCCACGCCCGAAGGCGAGGATGCGATCTTTCCAAAAACCTTGCCCTCGCAAACATGCTCGCACCCGTCAGGGGAGACAAGCGCTATCGTGCAATTGAAATTTGCACGCCGATCTTCAACTCCTTCCAAATTTTTGAGAAGAAGCGCGTTATTGGCGGGAGTATTGCCCTCCTCGCCCGCATACCGCGCACTTCTCACCCCCGGTGCACCACCGAGAGCATTCACTTCAAGGCCGGAATCGTCCGCCATGCACCATTCGCCAGGATGGCGTGATGCGATCGCCCTTACCTTAATAAGCGCGTTCCCCTCGAAATCTGGCGCGTTTTCCTCTATACCCTCGGGATTGTCGGGGACGATTTCAAACCCAGGAAGTATCTGCGCAATCTCGCGCAATTTGTGCTTATTGTGAGTGGCTACGAAAAGCTTCATTTTTTATTCTTATAAGAGTAATGAAAATACAGCATAAGATCCGTAAACACAAGCATCATATCCACAAGATACACCCCGCAAAGCCACAGCTTGGTGCCTTCAACGAGATGCGCGGATATTCCAAACAGATACCCCACGATCACGATGCACATGAAGTGAGGCGACTTACCTTCAACGCGTTTGGCCTTTACCGTGCGCCAGATCGCAAACGGCCACGAACAGCCGAATGCGACCAGCATACCAAGCTCGAGGAACTCCGAAACGAGGCTTGCGAGAACCATATCAGCGCTTCAATTCAAGGATGCCCTTGGGCTCAAGAATATATTCCTTGCCCATGAACGTGAACTTACGCGACGACACACAGTCCATATTGAGGAAATAGAACTTTTCCTTGTAGACACTCCAGCAGATGTAATCCTTGTCAGCGCCCTCAATCCTGAATTCCTGCGCGGCATCCACAATCCCGGCCACGAGCGTCTTCCAGAACTCAAGCCTGAGAGGACGGAACGAAGGAAACTCCTCACGCTCGCGGCGGGCGGCAGGATAATCCCAAGCCAAAGAGAGCCAGAACGCGCCCTTTCCGTAATTAGCTTTGACAAGATAAGGCTTCTTGCCCATAGTGGCAACAACCTCAACGGAAGAATCAAGCTGAACATCGGCTACGCGAAGTTTGGCTGAAACGTATGCGGGATACGCTTTCTTCAGAAATTCCGGCGCATTCTTGCCAATCATCAGGATGTCCTCAGAGAGAAATACGTTAGTGATCTTAACGCCCGGAACAGCCTGCACGAGATCAGAGGGTTTATACTCGGAAAACTCCCTGTCCACACGGGAGGAAAGCTGAGGGACGGAGAGGACCACCTGCCCGCCGTTGGCCACGTATTCGCGAAGTGTCGCGGCAATATTCTCCGTCATCGTGTTCCAGCCGCCGAAGGCCACCACCTTATAAGAGGCAAGCTGCTCCGCCTTAAGGGCGTCGTCGATATTAACGATATCCACCTGTCCATAAGGTGAGCCGCCGAGCCAGCCGTTGGCGTAAGGCTTCATTGCATCTACAGGACGCGGATAGAAAAGCTCCATCATCGCCTCCCAGGTAAACTCAGGAGCCCCGACGCGCCAGTTTTTGTTGGAAACGGCCAAATGATGCTGGCCGAAAATGGAGAATGTGTCCCACGTCATTCCCACATATCCGTCGTAATTGCCGAGCGCAAGCGCCGCATGAACCTCAGGCATTCCATCGGCGCGCTTGTTGGCCTTGGTCCACTGATAGAATTCCTTCATTTCGGCGCGGTATTTGCGCGGCGTGGGATCGTTATACGTCTCCTTCGGGGAGGCGAAGTTCTGCATTTCAGGATCGGCAGGCGTGTAAGGATGCGCCTGCGTACCCTGCGAGCCAGACTCGAGCACCATCATAGAAGTGCCCATAACCCACATCTGCTTAAGACCTACCTCAAGCGAATCAAACTTCTGCGGCACGGAGTACGGAACGCGAGGCCAGCAAGTCTGCCATTCGTGGGCGAGCCATGCCGACCACCAGTTGATGCCGCGGCGCTTTGCCGCACCGCGCGCCTCGGCCGTTGCATACGCAAGGTTTCCGCATCCGACGGCGTACATCTCATTGCAGATGTAATCTATGCCGCCGTCAAGCTCATAACAGGCAAGTGGGCTTCCTGAAGTCGAGAACACATAAGGCTCACGCTCGTCGGCGGGGCGTTTCATCTGCCCCTTCTTGGGAGAGGCGAGCATAGAGCCTACGAGCCACTCGTGCGCTTCTTTCAGATCCTTGCACTTCGGCCAGCTTTTGAAGAAACTCTTCTCATCCTGATAGAGGAAGCCTGCATATTCACCGATATTGTTGCCGAGATAGAGATCACCCCACACTTCCCGGAGACGCTTCGTCTCCTTGCCGCTCTGATGACCGTAGATGGTCATCACGCGAATACGATTCTCTTTAGCCCACTCATACCAGCGGCCGAGATTATCCGGCAGAATACGATCAGACTTCCCCCACTGTACATAAAGATTGCACAAGCCGTTTGTCATCATTTCATTGCGCTGCTCCACGCTGTCACCGTAACCCGTGACGCCGACGATGATCTCTCCCGCGACACCTGCGGGCGGCGCAGACAAAGCCGTAAAAGCAGAGATAGCGACTATAGCTCCAAGAGCAATATTTACTTTTGCAGTTTTCATATTACTTCCTTTCATTTTTAATCTGTTGCGATTCAATATGCGCGCCCTGCCCGCAGAACATTCCGAATGTAGGAACACGCACTGCGATATTGCCAAGATGGCGGGCTATGTCGCGAAGAGCCGAGATCACCGAAAGAGTGGCAATGTCATTGGCGGAACCATCACCCTGCTCCTTCACGCGAAGCGTAAAGTGGCGTGTCGTAGACTTTGCCAGCTCATGAATCTCACGCTCGGCAGCCTCTACCTCTGCAATATCAACCCGCGAAGTCTTAAGCGCTTCCACGGCGAAATGCGAAAAGGAACGCACCTTTGAAGCAATGGCGCCTATACCTTCAATCGCTTCGGAAGAGATTCGGCTCTCTCTTACGCGAGAAGTCTTGCGATAAACCTTAAGAGCAAGATCAGATATACGCTCAGCGTCATTTATGCAATGCAAAAGTTCCGGAAGGGCGGCAGCCTCGCTTTCGGAAAGTTTGCTCTGCGAAATCCCTACAAGATAATCGCGGATTTTCAGCTGCATATCATCGATTTCTTTCTCTGCGCGGGTAACAGATTCCTCATCGGCCGAAGCGCGCCCAATAAGCGTATTAAGAGAAACGCTCGCGACGGTCCATGACCTTCTTGTCATCTCGGCAAGAGCTCGCGAGGCGGCACGGAGCGCAAGAGACGGGACAACAAGCAGATGAGGCTCAAGAACCACCGTGCGCTGCTTGGCGCCATCCTTGATAATCCGCTGGCAGAGGCGCGCGAGAAGCGGAATGAAAAACACAAGCAGGCACACGTTGGTGACATTGAAAAGCGTATGCGCCATAGCCACATGCCGCCCGGGAAACTCTCCCGAGAATGCAGCCCCGGGCGTCACCATGTCCACCAGATGGAAGAAGGCGGGAGCCTTCAAAGCATCGATCCTGATCACAAAGATAAAGGAGGAAACCACCACGACGGTGCCGATCACGTTAAAGAGCGCGTGGGCAAGCGCAGTTCTGCGAGCATTGGAATTTGTGCCTATGGATGCAAAAGCGGCCGTTATGGTTGTTCCGATATTGTCGCCGAGGACGATCGGAACGGCAGTCCATATATTGATCAAACCGGCCTCTGCAAGTGCAATCGTAATGCCGATAGTTGCGCTTGAACTCTGCACGATCATGGTGCAGAATGTACCCACGGCGACGGCGCCAAGGACCGAAAGAATTGGCATAAACCCATTGGCGCCGGGAGTACAATCGAACTTAGAGAAGAATGCGATGAACGCAGGCTCTTTGGCTACAGTTTTAAGCTCTGCACTCATCATGGTCATGCCGAGAAAGAGAAGACCGAATCCAAGCACCGTCTTCCAAGTGCCGCGAGCAATGACCCTCTTGGAGAGCATCAGCCCAGCCACACCAAGCACCACTGCCGGAAGTGCAAGATCGTCAAGCTTGAGCGATACGAGCTGCCCGGTTATGGTAGTACCTATATTTGCACCGAAAATAACACCTATCGCCTGAACCAAGTCAAGAAGCCCCGCATTTACAAAACCTACCGTCATCACAGTAGTGGCGCTTGAACTTTGAATAACTGCAGTAACAGCAGCGCCGGCGATTATCGCCATGACCCTGTTGCGGGTAATAAATCCGAGAATCTTCTTCAATCGCGCCCCTGCAATCTGCGTCAACCCCTCAGACATCAAGCCCATTCCGTAAACGAAAATAGCAAGCCCGCCAAGAACCGTTACAATCAAATCAAGCCTTTCCATTTTTACCTCTTTTCCTTATATTTGTATTCTGCCTTTATTGTATTCTATCTTATTTTAACTGTATTCTATTTTATCTTAACTTCGTTTTCATCATCAATACCATTGCCAATATTATATCATTTTCCCCTAAAACGGGATGTGCCCCGCAGGCAGGCGCCGCTACAGCGCGCGAAGAATCGCCCCCTTGAGATAGAGCCCCTCGGGGAATGAGACGAGAACGGGATGATCCTCCGCTTGGCGGGTGCGGGCGACAATCTGGAAATCGCGCTTTGCATCTGCCGCGGCCTCCATAAGAACCTTGTCGAAAAGTTCGCTTGTCATCGCACCCGAGCACGAGAATGTGGCCAAGAATCCACCCGGCCTTAAAAGCTTCATGGCAAGAAGATTGATATCCTTGTATCCCCTTGCCGCCTTCATGGCATGGGCCTTGGCCTCCGCGAATTTGGGAGGATCTAGAACGATCAAGTCGAAGGTCCTGCCTTCATCGCGGCAAGAGCGGAGATACTTGAAAACATCGGCTTTTACGAAATCCGTGTTCGAATGACAGAGCCCCAAAAGCTCCGTATTCCTTCGGGCGAGATCGAGCGCGTCAGCCGAGATATCCACCTGCAGCACGCTGTTTGCCCCGTTCGCACGCGCAAAAACCCCGAACCCTCCCGTATAGGAAAAACAGTTGAGAACATCGCAATTATTCGCAAGACGCCCCACGGCCGCACGAGCCTCGCGCTGATCAAGATAAAATCCCGTTTTATGCCCTGCGCGAACATCCACAAGGAATTTGCACGGACCTTCAAAAATCTCGATGAGCTCAGGAGGCTCCTCGCCTGCAAGGTTCATAAAGCCGCCTACTTCAAGACCTTCCTTCCTGCGAGAATCAACATCTGAACGCATTGAAACGCCACGGCAGGAAGGATGTGCCATCATAAGCGCATCTGCAATCGCCCTCTTGTGGCGATCTGCGAATGCCGATGTGAGCTGGCAAACAACCCACTCTCCGTATGCATCCGCAACAACCCCTGGAAGCGCGTCCGACTCCGCATTCACGAGACGAATGCCGTTCGTATAGCCTTCCACAAAAAAATTACCTCTGCGCGCAACAGAGGCAAACACTCTTTCTCGCACAAGATCTGCAGGAGGCAAAACGGCACAATCGCCAAACGAAAGGATGCGCGCACGTATCTGCGAATCAGGAGAATATGCCCCGTGACCGAGCATTTCACCCTTAGATGAAACTATATCAACGACATCTCCAGCTGCGGCATCGCCGTCCACCGCCGCCACCGCACCGGAGAAAATCCACGGGTGGCGACGGGCGAGTGAATGCTCACGGCCTGGCTTGAGAATAAGCTTTGACATCAAGAGCGCTCCAATCACCTAACACGCTTGATGGCGTCGAACTTGCAGACCTGCGAGCATTGCGTGCAGCCTGCGCAGAGATTAGGATCCACGACCATCTGAAACGCTCCAGGGCGCACTTCCGCGCCGCGTGTCATTGCGGGGCATCCCATCTTAAAGCAGGCTCCGCAAGCTTTGCACTTCGCGGGATCCACCTCCACAAGACCCTCTTTGGTGAGCTTTGCCGCAATACGGCAAGGAGCGTATGCGATAACAAGAGAGGCCTCGTCGCCGTCCATTGATTCCGCAAGGACGCTTTCAAGCTCCGCAAGGTTGTCTGCGGAAACGGTGACCACCTTCTTGTAGCCCATGGCCTTGGCGATCTCGGCTATTTCAGATACAGGCGCCTCCTCGCCGGCGAGCGTCTTGCCGCTTCCGGGGTTGTCCTGGTGGCCAGTCATGCCTGTAATGCGATTATCGAGAACGATCGTGGTCACAGGCGTCTTGTTGTAGAGCGCCGAAAGAATGCCCGTCATTCCGGAATGGAAAAACGTAGAGTCACCGAGAACAGCGGCGATGCGGCCTTTAAGCCCCGCCTTCTTCATGCCGGCGGCGTTGCCTACGGACGCACCCATGCAGATGGTGGTGTCCATCGCGTTCAAGGGAGGAAAGGCGCCGAGCGTATAGCATCCGATATCACCTGTGACCGTAGCCTTGAGCTTATTTAAAACATAGAAGACGCCACGGTGGCCACACCCTGCGCACAGCACCGGCGGACGCGTGGGAAGCGTGGGATCCACAGGCGAAGCCTTAGCCTCAGGGACGTCACCGAGAATCTCGCGGCGAAGGTTCTGGAGACGATCGGCGTTAAGCTCCATCATGTTAAGCTCCGTTTTATGCTCAACAACCTTAATACCCATCGCCTTGATCTGATCCTCAAGGAAGGGATCAAGCTCTTCAACCACGAGAAGCCGCTCCACTGACGATGCAAACTTGGAAATCAGATCCTTCGGCAAGGGATTCGTCCAGCCAAGTTTGAGGATGGAATATTCAGGGAAGATCTCTTTCACGTACTGATACGCTACGGCGCTCGTGACGATGCCAATGGTGCTGTCACCTGAAATAATCTTGTTGAGATCACTTGCGGAAGCGGCAGAGGCCATGACCTTGGAGCGCTCCTCGGCGGCGTAGCGATGCTGACGCGCGAACATCGGAACGGGGATCGTCTTCTTTATATTCTTGACGTAAGGAATCTGCGGATGAGGCTTCGGATCGAAATCGCCAAGTTCTACGAGCGAAGAGGAATGGCTCGTTCGGGTAGTAAGACGAACCATCACAGGAACTTCGTACTCCTCGGAAATCTCGAAGGCACGCTTTACCATATCATAAGCCTCCTGGCTGTCAGAAGGCTCAAAAAGAGGAACTCGGGCAAACTTGGCGAGATTGCGGTTGTCCTGCTCGTTCTGCGAAGAGTGGAGACCTGGGTCGTCTGCAGAAATGATGACCATACCGCCCGTGGCACCCACGTAGGTGAAAGTCATGAGAGGATCCATTGCAACATTAAGCCCTACGTGCTTCATTGCGGTAAGAGACCTAAAGCCAGCCATAGACGCTCCGATTGCCGTTTCCATGGCAACTTTCTCGTTGACGGCCCATTCACACTTGACCGTATCCTTGAATTTGGCGACGTTCTCAAGAATTTCTGTGGACGGAGTCCCCGGATATGCAGAGGCGACGACACACCCAGCCTGGGCGCAGGCATGGGCAACAGCTTCGTTGGCACTTAAAAACTTTTTCATTTTCATTCCTGTTTTTTAGAATATCCATAAATTATATCAAAAATACCCACCGCTATACGGACAAAATTTTGGTATAATACGCAATTGTAATTTGAGGAGAACAATAGATATGCACCCTTACCGCACACATAACTGCAATGAACTTCGCGCCGCAAACGCCGGCGAAACAGTCAAGCTTTCCGGTTGGATTTTCCGCCTTCGCGACCACGGCGGCATCTTGTTCGTCGATCTTCGCGATCACTACGGTCTTACCCAGATCGTAATCCATCCTTCGCGTCCTTTCTTCGGCCTCGTCGAGAAGGCCCACCTTGAATCGGTGATCACCGTCACAGGCGAAGTGAAGCTTAGGACTCCCGAGACCATCAACTCCGATCTTCCGACGGGCGAAATCGAAATCGAGGCCAACGAACTCATCATGGAATCGCCCTCGCAGGTCACGCCCCTTTACATCCCAGACGAAAAGGCCGACGAGTCAGAGGAAATGCGCCTTCAGTACCGCTTCCTTGATCTCCGCCGCGAAAAGCTCCACAAAAACATCATCCTCCGCTCCGAGATCATCAAGTTCCTCCGCGAGCAGATGTGGGAGAAAGGCTTCAACGAATTCCAGACGCCGATTCTCACGGCATCCTCGCCCGAAGGCGCGCGTGACTACCTCGTCCCCAGCCGAATCCACCGCGGAATGTTCTATGCCCTTCCGCAGGCGCCGCAGATGTTCAAGCAGCTTCTCATGGTCTCAGGGTTCGACAAGTACTTCCAGATCGCGCCCTGCTTCCGCGACGATGCCGCCCGCGCCGACCGCAGCCCGGGCGAGTTCTACCAGATGGATATCGAGATGAGCTACGTCACGCAAGACGAGATATTCGC
>JAGBZQ010000121.1 GCA_017628165.1 Kiritimatiellia bacterium | reverse complement strand
TGCCATATATCAGACGTCGTTCACGTTTGTATATGAAAGGCATCCGATAGTCAGAGAAAAGCCGATTAAACATATTTCTGGCGTTAATAAGACAGATACTAGGCTTGACGCGAACTCTTATCTTGTGTTTCGCACTCGAACCGAGGTTGATGCAGACGGAAAACTCGTATCAGCTCATTATGGGAAGATTTATGGGGTGTGGGAATTCTTTGATGGAATGAGAGCTGCAAATGTTCAGTTTAATCCAAACGCCAATGACACCAACTTGGAAGATTGCGAAACTGTCGAGCGTGTTTTGAAACGGAAACGTCAGAGTGAAGAGGCATCCTATCAGAAGAAACGTAAATCTTTTTGGCCGTTTTGACAGTTTTGAAAAATGGGTAAACTCCAGGCAGACCCTGAGTGGAGGAATGAAGGGGTTTTTGGTATAATAGGCGATATGAGAATTTTAACAGGAATACAGCCTTCGGGCAAGCTACACTGGGGAAACTACTTCGGTGCGATGAAGTCCATGTTCGACCTTCAGGAGAAGGGCGAGAACTTTATGTTTATCGCAAACTATCATGCGATGACCACCGTGCGCGCCGGCGGAGCATTAAGAGAGGCTACGCGCGATGTGGCGCTTGATTATTTAGCCTGCGGCCTTGATGTGGAAAAAACCGTCATTTACCGACAGAGCGATGTCCCGGAGGTGCAGGAGCTTGCGTGGTATCTTTCGTGCCTTACGCCCATGGGCCTTCTTGAGCGCTGCCACAGCTACAAGGACAAAATGGCGCGCGGATTCGACGCTACTCACGGTCTTTTTGCATACCCCGTTTTGATGGCCGCCGACATCCTTATCATGAATGCCGATCTCGTGCCCGTCTGGAAGGATCAGAAGCAGCATCTTGAGGTGACGCGCGATTTGGCGCTTAAGTTCAACAACGCTTACGGTGAGATTTTCAAGCTCCCTGACGCATATATCCCTGAGACGGTCGCCACGATTCTTGGAACCGACGGGCAGAAGATGTCGAAGAGTTACAACAATACCATTGGGCTTTTTGAGGATGCAAAAGCCATCAAGAAGAAAGTGATGGCCATCGTCACTGATTCTACTCCCATGGAGGAGCCAAAGGAGCCTGAAGGCAATTCTGTCTACGAGCTTTACAAGCTTTTCGCAACGCCTGAAGAGGTGGAGTCGATGGCCGCGTCCTTTAGAGCCGGCGGTTACGGCTACGGCCATGCTAAGAAGGCGCTTCTTGAAGCCTATCATCGTATGTTCGATCCATTCAGGGCCAAGCGCGAGGAGCTTGCGAAAAGCCCTGATGCCCTTGAGGATATTTTGCGCGAAGGGGCTAAGCGTGCCCGTGCTGCCGCTCTTCCCGTGATGGAGAAGGTGAGGGCGGCCGTAGGACTCTAAGAAGGGGATCCGCATGAAAGTATTCGTCATTGCCATGGATAATGAGGCCGAGTGCGTCATTTCAAACCTCGAAGCTCCCGCTGAAAAGATTCTTTTCGGTCGGCGCACGGTTTCTGGACGTCTGAGAGGCGAGGACGCGCTCGTTGTTGTGGCGGGGATCGGTAAGGGTAATGCCGCCGCCGCCGCGCAGATGGCCATTCAGCTTACGGGCGCGAAGGAGATAATAAATATCGGCGTTGCCGGTGGGCTTAAGCCTTCGATGAAAGTAGGGGATCTTTATGCGATTTCTTCTGCTGTCCAGTATGACTTCGACCTTGCGCAGGTGAACAATACGCCTATCGGCACGCTGAACGAACGTGGGGATCCCTTCATTCCGTGCAAGAGCCGCGGAGTTCTTGAGCCGATGATTCTCGGCACGGGCGACAGGTTCAACGATAGCCTTGATGATGCAAGGCTTTTGTCTGATCTCGGTGCCGGTTTGAGGGATATGGAGGGCGCTGCCATTGCTCATGTCTGCGAAAAGGCAGGAGTGGATTTCGTTTCGTACAAGTGCGTTAGCGATCTTCAGGGGCATGGATCAACTCCTCAGCAGTACATGGAGAACCTCAAGAAATGCTTGGCCGTCTTAACGGACTTTGTGAAAACCATTTGATTTTCTGATCATGAAGTCTGTCGGCGAGATTGTTGAGCTTGCAAGCGCGTATTACGGAAGCGCCGTTCTCTTTGCCGCGATTGATTTCGGCGTTTTCGAAAAAGTTGAGGCGGGAGCGCTTGATGTATCCGCCCGCGGCGTTCGGCTTCTTGCTGATGCGTGCGTGGCGGAGGGGCTCCTTGAAAAGCGTGACGGCGAATATTTCAATACCCCTGCTTCCCGCGATGTTCTGATCCCCGGCGCAAAGGGCGATCTCACCAAAGCGATTCGCTACAATCGCGACGTTTATCCTGCATGGGGGCGGCTTCTTGAATTTGTGGAAACTTCGCGCCCGGTGGAAAAGCCTGAGATCCACCTTGGGGAAGATTCTCAGCGCACAAAGGCGTTTGCGGCGGCGATGTTTGGTCGCGCGATGGGTATGGGCAGAAGCGTTGTCCCGATGATGGGGCGCCTTTCCGGGAAAGTCCTTGATCTTGCGGGCGGCCCTGGAGCGTATGCGATTTTGATGTGTCAGGCAAATCCGTCAATCGAATGCGTGACGGTGGATTTGCCTGCGATAAGCAAAGAAGCTCAGAAATACGTGGAGAGTTTCTCTCTTTCTTCTCGTATTGAATGCCGCAGTGGAGATTATCATTCAGATGTTTATGAGGAATGCGCGTACGATGCCGTCACAATTTTTGGGGCGCTTCATCAGGAGCCGCCAGAGAAAATCGTGGAAATTTTGAAGCGTGCATATCGTGCGCTTAAGGATGGGGGAAGGATTTTTGTTTTAGATCTTATGACCGACGCATCCCATACGGCGCCAAAATTCTCCGCGCTTTTTGCACTCAACATGGCGCTTACAACGCAGAGCGGCTGGGTTTTCTCCGATGAGGAGCTCAAAGGATGGATGCGCTCCGCCGGGTTTGTTCCAGATGAGACGCGGAGCGTTCCTCCGCCGATGCCGCATTGGATAGTGACAGCACGCAAGGACAATTTGGTATAATTCAATAAATCACCATCAGGAGAAGAGAATGAGAAATTTGATTATCGTTGGAGCAGGAGGCTTTGGGCGCGAAGCTATTTGGACCGTAGAGCGCATCAATGCCGCCGAAGGTAGAGTGAAATGGAATATCCTTGGCTATGCCGATGACGATCCAAAGTGGGAAAAAGGGGGTAATTTTGAGGGCTACCCTATTCTCGGAACGGTAGAGGAGGCTTCCCGCGACAATCCCGGAGCATCTGTCTTTGTGGCTATCGGCAATAATGCGAAACGGGCCGAAATCTATAAGCGCTTAAGAGGGCATGACTTCCCCGCCATCATCGATCCTTCTGCACAAGTGTCGCCTACGACCGATTTCAAACATGGTATTTATGTTGCCACGGAGGCTGTGGTGCAGGTGGGGACGGAAGTCGGCAAGTTCACGCTTATAGGGGCGAGGAGCTTCATAGGTCACGATGCTGTGGTGGGTGATTTTGTGAATGTGGGGCCCGGCACATCCATCGCTTCCGGTGTCACCGTCGGAGATGCAGTTTCCTTCTTCGCCAACTGCTCTACTATGCCAGGGATCAAGATTGGCGCAAATGCGTACATCTCTTGCGGTACGGGCGTGAAGGCGGATCTTGAAAGCGGCGCAAAGGTGTGATCTCTTGAAGTGGCTCGTCTATAACCTCCTTTTCCTGCCCGTTTTTGTCTTGATGCTTCCGGCCTTTCTCTTCCGGATGTTAAGACGCGGCGGGTATCGCGCAAGGATGCTCGACAGGTTTGCGATTTATCCTGATGGGCTTTTCAACGGGGATCGCGAAGGCAGGCCTTTTGTGTGGATTCACGCCGTTTCGGTGGGTGAAGTGCAGGTGGCGGGGCAGCTTATGCGCGAGTGGCGTGCGGTGGAAAGCGATGTCCGCTTCTGTTTTTCCACCACAAGTTCTACGGGCTGGAAAATGGCCGAGCGCGAAGTGACGCCTCGGGATGTTCTCATTTATAATCCGCTTGATTTCCCTACATTCGTCAAGGCCGCGCTTGCCACAATCCGGCCGCGTGCGATTGTTTTGACAGAGAGTGAGATTTGGCCGAACTTCATCCGCCGCGCAAAAAAGGAGGGTATACCGGTCTTCCTCGTCAACGCTCGGGTCAGCGACAGGAGCGCACCGCGTTATAAGGCGGCGAAGTTCTTCTTCCGTGATATTTTCCTGTGTTTCTTAAAGATTTACGCGCAAAGTGAGCTCGACAAGGCGCGGCTTGAGGCGGCGGGCGCGGGCGCTTCTTCTATACAGGTGACGGGAAGCTTCAAGTTCGATGTTGCTCGGCGTAACGAAGTCAAGGAGAAGGAGCTTCTTGATTGGCTCTGTTCGTCAGGCGAATTCCCTGAAGGCAACCGGATCCTTCTCGGCGGTTCCACCTGGCCTGGTGAGGACGATGCGCTTCTTCGCATCCTGCCTCGGCTTGAGCGGGTAACGCTCGTTATTGCCCCGCGCCACTTTGAGAAGGCCGATGCCGTGGAGGAGAATATCATTGGCGCAGGCTTTTCTTCGTATCGGCGCTCGCGCGGAACGAAAATCGATCCTCTGCTTCCTTCACGCGGGACTGTTTTTCTTGCCGACACAACGGGCGAGCTCATGGGCTTTTATGGAATTGCCGATGCTGTGTTCGTGGGGAAGTCTCTTACAGCCCACGGAAGTCAGAACATGATCGAGCCGTGTCTTTGCGGCAAGCCCACGGTCGTGGGGCCGTATACGGAAAACTTCCGTCCTGTGATGAGCGATCTTCTTGAGCAGGAGGGAATTCTTCAGGTGGCGGATGAGGCTGCCCTTGCCTCTTCGCTTGAAGAGTGGTTTTCCGCCGGCGACTCTGGTCTCGGTGCGCGCGCAGAGAAGGCCGTTGTTTCCCGGAGAGGGGTTGTGTCGCGCTGCCTTGGAAGTATTCGTTCGGAGATGTCTCTTGTTCCTCCGCCCAAAAAGCCTCGGCCTTTCAGTGTCTGGAAGACTCTTGCGGCGACGGCGCTTTTTTGCATTGCGCTTGCGGTTGCAGCGGGCGCGGCATTTCTCTTTTGGGGGCCAGCTACGCGTAAACCTACGATTGCAAAGCCCGCAAAGAGTGAAATCCCTCGCCCCCAATTCGTAAGGACGGCGGCTGTATTCGTCTCTGGAATCATGAAGCCGGAAGCGAAAAAGGCGTTTGTGCCGGAGGATGCGGGGGGGCGGTTCAAATCGATTTTTGCAAGTCTTTCCATGAAAGTTTTCTCCGGGGATGTCAATGGCGATCTGAAGTTCGACATCGTCTTTCTGCCGCAGAGTGTTACCGATGAGAGCGCGGCGGAATATGCAAAGCGCGTTTCCCCCAAAGGGGTTTTTGCGCGTATGATCGATGTGGAGGGGATGTCCGCTTTTAGGCTCAAGCATCTTGTAGAATCTTTTCCTTACAAAAATCTGCATCTGTGGATGATTACCAGAACCGATTGGATGCTTGTCGCTCGCGCTTCCAACGGGAAGTTGAAGCTCGGCGAGGCGCTTGGCTTTTTTTCGCGCAACGGGACGACCTCCATTGAGGTTGAAGAGGCTGGCGCAGGATCGGTTCAGGGAATCTTTGCGAATTACGTGGGATCGCGCAAGGAGATTGAGCCTGCTTTCCAGAATGGAGATTTGAGTGTGTCGGTGCTGCCGGAGCATTTCGTTCTTAAGGATGCTCCTTCTTTGGAGTGGCTTGAGCCGGATGGGCTCGATCCGGATGTTGTGGATTCTATAGCCGCCGCCATCCGCGAGACGATGTCCGTGCGCAGGACGATCGTTTCCGCGGAAGTGCGCGCGCGCGCGAAAGGCGGCAGCGAGACGGCTCTCCAGATGTGGGCTGGTGCGATGAGGCGCAACCCAAACGATACGATGCTTCTTGATCGTCTCTACCGCTTAGCCGTAAATGCGCGCGCTTTCAAGGATCTTGGGCGTCCTGCCGATGCGGCTTATTGCTACGAGACGATGATCGCGATCAATCCTGCCGATATCCGGGTGATTGAGGAATACGCCGCACTTTTGCAGCAGCTCGGCAAGCGCAATCTTGCGGCAGAGGTTTTGCGCAAGGTGCGTGAGCTCAAGGCCGGAGGGAAGAAGCCGGAGGGCGGCCTGAGATACGATATTTGAATTTATGACATTGTATCTGATATTGTCGATTCCGATTTTGATCGTAGTATGGCTTGCGTATGTGAGCCGCAATGTCTTGCTTGCTTCCGGGCGATGGATTCTTTCCAGACGATATAAAGTCGAGTTCTCTGGTGTAGAGCATTTCGCGTCAGGGAAAAATTTTCTGATAATCCCC
>JAGBZQ010000120.1 GCA_017628165.1 Kiritimatiellia bacterium | reverse complement strand
GCGCATCTGTCTCTGAATCTCTAGCTTGGCCTCCGTCTCAAGACGAACAGACAACTGCGCCTGTTCATCGAACGGGCGATTATAACAACAGTTGTCTAAATATACTCTCATTTGTCTTACTCGCTTTCATCTAAAGACATAATTCCTTCGTCAAAAAGCGTCACTATTATATCATTTTTGCGCCGATTATGATAGGCGCGAAAATTACCATTTAGCCTCCTGATTCGTTCACTTATGCACGAAGCCTCACTTTTATGGTATAATTCGTGCAAAACATAATGCTAAAGCCGTGAAGATAAAATTTATAAAAACCAAGGGGTCGTGGCGCGAAGTCGCTGATGCGGCCCGTACCACCATCCGTCAGGACGAGGGCGAAAAGGAGCCGTCGTCCAAGTGGAAGAAACGTATCCTTTTAGCTGAGCATTCGCCGATACGCAAGCTTTGCTTCAACTGGAAATGGATTGATCTTCCGTATTGGGTATCAGTCCACTTCGTCCGCCACAAGTTCGGGATCGAGCATTTCGTTTCTACCCAGCGTACGGACAGGACCGGCGTTGAGCGCGAGGCCAACCGGCAGGATGCGCCCGTGATGCATGAGTGCTTTGCAAATGCGCAGGCGATTATGTTCATTTCGCGCCGCAGGCTTTGCGCTCAGGCGAGCCCTGAGACGCGCGCGGCGTGGAAGGCTGTGGTTGACGCGATTGCGGAGAAGGAGCCGGAGCTTGCCGACTGCTGTGTGCCGGAGTGCGTCTATCGCGGCTTCTGCCCCGAGTTCAAGTGTTGCGGGTTCGTTAATACGAAAGCATATCGCGATATGGTGGAGAAATATCGCGAGGTTAGATAAAAATAAAAAAAAAACAAGGAGAATAAGACAATGAGTATTTTCAAAGCATATGACATCCGCGGAATTTACGGCACGGAATTGACTGAGGATATTTTTTACAAGATCGCTCGCGCGTACGCGCAATTTACCGGCGTCAAGGGCGGGCGCGTCGTCGTGGCGCGCGATTGCCGCAAGTCGTCCGATTCGCTTTTCGCGGCATTTGCCAAGGGGCTTGTGGACGAGGGTGTTAACGTCCTTGACATCGGGCTTGCGTCTACCCCGATGAGCTACTTCGCCAACGGCAGCCTCAAGGCTGACGGCTCTGTGATGATTACGGCGTCCCACAACACCAAGGAATGGAATGGATGCAAGCTTTGCAAGGCTGGGGCAGTTCCGATATCTGGCGCGACCGGTATCAAGGATATAGAAAAGCTTGTGGAGGTGATGAACGGCGAGGAGCCTCCAACGGGTGTCGGCACGGTCACGAAGGTGGATGTTTCGCGCGACTACGCCGAGCATGTCAGGAAGTTTGCGCATCTTTCGCGCCCTGTTCATGTTGCGATGGATTTCGCCAATGGTATGGGGATTGCCGAGTCCTGCGCATTTTGTGGTCAGGATATGCTTACGCATGACGATCTCTACGGCGATTACGATGGTGATTTCCCGAATCATGACGCAAATCCGCTTCATCAGGAGACGCTCAAGGATTTGCAGGAGCTTATCAGGAATAATCCTGGCAAGTACGCTTTCGGCGTTGCTTATGACGGTGATGCCGATCGTGCCGGTTTCGTGGATGAAAAGGGCAATGTGATCCCCATGGATTTTGTGACGGCCCTTATTTCCGGAGATCTTCTCAAAACGGCGCCCGGCGCGGCCTGCTTTTACGATCTCAGGTCCACTAAAATGGCCGAGGAGGCTATTGCGGCGGCAGGCGGAAGGCCGATGATGTCGCGCGTGGGGCATTCCTTCATCAAGGAGCAGATGCGCCAGAATGATGCTGTTTTTGCAGGTGAACTTTCGGGGCACTATTATTTTAAGGACAACTTCACGGCCGAATCCTCCGCGATGGCCACATACGCGCTTGCGAACATCGTCTCCGCGAGTGAGAAGCCTCTCTCGGAGCTCATTAAGCCTCTCAGCAAGTATTTCCAGTCTGGAGAAATCAACACAAAGACGGCTGTCGATCCGGCGGATATCCTTGCCAAGATCAAGGCGTTGTATGCTTCGCGCGCAAAGGTGTTTGAGCTTGACGGCGTTTCCGTAGATGCGTGGGAGAGTGAAGGATGGTGGGCCAATGTCAGAATGTCCAACACCGAGCCTCTCGTCAGGCTTAATCTCGAGGGCAAGACAAAGGAAATCATGGAGGTCATGCGTGACGAATTTCTCGCTCAGATTCGCGCATAAGGCGCTGCTTTTTGCTGTTGCCGCCGCACTCGTTTCTGGGTGCGGTGTCAATGCGGAAAAGGAATATGCAAAAGGCATGAAAGCCTTTTCAGACCGCGACTATGAGATAGCCTCCCGGTGTTTCAGCAGCGTGATAAAAGAGCGCAGCCGCGATATCGATGCGCTTGTAATGCTAGCTCGCAGTGAATTCGGGCGCGGAAACCTTTCTTCTGCGCTTGAAGCGCTGAAGGCGGCGGCCGTTACCAATGCCGCCGATTCGGATATCGTAGAGCTTTTTGCGCAGATCGCATTTTACTCCAACGATTACGCTTCTGCCGAAAAGTGTTATTTTCAGCTTGCGGGCGATGCATCGCGTCCGGCGGATGTTCGTGCCGTCGGATGGGCCGGGCTCGGTTTTATTGACTTTATGAAAATCGGGCGGGCGTCAGATGCCGCCTCTGTTTATCGTGATACGGCGCGCGTGAAGTTCTTAAAGGCGATCAAGCTTGATGCGCGTAATTCCTCGGCTCGTTATTATCTTGCTCGTCTTTACAGGGATTCGTTTAATTATCTCGACATGGCCAAGGAGCAGTTCGAGATGTTTGCCTATCTTGAAAAGGATGACGCCGAGAGGATCCGCAAGGTGCGTGAAGAGATTCTTCCTTCTCTCAGGGATGATATTGCCAAGCGCGCGGCTTCGCTTCCTGGTGTTTCGCGCAAGGATCCCGTGGCGTGTGCGGAATTTCTGAAGAAGGCTGACAGGCATTACGCCCAAGCGGAATACAAGAAATCCAAGGCGATGTATTCCGAAGCTCTTCGTCGGGATCCTACGAGTTATGCCGCAGCTATGGGCATCGTGAAATCTCTTCACAGGCCCGGGGTGTCTAAAAGCGATCTCGAGGAAGCGTTTGAGGCGTACAAAAAGGCATGCCTGATTTCTCCCTCTTCGATTAAGACACTGGTGGGGGCAGGGGATTTTGCCGTATATCTGGGCAAGACGGCATCAGCGGGAGAGCTTTATTCGCGGGCTTTGGCTCTTACTCCCTACAGCAAGGAGGTGTTGCGCAAGTTTGTGAATAGTTTATCCAAGTCTGGCAATCGCGGACGTGCTGCCGTGTATTCGGGCTATCTTGAATTTCTTGGCGGCAAATAAAGCGGATGCAGCTACAAGTAGCAGATTATGTGTTTCTTTTGGCGGCCACGCTTTTCGTGATTGCCGGTCTTTTTCGTGGACTTTCCGGTTTTTTTGCCTTTGTGGCTGCGTTGGTGGCATCAACGGTCGTTTCGATTTCTCTCTGGCCGCTGATATGTCTCAGTTTTGCCGATGTTTTTGTGAGGGGCGCCGTTGCCGCCGTAGGGGCAATAATTGTTTTCGGAATCGTTCGCTTTTTGGTTAAGTTCATTTTGCGGAAGATAATTTCGCAGCCGTCTGATTCCATTGTGGGAATGGTTTTTGCCTTGCTGCTTTCTGTGGCGCTGCTTTACGTGGCGTCTGCGTCTGCGATAGTCCGTGAGCATTCGGCTCTTTCTACTCTGCTTTCGCATCATTTGGGGTTGACTCTTTGATTTATTTTTTAAGATAGTGTATAATATGATGCAAATAATAGATGCGTGGTTATGGCTGTTTACGGGGAAAACCGTAAACGATATTCAAAACATCGAAAGGGTTATTAAATGAATACATCTACAAGAAGGAACTTCCTTAAAGGAGCGGCCGCGATTGGAGCCTTCAATCTCGTTCCCGCTAAGGTTCTTTGGGGCGCTACGGCTCCTTCCAATCAGCTTACGCGTGCACTTATCGGCTTTGGCTGCATTGCGCACAGCGCCAATCATCTTCCTTTTGGCGGTTCGCGCCTTGTGGGTCTCACGGACTGCTATGCCCCCCGCGTTGAGGCCGGGCTTAAGGCAGCGGAGGGCCGCTGGGGCAAGATCAAGGGATATAAGAATTTTATCGAGCTTTTGAACGATCCCGGCGTGGATATCGTCCATATCTGCACACCTCCTCACTGGCACGGTGTTCAGAGCGTCATGGCGGCGAAGGCAGGCAAGGACATCTGGTGCGAAAAGCCCATGACCCGTACAGTCGGCGAGGGTAAGCGCGTGATGGAGGTTGTCAAGGCCCAGAAGCGCATGTTCCGCCTTAACACCTGGTTCCGCTTCCAGGATAACTTCTACGGCTTTGGCACGCCCGTTGAGCCGATTCGTCAGATCGTTGAAAACGGCCTTCTTGGTAACGGCCCCATCAAGTGCGTGTTCGGCGAAGGTCAGGGCTTCTCGTGGAAGTTCGGCTGGTCTGGCCGTGTTCAGGACAAAATTCAGAAGATTCCCGCCGGCCTTGATTGGGATATGTGGCTCGGGCCTGCACCGTGGAAGCCTTACAGCGACCACCGCTTCGGCACATCGTTCCGTGGCTATTGGGATTACGATTCTGGCGGGCTTGGCGATATGGCTCAGCATTACCTTGATCCGCTGCAGTATCTTCTCTGCAAGGACGAGACTTCCCCTGTCAAGATTGACTACAAGGGCCTTCCGCAGCATCCGGAGGCAGTCGGCAGCTTCGACCGCTTCACGCTTACGTACGATGACGGCACGGAGGTTATTCTTGACGGCGATGTGTCCCTTCGCGACGAACCGCTTCTGCGCGGCTCCAACGGCCTTTGTGTCTACAAGCGCGGCAACGGCAGCAAGACGCTCCGCATTCGCGAGGCCGACGGCACCTGGTGGTCGGATGAGAAGGTTATTGCGACCTTGAAGAGTCTTCCCAAGCCGAAGAAGCAGCAGACGGACTTCATCGACTCCTGCCGCAACCGCAAGCCGTTTGCGCTCAACGAGTCCAATGGTTTCCGCTCTTCGTCCATGTTCAACCTCGCCATCGTGGCATGGCGTCTTGGGCGTGGCTTCGAGTTCGATCCCGTCACGCTTCGCGCCAAGAATGATCCGGCTGCGGATCGCTTCCTCTATCAGGAGGATATGATGCGCGAGCCTTGGCGCAAGGAAATGTTCGGCTAAGTGTGCAGAAAGGAGTAAAAATGTCTATTAAGAAATTTTCAATCATCGCAAGTATTGCGCTCGCGGCACTTCTTTCTTTCGGCTGCTGTTCCGAGGTTAAGTATGGTGCATTCGAGCCAAAGGCAGAGCAGGGCGATTCTAATCCGAATGCTTATGCCGGTTACATCGCAGCAATGAGGCGGTATAACGGATTCCAAATGGCTTACGAGTGGCAGCGTGCCAATCCGAAGCTCGTCGCGGAGTCTGTGAAAAAGGAAGTTCTCAAGGAGTTCGTCAAGTCTCCTGAGGCCGCAGACAAGCTTCTTGCGAAGATCGGCACTTCCTATGACGGCGACCCTGTTGCCCTTACGCAGATAGCTGCCGTCACACAGCTTGTCATGACGCCCAAGTGCCCAAAGGCACCCAAGTGCCGCAAGCTTTGGGTCGATGCCTTGAAGCGCGCGCGCGCCAAGACGGATGACGGCTACGTCAAGGTGTTCTGCGATCAGCAGTTGCGCATTTGCGAGTAAAAGAATGCAAATTTTATCGCCAGTGGAAAAACTTAGTTGATTTCGCTGGCGATAAAATGTAAAATACCGCCAAACAAAATTTAAAAAAAGGAATAAAAATGAAGAATCTGATCAAGGTTTCTGTCGCCGCGTTGGCGATTTCCGTCATCCACTCTGCTTTTGCTTTAAGTGTTGAGGTGGAGGAGGAGTTTGAGAGCAAGGCCGAGGGTTTTACTCCTGTGGCGATTGGCATTGCCACTCCCGTCCAGCTCCCCTGGGGTTTGAACCGCTGGGATGTGTACGGCCTTGGTGTGAATCTTTTTTACACCGATGTCCCGAAGATTTACGGTCTTGGCATCGGCGGGCTTGCCACGCTTGAGCGTGAAAAGACAATCGGGTGCGTTCTTTCCGGGCTCGGGAACATTTCTTTCGATGATGTTGTCGGTCTTCGCATGACTGCAGGTATCAACTATACAGAAAAAGATGTTTGGGGCATGGAGGCTGGTCTTGTCGGCTTCAGAAGGAACTTCTGCGGTTTTGATGCTAATTTTCTCGGTGCATATCAGCAGGAGATGTGCGGAGCCCAGATTTCTGGTCTTGCAAACATTTCTAAGGTCGAGAGCCATGGAGCCTCCATTGCCGGCATAGTCAACTTCACAGAGACGGCATACGGCGTTCAGCTCGCAGGTCTTTTCAATTACGCCCAGGAGCTTCACGGTGCGCAGATTGCTCTCGTCAACTACACCGAGGACTGCCCGTCAGGGTTTCAGATTGGTCTTGTGAATATTATTCTTCAGAACAAGATCAAGTTCCTTCCTATTGTGAACGGTTACTTCTAATAGCCAATGGCATCCAAAAGTCAATTCTTGAAAAAACCCACGGGGACCGTCAAGGCCCCCGTGCGTGTTGCCAAGAAGCATGGTCTTGGGCGCGGATTGGACACTCTGATTCCTGCAGGTTCTTTGCAGGCGGCGCCGGCGAATCCGATAGCAGAGATAAAAAGCGCTGTAGGTGAAAATCCTGAGAGTGCCGCTGTCCTGGAGCTTCCCATCCTTGATATTGAGCGCAGCCCCTATCAGCCGCGCCGTGAGTTTAAGGACGAGGAGCTCGCCGAGCTTGCGGAGTCTTTGAAAAACACGGGTCTTGTCTCGCCACCTTCCGTAAGGAAGAACGCGAAGGGCAAATATGAGCTTATAGCGGGCGAGCGACGCCTCAGGGCAGCTTTGCTGGCCGGATGGAAGAAAATCCGTGTTACGCTTATTGAGGCCGATGATCTGACTGCGGCTTCGATGACGACGACGGAGAATCTTCAGCGAGAGGATTTGAATCCAATCGAAGAGGCCGTCAGCTATAAGACTCTTCAGGATACATTTAATCTTACTCAGCAGGATGTTGCCGAGCGCGTCGGCAAGGCGCGTGCCACAGTGGCTAATTCCGTGCGTCTTCTAGAGCTCCCGGACGAGGTCAAGGGCCTTCTTCAGAATAAGCTTATTTCTGTGGGGCATGCTAAAGTCCTCTTGTCCGTAGAAGATGAGAAAGATCGCGTTCTTCTTGCAAGAGATTGTGTAAATGATCAGCTTACCGTCCGTGCGCTTGAGAAGCGTCTTCAGAAGATGCGCGCTCCGGTGGTCGTCAAAGAGGCCGGGACGCCCGATCTTCCCGATGGCTATGTCCGTTCGCTTGCAGACAAGCTTAAGAAGCATTTCGGTTGTGCTGTGCGTATTACAAGTGGAGTTACCCATGCCAGCGGAAGGCATGTAAAGGGTCTTCTGGAGATTGACTTCTTCGATAACGATGAGTTGGATCGAATCATCCAGATGATTGGCATCGAGGTGGACTGAAATGTTTTCGCTCTTGTTGGCCGCGCAGTTGGCCTTTGTCGAAAGTGATGCGCGCATCGCATACGATACTGCCAAGGGCCTTGTTGAATCATACACGCCGCGCGAATCGGGGTCGGTAGGATCCCGCCGCGCGGCGATGTATATTTTAGATACGGTAAGTTCCCTTGGCGCTGATGTGAGGCTTGATTCTTTTACTGCCAAGACTCCGAAGGGTGAGCGTCAATTCACCAATGTCGAATGTTCGATTGTTTCCAATCCGTCAAACAAGTGGCTTGTGGTCGTTTCGCATTTTGACACAAAGCCCGGGATCTCCTGTCCTGGCGCGAATGACGGCGCATCCACTGTAGGGATTCTCGCCGCTCTCGCAGCGAGGCTTTCTGTTGTTAGGCCTAAAAACGTGAATATTCTTTTGGCTTGGGTGGATGGCGAGGAATGTTTCAGCTTTTACGGTCAGTCAGACGGATTGTGGGGGTCTCGTCATCTTGCCGCTAAGCTTAAGGAGCAGGGCTCAAAGGTGCGTGCCGTGATCAATGTGGACATGCTCGGTGACAGAGACCTCAAAGTGATGATTCCTTCAAATACGCATGGCGGATTCAGGCGCGGGATTTTGAAACTTGCCGCCCAGAAAAAGGTGTCTGATAAGGTTGTTGAGATAGACGATGCGGTAACGGATGACCACGTTCCTTTTATGGAGGAGGGCTTCAAGGCTGTTAATCTCATAGATTTCGAATATGGCAGTGCGCCAGGGCGGAACGATTATTGGCATACGCCGGAGGATACAATGGATAAAATTTCCGTAGAGTCTCTCAGGTTTTCCGGCGAGCTGCTTGCTTGGATTATAGAAAGACTTTCCTGACCGCATACAAAGAAGCGAGGATTGCCCTATGAAGAAAACAACAAAATTTCGCTGGATCATCTGTGCGTTGCTGTTTTTTGCCACGGCGGTGAATTATCTGGATCGCCAGGTCCTTTCTCTGACCTGGAAGGATTTTATCGCACCGAGGTTCAGCTGGACCGATAACGACTACGGCACGATAACGGCCACGTTCTCGATTATATACGCGCTCTGCAACCTCTTCGCCGGCAAGTTCATCGACTCTCTCGGCACGAAGAAGGGTTATCTTTGGGCGATTTTCATTTGGTCTCTCGGAGCATGCCTTCATGCTGCGTGCGGTGTCGGGGCTTCCGCTCTTAAGACTGTCGGCTTTCTCGGGATGATGGGCGTGACCGCGTCCGTCTGGCTGTTTCTTGCCTGCCGCGCTGTTCTCGCCCTTGGCGAGGCGGGCAACTTCCCCGCAGCGGTCAAGGTGACGGCCGAATATTTCCCCAAGAAAGATCGCGCGTTTGCAACTTCGATTTTTAATGCGGGGTCCTCGGTAGGCGCGCTTGCCGCTCCTCTTTCAATTCCCATTATCGCCAAGATATGGGGCTGGGAGATGGCGTTTATCGTTATCGGCGCGCTCGGTTTCGTGTGGATGGGCTTCTGGGTTCTACTTTACAAGAAGCCTTCCGAGAATCCGCTCGTTTCTGCTTCCGAGCTTGCCTATATAAATCAGGATGAAGGTGAGGAGAGTGCGGTGGCTCCAGAGCCCCGTGATGAGCAAAAGAAGATCTCCTTCGTTAAAGCGTTCTCACTCCGTCAGACATGGTCGCTCGTTCTTGGGCGTTTTCTCACCGATGGTGTGTGGTGGTTCTTTCTCTTCTGGACCCCCAGCTACTTTTCCGACCAGTTCGGCTATAAGAGCTCGTCCGGGATGGGTATGGCGCTCATCTTCACGCTCTACGCGATTGTTACCTTCGTCTCGATTTACCTCTGCAAGATACCGACGTATATGGTCGACAGGCGCGGCATGAACCCCTATGAAGGGCGTATGATTGCGATGTTCCTCTTCGCGTGCTTCCCGTTGCTCGCGCTTGGCGCACAGCCGCTTGGCGCATACACCGCGTGGTGGCCGGCGATCCTTATCGGCTTCGCGTGCGCGGGCCACCAGGCCTGGAGCGCGAATATCTACTCGGTCGTGGGTGATATGTTCCCGAAGTCCACGATCGGCACACTGACGGGCATCGCCCAGTTCGCCGCCGGCTGCGGAAGTTTCCTCGTGAACAAGTGTGCAGGCATGCTTTTCACTCATGCGGCCGGCTCGTTCACCGTGGCGAACGCCGAAAAGGCGATTGAGCTCGCGCCCGTCCAGATCGCCAAGGCCTTTACGCCTGCAGGTGTAGAGATTCCTGTTGGGGCAGACGTCAGTGCGATTGTCGCGGCGATAGAGAAGACCGGCCAGCAGATACCCGATGTCATTCAGACTGTCCATAAGGCCGGCGTTTCAGCGCAGGACATGGTTGCGGCCGTGGTGAACGCGGGCGGGCAGATAGCATTGGCGCCGATGGAGTTTCTGGGATACACCGGCAAGCCGGCGGGGTACTGCATTGTCTTCGGCTACTGCGCGGTCGCGTATCTGGTTGGATGGTGCTGCATGAAGGGCCTTGTGCCGCGTTATAGGAGGGTGGAGCTGTAGTGGCCGGCGGCTCGTGTTCAGCTGAAAACAGTGAGAAGAAAGGATTAAAGTATGAAGCAGGGTTGGAGATGGTACGGTGACGCGGATGCTATCACCTTGAAGGAAATCCGGCAGGCAGGAGTAACGGATGTCGTGGCTGCGCTTTATGAGCGCAAGCCAGGCGAAGTGTGGCCGCTTTCTGAGATCAAGGCCCGCGCGAAGAAGGTGAAAGATGCCGGGATGGTGTGGAGTGTTGTTGAGTCGGTCCCCGTGCATGAGGATATTAAAAAACGCACGGGCGACTATAAAAAGTATATTGAAAACTATAAGAAGACGCTTCGTAATCTATCCAAGTGCGGCATCAAGACAGTATGTTATAATTTTATGCCCGTTCTCGACTGGACGCGCTCCAATCTCAATTATGCGCTTCCTGACGGGTCGACCTGTCTTGAGTACAACGAGTATGAGCTTGCCGGGTTCGACATGTTCCATTTGAAGCGTCCTGGCGCTGAAAAGGAATATGACGCGAAGACGCGTGTTAAGGCTCGCAAAGTTTGGGAGGCTCTCGATGAAAAAGGTCGCAAGCGTGTGGCCGACTCTGTTCTCTGCGGGCTTCCCGGTACGGTGGATGATTTGACCCCGGAGGAGTTCTTAAGACAGCTTGCCACATACGACGGCATAGATGATAGAAGACTTAGGGAGAATATGTACTCTTTCCTCAATGAGATTTCGCCGGTTCTCAACGAGACGGGGGTTAATATGTGCATTCATCCTGATGACCCTCCGCATCCGATTTTCGGTCTGCCGCGTATTCTTTCGAATGCAAAGGATATTGCAGAGATGTATGCGCGCTGTCCGTCTGTCCATGTGGGGCTTACGCTTTGCACAGGCTCGCTTGGCGGCGACAGGAACAATGACGCTGTTTCCATTATGAGGAAGTTTGGTCGCCGTGTCTACTTCTGCCATTTCCGCAACCTTGAGTATACAGACGACAAGATTTTTCACGAGTCTCAGTGTCATCTCGTGGGTGTTACTGATATGCCGCGTCTTTTCGAGGAGTTTCTCAAGGAGGAGAAGCGTCGCGGAGAGAAGATTGTCGTTCGCCCCGACCATGGCCGTTTTCTTGAGATTGATAAAACGCGCAAGTGCTACTGCGGCTACAGCTATGGCGGGAGGCTGATTGGGCTTGCCGAGCTGCGAGGCCTTGAAATCGGGCTTAAGTATGCCAAGAAGGGGCTTTGATTCAAGGTGATGCACAGGCTTCTTTGCAGCTATGGAGAGATTGCTTCTGACGAACCCTCTCTTGCCGGTGATGCTCGCAATCACTTGAAAGTTTTGCGTCCTAAGGACGGTGAACTTTTTGAGCTTTTTGACGGTAACGGCGTTTCAAGGGTTTTTAAGTATTCTTCTTCAGAAAAGTCCCTTAAGCCTACGGGCGAACTTTCCGCAGTACGTAGGAGTTCTGCGCGCACGCTTACGCTTTTTGCCTGCGTGACGAAGTCGTCGCGCTGGGATTGGATGCTTGAGAAAGCCACGGAGCTTGGCGCAGATAGAATCGTGCCTGTCATCTCGGAGCGTACGATAGTCCGCATCCAGAAGTCTGAACGGGCCGCCAAAAAGAGCCGCTGGCTCAAGATCGTTCAGGAGGCTGCGCGGCAGTCTGACGCGCTTTTTGTACCGGAAATTCTTGAACCGCTCGATTTTTCAGAGGCGCTTGATCTTGCGCGCTCTTCCAGGTGCTTTGCCGGGGCATTGATGGATGTGCGGCCTAAGATGCTCTTGAAGGCGGTAGAGGAGGCTGTTGCCGCCGGAGAAGAGGGGGATTATTCCGTTTTCATCGGACCAGAAGGCGATTTCACCCCTGCGGAGCTTGCTGCAATTCTCAAGTTTGCTGCACCTGTGTCGCTTGGTCCCCGCATTCTTCGTGCTGAGACGGCGGCGATTTATTCTCTTGCGGTAATGGCGGCAGCGCTTGATCGCGGCTAAAAATCACAATCAAAAAAAAGGAGGTAAAAATGTCTTTTACAAAGATTGCAGCATCACTTGTTCTTTTTTCTGTTCTATCCGCCAACGCGGGGGGGGGTTCTTGGGAGGGCAAGCGGGCCGCATTTCTCGGCGATTCGATAACAGACATTCGTCATATCGGATGTTCGTCAAATTACTGGAATTTTCTCGAACGTGACTTGAAGATTGTTCCGCTCGTCTATGGTATCAATGGACAGCAGTTTAGCGGCGTCATCAATCAGGCGCGCAATCTCAAGAGGGATTATCCCAAAGGCGTCGAGGCGATTTTCATTTTCGCGGGGACCAACGATTACAACGCCGATATTCCGCTCGGTGTGTGGTTTGACATTAAGGACGTGACCGTTCGCCGTGGTGGGCAGAATGTGAATCTAAGGAAGCGGGAGTTTTCGCGCAATGTGGCTACGCTCCGCGGTCGCATCAATGTTACGTTGGCATTTTTGAAAGAGTCGTTCCCCGATTCTCTCATTTATGTGATGACGCCTATTCATCGCGGCTATGCCAAGTTCGGCGATACGAATGAGCAGCTTGACGAATCGTATTCGAATAAAATCGGGCTTTTTATTGATGATTACGTCGCGGCGATCAAGGAGGCCGGGAATGTCTGGGCGGTCAATATAATCGATCTTAATGCTGAGAGCGGCCTTTTCCCGTACTATAAATCTCATTCCGCTTTTTTCAGCAACAGGGATTTTGATATGCTTCACCCAAACAACGCTGGGCACGAGCGCATCGCTTGGGCAATCAAAAATCACATTGTCCGCTGAGTACCTTTCTTTATTTGCCGATATTTGGTAAAATTGAGGGAATAAAATATTAAACGGCAAGAATTTTATACATTATGAAGAATTTACTGATTGCATTTTTTTGCACTGTTCCTCTTTTGGCTTTTTCGTTAGAGAATTTGATTTGGGATGATAGGCCAGGCACAGGCTGGGAGAATTCGTGGTATCCGCTCGGCAACGGTCGACTCGGGTGCATGGTCGACGGAGGAGCTAAAAATCTCAAGCTTCAGTTCAATGTCGATTCGCTTTGGACGGGCGACAAGAATCTCACGAAGGATATTCACGACAACCGCGCCGACGCCAATTATTCGACAATGGGCGCGTATCAGAATTTCGGAGAACTTAATATCGCGATTGAAGGCCTCGGCGAAGGCACCGTAGCCGACTATCGCCGTCAGCTCAACGTATCGACCGCGGTATATGACGATCAGTTTAAGATTGCGGACGATAATTTTAAGCGCAGGATTTTCGCGAGTGCACCCGATGATGCGATCTTCATTTTTATCAGCGACGTTAAGAAGCGCGGCGTGAGGCTGACGCTCAAGGGTGCGCACGGTGAAGGTGAAAAATCGGATAATAATAGCGTTTCGTTTTCCGGTACGCTTCCTAATGGCTTAAAATATGTCGCGCGCGCCGATGTTTTAAAGAATTTTAAGTCTCGCAATTTGACTGTTGTTGTTTTGAGGGCCGTCACGGGCACAGATACGATCGGCGAACTCTCTCTTACGATCTATCCGTCTAAAGTTCTTCATCGCCATGTTGCCGATTACAAAAAGTATTATGACCGCATGACGCTCGATCTCGGTGAAGGTGACAAGACGATTCCTACGCGTGAACGCCTGGCGAAGGTTAAAAAAGGCGGCAAGGATGTTCCGCTTGTCGCGCTTATGTTCAACTTTGGCCGCTATCTTCTTATCAGTTCTTCGCGTCCCGGCACTTTGCCCGCCAACCTTCAGGGAATCTGGAACAATTCAAACAATCCGCCGTGGCACGCCGACTACCATACTAACATCAATATTCAGATGAATTACTGGGGTGCCGACTCTTCCAATCTGAGCGAGTGTTTTACTCCGCTTTCCGACTGGATGCTGATGTCTATGCCCATTGCGGCGGAGGGGTCTCGTATGGCGTTCCCCGATTCGAAGGGCTATGCGTACCGTACTAGCGCCAACGCGTTCGGCGGCGGCGGGTGGCGCTGGAACTTCGCGGGCGCACCGTGGATGGCGGCGCAGTGCTACGATCACTACCTTTTTACGCGCGATAAGAAATATCTGAAGGAAGTCTGCTGGCCGCTCATGAAAGGCGCAGCGGAATTCATTCTTTCTACTCAGCTAAAGGAGCGCCCCGACGGAACGATCGTCGTAAAGGACGGCTGGAGCCCCGAGCACGGCCCGCGCGAGGACGGCGTCGCCCACGATCAGCAGATCATGCGTGAGCTTTTTCGTGCGATTCTCGCTGCGGCTAAGGAACTCGGGATCAACGATGCATTCGTCAAGGAGGTGGCCCGCGTGGAGCCCAGACTCCTCAAGGACAAAATCGGCAGCTGGGGGCAGCTTCAGGAATGGGAGACCGACCGCGACGTGAAGGGTGATCAGCATCGCCACACGAGTCACCTCTACGCCGTTTATCCCGGATCGACGATTTCGCGCAAGACGACTCCCGCGCTCGCAGAGGCGGCCAAGGTCGCTCTCGCGGGACGCACGACTACGGGCGATTCGCGCCGCAGCTGGACATGGCCTTGGCGTGCCGCGCTCTGGGCTCGTCTTGGTGACGGCAACAAGGCAGGCGAAATGCTTGAATCGCTTCTTAAGTATAACACTCTCGACAACATGTTCACCACTCACGCGCCGTTCCAGATAGACGGCAACCTTGGCATGGTGGGAGCCGTCTGCGAGATGCTTCTCGAGCGGACGATCCCCTCTGATTGGTCCAAGGGCAGCGTCAAAGGCCTTAGAACGCGTGAGGGAAAGACGGTTGATTTTATCTGGTAGTTTTATAAGATAAGAAAGGAACAACTTGCAATGAAAAAGCTTCTGATGATTGCGGCGGCCGGAATGATGGCCGGATGTTTTAACAGTCAGGAATTGAAGCCTGACGTGACGGTTGAGCCGTGGGGCGTCACAAAATTCGGAGAGTCCGCTTCGCTCTATACGATCGAGGGAAAGGATGGGCTTAAGCTCGTCGTTTCTGATTTCGGCGGACGCCTGTTGAAGTGTTTCGCTCCTGATCGCACCGGCAATTTTGAGGATGTGACACTTGGCTGGAACACCATTGAGGAATACGAGAAGCTTGGTTTTTCCATGAGTACGCTTATCGGCCGCTACGGCAACCGCATTGCAAACGGCAAGTTTACTCTTGACGGTGTGGAGTATAAGCTTCCTCTTAACGAGGTGAAGCCCGCTCCGCGAAACTGCAATCTCCATGGTGGTCCCGACGGCTGGGATTCTAAGGTTTGGAAGGCCAAGCCTTTCGCGAAGGGAGATGTCAAAGGCCTTGAGCTCGTTTATGTGTCCAAGGACGGAGAGATGGGATTTCCTGGCACTGTGACGGTCAAGGTGACTTATTCTGTTCTTCCCGGCAATGTCTGGCGCGTTGATTACGAGGCTGTGACCGATAAGCCCACCGTCATCAACCCCACGCATCATTCCTATTGGAATCTTGCCGGCGAGGCAAGTGGCAATGTGCTTAAGCAGAATCTCATGATCGCGGCTGATGAATACACCATGACGGATGCGGGGCTCATCCCTACGAAGAACGCATCTGTCAAGGGAACGGGATTTGATTTCACCGTTTCGCGTCCGATTGGCGCGGCTGCAGAGTGGATGGCTCAGCAGGATTTTCTCAGACCCATGGATAACTGGTACGATCACAATTTTGTCATTCGCGGCAAGGCTGGCGAGCTTAGGATCGCTGCAGAAATGTTTGATCCTGCCTCCGGGCGTGTTCTCGAGGTTTGGACCACCGAGCCGTGTATGCAGATGTACGGTGCGCAGAACATGACCACGGATCTTCCCGCCAAAGCTGCGGGCAAGAGCCTCTGCCAGTTTGCTGGCGTTGCCCTTGAGACCCAGCATTATCCCGATTCCCCGAACCACCCGGAGTTTCCCTCTACTGTCTTAAGGCCTGGCGAAACATTCCGTTCGGTGACGGAGTATCGTTTCAAGACCCGCTAACGGATTATCGAAAAGGAGAATTTCAATGACACTTCAGGAAGCGGAAAAGCTCGTAAAAAAATGTTCGCAGGAGCATGTCCTTGCTCTCTGGAACAAGCTCGGCAAGAAGGAGCGCGAGGCTCTTCTGGAGCAGATCGCCACACTTGACGCCAAAAGTCTCGAGCGTTGCAAGGCCGCGCTCAAGGCTGGCGTGGCCGTCCCCGACACCTCTAACGGCAAGGCTCCTAAAGTCTCTGTTCTCAAGGGCAGAAAGCTTCAGGAGGCGGTTGCCGCCGGCGAGAAGGAGCTTGCCGAGGGGCGTGTAGCCGCGCTTCTCGTGGCTGGCGGGCAAGGTTCGCGTCTTGGGTTCGACGGCCCCAAGGGTTGCTACGAGATTGGCCCGATCACAAACGCCCCGCTCTTCTATTTCCATGCCCGCAAGATTCTCGCGCGCACGATCCGCTACGGAGCTGCGATTCCGTTCTATGTGATGACGAGCGAGGCCAACAACGAAGCTACCGTAAGGTGCTTCGAGGAGAATGACTATTTCGGGCTCAATCCCGACGATGTCTTTTTCTTCACTCAGGGAATGTGGCCCGGCATGACGGCCGAGGGTAAGATCATTCTCGATGCGCCCGGACACATTTTCATGAGCCCCGACGGACACGGCGGGCTTCTTGCGGCCCTCAAGCGCTCTGGCGCCCTTGCAGACATGAAAAAGCGTGGCATCAAGTCCGTATTCTTCTTCCAGGTGGATAATCCTTTGGTTGAGATTGCGGATCCCGCGTTTATTGGGCATCATGTCCTCAACAAGGCCGAGTATTCTCTTAAGCTTTGCGCCAAGCGCGATCCGCTTGAGAAGCTAGGTGTGCCCATGCGCTTTGGCGGTACATACCGTATGGTCGAGTACACGGAAATGACCGAGGAGCAGTGCTACAGGAAGGATAAGAGCGGTAAACTCTATTTCCTCTACGGCTCTCCCGCGATTCATGTTTTCGACCGTGCATTCCTCGAGCGCGAAGCTTCGCGTCCGATGCCGCTTCATCTTGCATTCAAGAAGATCCCATTCGTGGACGGGAAAGGTGCGCTCGTAAAGCCCTCCGAGCCCAACGGCTACAAGTTTGAGAAGTTTATTTTTGATATTCTTCCAAACGCCAAGAGCGTGACATTCCTTGCTTTTGATCAGAAGGAGGAGTTTTCGCCCGTCAAGAACGCCGAAGGGGTGGATTCGCCCGCATCCTGCAAGGCAGATATGCAGGGCAAGTGGCGCAGGTGGCTCTCTGAGGCTGGAATTTGTGTAGATGAGAATCTCCCTGTCGAGATCGATCCTGTCTATGCGCTTGACGCTTCTGATCTGAAGTCCAACGGGCTTTGCCTTGGAGCTGAATAAGGCTTAGCATCTAATGCTTGAGAGACTTTTAGTTTCCAATCTTGCGATAGTCGAAAAGGCCGAGGTGGAGTTTTCGCGCGGCCTTAATGTCCTCACAGGAGAGACCGGGTCTGGCAAGAGCGTCATTATGGGGGCCGTCTCTCTCGTTTTTGGCGCTCGTTCGGATTCCTCTGCCCTGCGCGACGGGGCAGGCGATTCCAAGGTGGAAGCGGTGTTCGACGTCTCAGACAAGGCGGATGAGGTCAATGCGGTTCTTGCCGAAGCAGGGCTTCCGGAATGTGACGGCGGAGAGCTTATTGTTCGCCGCGTCCTTTCTGCTGCGGGAGCCGGCAAGGTGTGGGTGAACGATTCGCGAACTACTCTTGCCACGCTCAAAAGCCTCTCCGCGCATCTCGTGGATATTCATGGGGCGCGTGCAAATCAGAATCTTCTCGAGGAGGAGTTTCAGCGTCGCGCTCTCGACTTGTGCGGGCACGTTGATTTGTCTGCGTACTCCAAAGCCTGGGCGGCGCTTGTGGCAAAGCGCGTTGAGATCGAGGAACTTCTTGGGACTCTTGCCTCTGAAGATGAGCTCGACATGCTCCGCTATCAGGTTGCAGAGCTTGAGGGTGCAGGTGTTTCGCAGGATGACGAGGATCTTAAAGAGCGCCATGCGGCGGCGGCTCATGCGGGCGAGATACTTGAAATGGCAAACGCCATTTCAGATGTTCTCGGCGATGACGGAGGTGTTGCCGATTCGCTCATTCGTCTCCAGCCGCGCTTCAATCAGCTCGGGCGTTATTTCCCCGAGGCGTCCGAGTGGGCGGCGGAAGCCGATGAAATCACGCTCAAGGTGCAGGAGCTTTCGCGCTCGGTCGCCGGAGCGATGTCAAAGATTGATGCTGATCCGGCCGAATTGGACGCGCTCGATCAGCGTCTTTCTGTAATCAACCGCCTGATGCGCAAGTATCTGAAAGGCGGCGCGAACAGCGTCTCTCAGCTTTTGGAGGTGGCGGAAGCGAAGTCCCGCCGTCTTAAGGCGATGGAGAATTTCGACAACACCCTTGAGACGCTTCGCAAGGAAGAGGCGAGGCTTCTTGAACTTGTCGAGGAGGAGGGTGCGAAAATCACGCGATTGCGCGCGGCATCAGCTGTGAAGCTTGCCCGCCTTGTGATGCGGCAGCTCAAGGATCTCGGTTTTCTGCAGGCGAAATTCTATGTTTCCCTCGAGCCTTCCAAGGCGGCCCGGCATGGTATGGATGCCGTCAGTTTCATGTTTGAGCCCAATCCTGGCGAGAGTGCACGCAAGCTTGCCGATATCGCAAGTTCCGGTGAAATTGCCCGCGTGATGCTTGCCTTGAAGAGTGTTCTTGCCATGAACGACGGTCCGGGGACGGTGGTCTTTGATGAAATAGATGCGAATATCGGCGGCGATGTTGCCCGTGCGGTAGGTGAAAAGATGCGTCTTGTGGGCGAGAAGCGTCAGGTCATCGCGATTACGCATCAGCCGCAGAGCGCGGTTTTTGCCGCGAATCATCTTGTGGTTTCCAAGTCTGTGGTTAATGGACGAACTCTTACGAGCGTAAGGCGCGTCGATGGAGAAGAGAGAGTCTCTGAAATCGCCCGTATGCTTGGCGGTGGTATAAAGCGTTCAATTGTCTGCGAGCATGCGCGCGAACTTCTTGAAGGCGCGAAAAATTGATTTTTTGTTGGAGGTAATATGGCTAAAGAAAAATGTAAATATGGGAATGTAAGTTTTATCGATGGAATGTTTTCTGAGGACAATGACGCTCTTCAGGGGATTCTCCGTGAAGTGTCCGGTTCGGATGAGCCGCGCGTTTTGATTGTTGCAGATGCCAATGTCGTTCAGAAGGTGGATGGGATTGGCAGAAAGATCGGAATGTATTTCCAGAATTACGGAGTTCGCCTAGCGGGTAGTCCGGTAGTGCTTTCCGGCAGCGAGAAGATTAAATGTGACGGCATCGCAAGTGCCACTCAGCTCATTTCATCGGCATTGGAGGCAAAGATCGGAGTCAACGATATTATTCTCGCGATCGGGGGCGGAGCTGTTCTTGATGTCGCGGGTTACGTTGCGATGCAGATCCGTAGCGGTGTGCGTCTCGTCAGGGTTCCCACTACGCCTGCCGCGATGATTGATGCCGCATTTGCAAAGACGGCGGCGATAAATTTTCACAGTGTCAAGAACGCACTCTCAGTACCCTGTGAGGCTGACGCCGTAGTGATTGATGTCTCCTTCGCGGCAACAGTCCTTGATGGTGTCTGGCGCGCTGGAGTGGGTGAGGCTGTTCGCTACGCGGCAGTTTCAGATTCTTCGCTTATGAAGAAAATCGCCAAGAATGCCGAGAGGCTCAAGAATAGGGATTTGGAGGTTTTCTCCGATTTGGTCCGCAGTGTTGTAGCGTCGCGCGTCAAGAAGGGATCGACATCGTTTGCGCTCTGGAGCGCTAACAGGCTTGAGTCCATGAGTGGATATAAGCTGCCGCACGGGTATGCCGTGCCGATAGCGGTTTGCATCGATTGCGCTTACGCCGTGGAGAAGGGTGTCTTGAAGGAGTCTGATCAGGAGACGATCTGCAGAACTCTTGCCGATTCAGGTGCGCTTGATGGGTTGGTGCACAGCCATCATCTTCTTTCGCAGGCGGACAATATTCTTTACGGGCTTGACGCGTGGCGGCTTTTCTCCGGAGCTTTCTCCATTGAAATCCCATCGGGGCTCGGCAAATTAAAGGTTGAGGAAAATCCCGACAAGGAGGTTTTCAAGAAAGTTATCAAGGAGTTTTTGGCCGTTTCATCCCAATCGTAATTTTGTTAAAATATACAATTATGAAAAAAATATCCGTATTTGGCTTTCTGCTGTCGATGGCTTTATTTTCGCATGGAGCCAGCGTTACAAAGGTTTCTGTGGTCCATCTCGACAATTTCGGCGGCGACAGCGTTGGAGTTCTTTCCCACTGTCAGACGAAAGTCGGCACGTCCTACGATCCGGCGGTCGTTGCGCGAGACGTGATGGCACTCAAAGCGTCCAAACTTTTTCAGGATATTCAAGTGAATGCGGAGCGCAAAGCCGACGGAGTGGAAGTCACGTTCTGCGTGTATCGTAAGGTTCGCTTTCTCAAACCTCTCGTTGTCAAAGGCAATGCGAATGTAAGTGCGTCAAAAATTGCAGATCAGGCTGGGTTCAAGGACGGCAGGCTTTATGGTGATGCTGATTTCGCCGCCGCCGCCGACAAGGTCCGTGCCTTTTACGTCAAGAATGATTTTCCGAATGCTCGAGTCACTCCGCTAGTCAAGGTTGTATCCGGTGGAATCGACTGCATGGTCACGTTCGAAGTGGAGGAGGGCTCGGCTCTTTCGGTTTCCGGGTATACATTCCCTGGCGCTAATAATGTCGATGTTTCGGATTTGAGGCGTGAGATTGGTCTTTTCCCGTTCTGGGATCCGCGTGGTTGGTTTGCAGAAAAGCCCGTTTCGGAAAGCCAACTTGCTGACGCAGTCGCCAAGATTTCAAGATATTACGCCGATTTGGGGTATTTGGATGTCAAGGTCTCTTCGAGCTGTAGCGCTGTTGCCGGGGCGGATGAGAAAACTATATGTTTCAATATTGAAGAAGGTCCGCTTTATACAGTCGGAGATGTCAAGATTGAAGGCTTGAAATCGTATTCGGCTGCCGATGTTGCCGGCAAGAGCGCTCTTCCTAAAGAAGGCGATGCGGCTGGGCTCAAGACTCTTGAGGATGCCGCGCATAGCATTTCCGTTGCTGTCGGTTCGGGCGATCTTGGGCTTTCAGAGTCGCGCGTGGATATTAGGCGCATCCCGAGAGATGGGAATTCCACCGTTCTTGACGTTCACTTTTTGGTGACGGAGGGTGTTCCCGTTGTTATAGACAACGTGGCGATTGTCGGCAACGAGTATACCAAGGACAAGGTGATCCGTCGTGAAATCGAGCTTGGGCCGGGCGATAAGATGCTTGCCGATCGTGCGGAGCGAAGCAAGGATCGTCTTGAAGGCCTTTATTACTTTTCTCGTGTGAGGTATTACTTGCGCGATTCTATGCGCGGAAAGGATTCTGAGGGCGCAGAGTATCGGGATCTCGTTTATGAGGTGGAGGAGAAGGATACCGGAAATTTCAACTTCGGCGTAGGCGCAAGTTCTGTCGACTCCGTATATGTCCAGGGTCAAGTCTCGCAATCGAACTTTGATCTTTTTTCGCCAAGCAAGTATTTTCGCGGGGGAGGTCAGAAGGGTCGGCTTTATGCGCAGGTAGGCCCTTACATCCAGACTTACGAGGCCGAGATTTGCGAGCCGCACCTTTTTGACCGTTATCTTCAGCTCAGGGTGCAGGCATACCGCCGTCAGCGCTGGTATGACGAGTACGATGTCATTCGCACGGGCGCATCTGTAGCGCTTGATTATCCCGTCAAGGTTTGGATGCCCTGGAAGAGCTTGGGGCACATGGAGTCGTTCGGTCGTTTTGGCGTATCGCTTGCGGGTGAGTTTATCCAGTTTGACGAAATGGACAACGGCTATTGGATGCTTGAAGACAAGAAGGTTTCTCTTTCCGAGCAAGGCGGCGAGGACGACCGTTATGGCGACGCCGCCGAGATGATTGTGCGCCTGTATTGGAGTCGCGATCAGGTGGATAACGGCAGGACACCTTCAAACGGCTCAAGAACGAGTCTTTTCTTCGATGTCGCCGGCGGTGACAACGAATATTGGCGTTTTGGGTTTAAACACCGCAATTACTTCACGACATGGAAGCGCTACAATCATGTTCTCATGCTTGCCTTGAGAGGTGAAACGATCGATGCGATCAATGATGAAGTTCCGATTTACAATCGTTTGTTCCTTGGCGGCCCTAAGTCGATTCGCGGTATAGAATATCGCCATGTCTCGCCCATGGCAAAAAGGGTGGGCGGTAGCGATTATGCGCCGTGGGGCGGTCAGACGCTCATTTGCGCGAATGCCGAATACACCGTTCCCGTTTTCCGCAAGTATCTGCGCGTAGCCCTGTTCACGGATGCTGGCTCTGTCACTTCAGACGAGCTTGACTTCGACGTATCCGATACGTTTGCATGGACGGCGGGTATAGGCTTTAGAATAGATGCAATCCCGAGCCTTCCTATTCGCATTGACTTCGCAACTCCCATCAAGAAGCCGGACAATGCCGAGGAGGAAGTGTTCAGCTTTACAATCGGCTACGATTTCTAAAATCAGTTGGCTGGAAGTAGCATTGCAATCTCAGGGCAGGTGAACGGGTTTGTGTGCTTGGTGCAGTTGATGCACCCCGTGTAAAGCTTGTGCATGACCTGTGTTTTGGGGACTTCGTAGAATCCGAGCGATCCGAAAAATTCCGGGGCGAAGGTCAGCACGATGTATTCTGCCGGCGCGATCGGCATGGTCTTTGCGATGACAGCCTCTATCAACGCCTTGCCGATGCCTTTTCTTCGGTGCTCAATTCCCACTGCCACAGACTGGATTTCCACCGTGGCGGCTTTTTCATCGCCTATTTCAGGATGAATTTGGTATGTTGCGCATCCCACGATGTCTTCACCGATGCAGGCGACGATGAAGCGATCGGCATTTTCAAGTATATTGCCGAGCGACTTCGGTACTAGCTGATCGCTGTTGAGATGAATGAGCTTGAATATGTTTTGGGCATCTTCAAGCTTTGCTCCTCTGATGGTAAAGTCTGTCTCCATAGCGAAGTATTATACCATTTCCTTGACTTTTCGTGGTAAATATGTCATCCTATGCGAAGTTTCTTCAATAGTTGTATAAGAAGAGGCGTGAAATTTTTAAGGAGTTCAAAGATGCAATCCATTCAGCTGAAGGAAAAGTCGCAATGTCTTTGGGATGCGGCATCGCTTGGTGAGATTATGCTCAGGTTTGATCCCGGTGACGGGCGTATTCACACCGCGCGCGGTTTCAAGGTTTGGGAGGGCGGTGGCGAATACAATGTTGTGCGAGGGCTTAAGCGCTGCTTTGGGCTTAAGACTACGGCCGTTACGGCTTTTGCAGACAATCCCGTCGGCAGGCTTGTTGAGGACTTTATGTTTCAGGGCGGTGTTGATACGAGCCATGTGATTTGGCGCAAGTACGACGGCATCGGGCGAGAGGTAAGAAACGGCCTTAACTTCGTTGAGCGCGGTTTCGGCTGCCGTGGGGCGCTGAGCTGCGCCGACCGCGGGCTTACGGCCGTAAGCCAGCTAAAGCCTGGCGATGTGGACTGGGATTTTCTTTTTGGAAAGGAGGGCGTACGCTGGTTCCATACAGGCGGAATCTTTGCGGCGCTTTCGGAGTCCACCGCTGAGGTTTGCATCGAAGCGCTCAAGGCAGCCAAGAAATACGGTACGGTCACCTCATACGATCTCAACTACCGCGCCAGCCTCTGGAGATCTATCGGCGGGGCGGAAAGGGCACGTGAAGTTAATCGTGAGATTGCGAAGTACGTCGATGTCATGATCGGCAACGAAGAGGATTTTACGGCGGCTCTCGGCATTGAGGTTGAGGGCGTGGACGAGAATCTTACCACACTTCCCGTTGACGGGTTTAAGAAGATGATCGGCAAGGCGGTAGCGGAATACCCCAACTTCAAGGCTGTTGCTACAACGCTTAGGTCGGTCAAGTCTGCCACGGTCAACGACTGGAGCGCGATTTGCTGGTACAAAGGCGAGTTCCATCAGTCCATCGAGCGCAATGGGCTTGAAATTTTTGACCGCGTTGGCGGCGGCGATTCGTTCGCCTCTGGGCTTATCTATGGACTTATGGAGTTTGATGATGCTGCTAAAGCCGTCAATTACGGTGCCGCGCACGGCGCGTTTGCAATGACAACCCCGGGAGATACGTCAATGGCTATCAAAGCCGACATCGAAAAGATGGTCGCTGGAGCGAGTGCCCGCGTAGACCGCTAATCCGTCTATTAATCGTTTTCCGCTAACGACTAACGACTAATCACTAATCACTAACGACTAAACACTAACGACTAACCGCTAATGACAGATTTTTCAGCGCTTCTCAATCCTGAGCAGTGTCGTGCCGCCACGGCAGGGCAGGGGCCGATCCTTGTCTTGGCTGCGGCAGGAACTGGCAAGACGAGAACACTTGTCCATCGTGTGGCATATCTTGTGGAGAACGGCGTTCCTGCAGAGCGCATCATGCTTCTTACGTTTACGAACCGCGCCGCCCGCGAGATGCTTGAGCGTGCTCAGCAGGTCGTAGGGCCTTTGGTTTCTTCTATCTGGAGCGGAACGTTTCATTCTATTTGCGCCAAGTTTCTCCGAAAATACGGCGAGCGTCTCGGATATAAGCCGAGCTTTTCAATCATTGACGAAGAGGATCAGAAGAAGATTCTTGCGGACATCATCAAGACGGTTGCCAAAGATCCTAAGGATTTCGTGAAAAAGGAAATCGTGGCAAAGATGATTTCAGAAGCCGCCAATGAGAGGAAGAGCGTTTTCAATGTCGCAGCAGCCTATCAGACGAAAGTGGCGGGGGTGGATCCCGAAGCCATCGAGTCCGTGGCAAAGAAGTATGAGGCAAAAAAACGCGAACTCGGAGCGATGGATTTTGACGATCTTCTCGTCAAAGGATTGGAGCTTGTAAAGACGCAGGACGCCGTACGCGAATTTCTTCAGGATCATTTTCTCCATGTTCTCGTGGACGAGTATCAGGATACGAATTCGCTGCAGGCAGAGTTTACCGATATTCTCGCGGCAAAGCACAGGAATATTATGGCCGTGGGCGATGATTTCCAGTGTATCTATACCTGGCGCGGAGCGCAGATCGAGAATATTATGGAGTTTCCCAAGCGCTGGGAAGGATGTGAGGTTATCAAGCTTGAGCGCAATTATCGTTCGCAGGGCCCGATTCTTGATGTGGCCAATACGGTCATGAAGGATGTTCCCGCGCAGTTCCAGAAGGTGCTCAGGCCTGTCCGCCAGAATTCGTATTCTCGGCCAATGATTATAAATGGCGGCGACAGCAAGGCTCTTGTGGCGGAAGTTCAGCGTATAATCCTTCAGGCGCGCGAGCGGGGTTATCGCCACTCTGACATTGCGATTCTCTACCGTAGCCATTATCTTTCGATCGATATCCAGATGATGCTTGCGCGAATGAGAATCCCTTTCAGGATAACATCCGGAGTTGGAGTGTTTGAGCAGGTTCATGCGAAGGATACTCTTGCGTATCTCAGGCTTCTCGTCAATCCCTTCGACGAGCTTTCGTTCTATCGCTTTGTTTCGCTCCTCCCGGGCGTTGGCGAGACGAGCGCAAAGAAGTATTGGGAGAAGCTCGGGCGTCAGTTCGACGGCAAGCGGCGCGAGGACCGCGAGGCTCTCGGCGGTCTCTTAGGGGTAAAGGCCCGTGCTGTATGGCCGCCGCTCGCCAAGGCGATGGAAGTGGCGCTCGATCATCTCAAGGATAACGAGATCGGCGAGATTGTGGAGGATTTCCTTGATTTCTTCTATGAGGACTACCTTAGGGATGAATGGGAAGAGGCGAACGCCGAGGATCGAATCAACGATGTGAAGGAGCTTGCCGTTCAGATCGCGGACGCGCCAGAGGGGCTTGAGGGCTTTCTGGCGGAAGTGGCGTTGATGACGAATCTCGATGCCCGCAAGAATGTCAAGGCGGGGGATTCTCTCACGCTTTCCACGATTCATCAGGCTAAAGGCATGGAGTGGCCTGTCGTTATCGTGCCGTGGTGTTCTCAAGGCCTTTTCCCTTCGTCTAAGGCGGCGGATGAGGGGCGTGTTGACGAGGAGCGGCGTTTGTTTTATGTCGTCGTAACGCGCGCCAAGGATGAGCTATATATGTTTTCTCCTGCGGTCAGGAAGATGGCGGACGGTGGTGTTATGCCGGTGGAGGCTTCTGTTTTTGTGAAGGAGATTCCTGCTGCATTGGTGGAAACGAAGCGCCTTGCTTATACTCCTGATGCTTTCGTGCCGCAGTTTCGCGGAAGCGGCTACGGCGGCGGTTTCGGCGGCCGTTTCCGTAGCGGCGGAAGCGGCTACGGAGGAGGCAAGTCTGGCGGCATAACCAAGACCACTTGGCGGAGATAGTTGACGGGGATCGTCAGCCGTAAAAAATTGTCAAAAGACGGGGATATTTCAAGATGTGTTTTTGCAAGAAGGAAGAGTGGAGGAAATGAGGGATTTTGGTATAATATGAGTACTTAAAAAGGGAGAAATCTAACGATAGATTGAATGAAATATAGACCAGTCGCGGCAGATATGAGCGGCAGGTGGTTCCGAAAGGTTAGTGATTAGCAGTTAGTAGTTAGTGATTAGGGGTTAGGGGTTAGTGAAGACTATCGACTAACAACTATCGACTAACGACTAATAAACCGAATAGGAACGAGTTGCGGGTGCGAAAGCTAACCGTAACAACGTACGCAATCTTGCGTATTT
>JAGBZQ010000119.1 GCA_017628165.1 Kiritimatiellia bacterium | reverse complement strand
CGTGTAGGTAAGGTGTTCAATGCAAAGAAATACCTCAAAGAGGAGATTGAAGCCATCCGTGCGCAGGTTGGTGACAAGAAGGTTCTTTTGGCTATGTCGGGCGGTGTCGACAGCTCGGTTTGTGCTGTGTTGCTTCACAAGGCTATCGGCAAGCAGCTTACATGCGTATTCGTAGACCATGGTTACATGCGCTTGAATGAAGGCAAGGAGATCAAGAGCGTCTTCAAGGGGCAGTTCGGTATTAACCTGATTTGCGTTCAGGCCGAAAAGCGTTTTCTTGAGAAGACCGCCGGAGTTGTGGAGCCTGAGCTTAAGCGCAAGATCATCGGCGAAGAGTTTGTTCGCGTATTCGAGGAGGAGGCCGGTAAGCTCGGCAAGATTGAGTTTCTTGGCCAGGGTACGATTTATCCCGATATCGCCGAGTCAGGTGTCGGCGGGCACAAGGCCGTCAAGGCTCACCACAATGTGGGCGGGCTTCCCAAGGATATTGGGTTCGAGGGGCTGGTCGAGCCTGTCAAGTATCTCTACAAGGATGAAGTGCGCAAGGTGGGTAAGCTTCTTGGCATTCCCGAGCATCTCGTCATGCGTCAGCCTTTCCCCGGTCCTGGGCTTGCGGTCAGGTGTCTCGGCGAGCTCACCAAGGAAAAGCTTGACATTCTCCGCAAGGCGGACTTCATCTTCCGCGACGAGATGGCCAAGGCCAAACTTGACAAGAAGGCCCAGCAGTTCTTCGCCGTTATGACGAATGTCAAATCAGTGGGAGTCAGGAACAACGCTCGCACTTTTGGCTATGTTATCGCCATTCGCGCCGTTTCCACTTCGCAGTTTGTGAAGGCTGGCATTGTGGAGCTGCCGTTCAAGTTCGTGACGATGGTCGCCGAGAAAATCGCTACGCAGGTTAAGGGCGTCAATCGCGTTGTATGGGATATTACGCCCAAGCCTCCGGCAACGATCGAATGGGAGTGAGTAAAAAAGTTCACTTCATTGGAGCGGGAGGCGTCGGCATGGCGGCTCTCGCTTTTCTTTCAAAGGCCGCTGGCGAGGAGGTGAGCGGCTGCGATGCCTATCTTTCTCCGAGAACGAAATGGTTGGAAACTATAGGTGTCAAAATCTCGCTCGGGCATGATTCAAATCATCTTGACGGGATTGATGAGATAATTCTCACGCCTGCCGTTTCGGCCGCAGATCCTGAATACATAAAAGCTCGCGAGCTTGAATCTGCTGGACGCGCCAAGGTTTTCTACCGCGGCGAAAAGCTTGCGAGAATCGTCTCTCAGCGTGAATCGATCGCAGTTTCTGGCTCGCACGGGAAAACCACAACATCCACTTTTATAGCTCGTCTTCTTGCGGCGCTCGGTGAGCATGTGGTATGGGCGATCGGCGGCGAGACGGGTGCATTTCCCGTGGCGGGATCGGCAAATGGCACTCCAGAGGGCGGTGTTCTTGTGGTAGAAGCGGACGAGTCGGATGGAACGCTTGCGCTTTACGCTCCCACCACGCTCGTTGTCACGAATTGTGAATACGATCATCCAGATCATTTCAAATCGTTCCGCGAATATATTGAATGCTACGAGACCGCCAAAAGCCGTGCAAAGGAAGTGGTGGAGACGGAGTCTCTTGATATCCAGTGTTACTGCTCGATTCGCTTGCTTGGTTTTCTGAACGATCTTCCCCCTCATAATAGAAAGAATGCTGTCACGGCAATAGAGATCGCCCGCCGAAGAGGGCATCCGATAGAGGCGATTGCCGCGGTACTTCCAGCGATTGTCCGTGAGCTTCCTGATAGGCGTTTCCAGCAGGTGTGGCCTTTGGATGGAGCTTCAGATTCACGCTATGGCCGCGTGATTGCCGATTACGCCCATCATCCTACAGAGATGAAATGCGCGGTAGAGATGGCGCGCGCGCTTGCCTCTGGGAAATTGCGTGTCCTTTTTCAGCCTCATCGCTATTCGCGCACCAAGGCGCTTATTCACGATTTCGCGCCAGCGTTTGAGCTAGCGGATGAGGTTGTGCTCTGCCCTACGTATGCTGCCTTTGAAAAGCCGGTGGAAGGCGGCGATATTGCTGATCTGTATTCCGCCTGCCGCGGCAGGGTGGCGGCCAAGCTTATGCTGGCGAAAAGCTGTGCCGAGGCTTGGCGTCACGCTTATCTTGAATCGCAGGAGGGGGATGTTACGCTTCTTTTGGGCGCGGGCGACATAATCAAGCTTGTGGATCAGGTTCATCGTGACTGTGCGCTTGCCAAGACGGCTTTTTCGCCCGTCAGTGATTTGGCGCGCTTTTCTTTTTTCAGGGTTGGCGGAAAAAGCGTTGGCGGAGGCAGAAAGCGCATCGCAGGCAGCGGCTCTAATACTTGGATAAGCGATTTGACCACCGATGACGAGTACGGGAGATCTCCGAACAATTCTCTTGTTGTTGATGGGACGCGGATTGTTGCCGGATCCGGGGTTCCCGGCGCTGAGCTTCATATTCCGTGGATGGCTGGAATACCAGGAACTGTTGGGGGATGGGTTGCAATGAATGCGGGGGCGTTCGGCCATTCGATTTCCGAGTGCGTCGTGGCTGTTAAGGTGGACGGGGTGTGGAAGAAAAATGGTGAGTGCTCTTTCGCTTATCGGAAAAGCGCAATAGATGGCGTTATTGAGGAGGTGGAGTTTTCGCTTGCCAAGGCCGATGGTGATGCGGAGGAGTATCTTCGCCGCCGCAAGGCATATCCTCCGCGATGCTGTGGAAGCGTGTTTAAGAATCCTCCGGGAGATTTTGCAGGAAGGCTTCTTGAAGAGGCCGGGGTTAAAGGTATGTCTGTCGGCGGAGCATACGTATGGGATGGGCATGCGAATGTCATTGCGGCCCGCGATGGCGCAAGCGCAAGCGATATTCTCGCGCTCGCAAGGCTTATGCGTGAGAAGGTGCGTTTTAAGTCCTCAGTAGTGCTTCAGCCGGAAATAAAGGGGTTGGAGTTTTGATATGAAATGGCGTATTCATCATAAGGAAGTGACAGATTCCACGAATAACGACGCGCGAGCAGGAAAGCCCGGTGATGTTTTTACGGCATCGTTTCAAACATCTGGGCGCGGGAGGCTCGATCACAAGTGGGTTTCTTCGCGCGGAGAGAATGTGATGATGTCGGCGGTTCTTGATGTTGCCGATATTGCCGTAGCCGAGGCAGCCACGATTCCTTTGGTGGTGGGGCTTGCTGTAGTGGAGGCGGTTTCCGATCTTCTTTCCGATGCCGCTGAGGTGATGCTTAAATGGCCAAATGATGTTTATGTGTCTGCGCGGAAGATTGCGGGGATTCTCTGCGAAAGGCACGGGGATGTTGTGATTGCGGGAATTGGTGTCAATGTAGCGCAGGACTCCTTTCCTTCTGATGTTGACATGCGCGCGATATCTTTCAAACGTCTTGGGGTTGATGTGTCGATCGAGGATGTGCGCGATGCGATTTTGGGAAGACTCGGTTATCTCTTGGATGTTTGGCGAAAGGAAGGCTTTATTGCGCTTTATCCACGCATAAGTTCAGTCGATTGGCTTCGCGGGCGCACAATCGCCGTTGTGCAGACTGATTCGGATAATGAGCCCACTTCGGGCGTTTCAGGCGGAATCATGCCAGACGGCTCTCTTGATGTCGGGGGAGTGCGTCTCTGGGCTGGCGAAGCGCATGTGGTGTGGACAACGACCCGCTAACCGCGCGCGATCCTGTTTCGCGCTTCGCACAATTCATCACGCCGCGCTTTTATTTTGTGCTTTAAAGTGGTATAATTTTCGACCATGAAAATGAAAAATGCAAACAATTTTATCGTTGCCGTACTGGCGGTGTTGGCTCAATCTGTTTTTGCAAATTCTTCAATTGCAAAGTATGACAAAAACATGATTGTCGAAGGCGCTGTCCTCACAAATGGTGTTAAGTGGATCGATGGCAGGTTTCTTCCGATAGAGGGGCGTGCGTTTGATGATACTGAGCATTATTACGACCGTCTTCCTGCTGGGGTCACCACAAACGTGAATGCCGGCGTGCGCACAATGAAGCATCATACAGCAGGGATGGTGTTTAGGTTTACAACCGATTCAGAAAAGCTGAGGTTCAAGTGGGTGCCTTACAATAGAAAACTTTCGATGGATCACATGCCATCTACTGGTGTGAGTGGAATTGACGTTTACCGTTTTGATGCAGCGAAGGGAAAGTGGCTATATGTGAAAACCGGGCGAATCTCCTCCGCCAAAGGGGGGTATCTCAATCTCAATTGGACGCCTGGGACGCCATGTCTTGTCAATCTTCCGCTCTACAACGGGTTAAGGTCCTTTGCTCTCGGTGTTGCGACAAATGCCACCATTTCAGCTCTTCCGCCGCGCAAAAACGGTATTGAAAAGCCTGTTGTTTTTTACGGCACATCTATTACGCACGGCGGTTGCGCATCACGTCCCGGTCTCGGGTTTGTGAATATCATCGGGCGCAATCTCGATGTGCCGATCGTGAATTTGGGATTTTCCGGCTCGGGGGTGATGGAGTTTGAGATGAGCGAACACCTCGCCCGCATAGATGCGAGCTGCTATGTGCTTGATTGCCTTTGGAATATGGGGGTTTCAAGTGAACGTTCCCGCAGAAGACGGAATGTGGATGAGAATTATGAGCCGTTTATTAGAAATCTTCGTGCCAAGCGTCCGGATGTTCCGATCGTCATGGCCGGAATGTGCGATGTTTTTTGCGGAAAGCCGAACGGGAGAGATGATTTTGTCAAAACCCTTTACACCAAGCTTGTGGCAGAGGGCTGGAAGAATCTCGTGTATCTTCCAAAGGACAGAATGTTTTCCGATGATTTTGAAGGGACGGTGGACGGAATTCATCCAAATGATTGGGGTATGATGCATCTTGCTCGCGAGTATGGTGCCGCAGTCAGCAAAGCTCTTGGATTGGGCAAGTAATAAAAGATGACAAGAAAAAGCGCAGTTGCCTTGATGGCTTTTCGGGATTCGCTTCCGATTCTCATGGGTTATGGGGTTATGGGCTTTGCCGCAGGCGTCGTTTTTGCGGCCTGCTCAGAGATGTCAAATCCGGCGTTTTGGAGCGCTTTTATCGCCGCAACTTCTTTTTCCGGCACGCTTCAATTTGCCATCGGAAATTGGTTTAAGGACGGTTGGTCGGCTGCACTTGTGGCGTTGACGACTTTTGCGATTTCTTTTCGCTATGCTTTCTACGGCATTTCGCTTATCGGCAGATGGCGCGGCATAGGCTTTTTCAGGAAGTTCTTCCTGATAGTCGGCCTTACCGACGAGAACTATGCGCTTGAATCGAGCCGCCATTTTGCACGCCAGACCGATTTTGAAAGGTATTGTCTTCTTCTTACGATGTTCAATCTCTCCTACTGGGTGACGGGCTGCACCCTGGGGGCTCTTCTCGGCGATGTCCTTAAAATTCCTGATAAGGGTGTGGATTTTGTTATGGCGGCGCTTTTCATCACGATTTTGACGGATCAGGTCCGTCAGCTTTTCGGGAGAAAGGGCGCTGTCCAATGAGCATGCTTGATGGTGTCTTGGCTGTTCTTGCGGCATCTTTCGTGATTATAGCGTTAAGAGCGCTTCCATTTGTTTTAATGTCGCGCTTGAGCGCAGAGACCAAGTGGCTTAAGGTGGCGGAGAGGTGGCTCTCTCCGATCGTCATAGCGCTTTTGGTGGTGTATAGCTATTCTACTCTCGAATGGCGTACATTTATGCCGTACGCCGCTGGCGCACTTACGGTTCTTCTTCAGCTTTTGTGGAAAAACGGTTTGGTTTCGATTTTTGCGGGGACCGCGCTCTATATGATACTTGTGCGGCTTTTCCCGTAGATAGGGGGATGAGGCGAAGTATAGGCGAAATAATGAAACGTAGAAGCAAAATATGGTATAATGTCAAGTTATGGAAACGAATGAATATCGCGAGCAAAGGCTCGCAAGCATGAGGGCCCTTGCCGAAATGGGCTATGAGCCGTATGGCTGCAAATATGACCATGACGATCTTGTCAAGGTCCGTGAAGAGTTTGAAGAGGGTAAAAAGGCTCGTGTAGCCGGACGCCTTCTTATGATTCGTCGTATGGGCAAGATGAATTTCTGCACCATGAACGATGGTACAGATCGCTTTCAGTTGATTTTTAAGCGTGATGAATTGTCCGAGGCGGCCTTTGCCGCGTTTAAGCAGTTGAATCTTGGAGACATCATCGGCGCGGAAGGCGAGCTTTTTACCACGCAAAAGGGTGAGAAGTCGCTTGTTGTCAAAGAATGGACGATGCTTGCCAAGGCTCTTGAGCAGCCGCCGGAGAAGTTTCATGGTCTTGCCGATCAGGAGGAGTGCTATCGCCGCCGTTATGTGGACTTGATGACGAATGACGAATCGCGCAGCCGCTTCTTTACGCGTTCTCGTTTGATTCAGGAAATTCGCAAGTATCTCTGGGATCGAGGTTTTGTTGAAGTTGAGACTCCGATTCTTCAGGATCAGGCGGGAGGCGCAGCTGCTAAGCCGTTTGTTTCGCATTTCAATGCGCTTGACAAGGATTGCGTAATGCGTATCGCTCCGGAGCTTTATCTTAAAAGATTGCTCGTTGGCGGTATGAACAAGGTGTTCGAGCTCGGCAAGGATTTTCGCAACGAAGGAATTGATCGTACCCATAATCCTGAATTTACCGTTTGTGAAATCTATGAGGCTTATGGTGATCGCACGTCGATGGAGGCGATTATGGAGGGCCTGCTTCCTCATCTTTGCGATACAGTCATCGGCAAGCGCGAAATTGAATACGGCGAGTCGAAGACCGTCATAAATTTCAATCCTCCGTATCGCCGCGTCGCGTATCGTGATCTCGTAAAAGAGCTCATGGGTGAGGACTGGTTTACATTGCCTTTTGATGTTCAGCTTGAAAAGGCGAAGGCCAAGGGGCGTGAGACGGAGACGAATCTTGAGCTTGACGGGGTGGAGAGCGAGCTTATGCTCACGCACGAAATCTATGACAAGCTTATAGAGAAGAAGATAATGCAGCCTACGTTCGTTACGCGTATTCCCAAGGAGTTTGTGCCGCTTGCCAAAGCTTGCAAAGATGATCCGTCTTTGGTGGATGTCTTTGAATTCGTTGTTGCAGGCCGTGAGCTCTGCCCTGGATATACCGAGCAGAACGATCCTATCGCCCAGCGTGCAGCGCTTGAGAATCAGGCCGGAGAAGATACCGAAAAGATTGATGAGGATTTCATCTCCGCGCTTGAATGCGGAATGCCTCCGACGGGAGGGCTTGGCTTTGGTGTAGACCGTTTGGTGATGTTCCTTACCGGATGCGATTCTATCCGCGATGTCGTTCTTTTCCCGCAGATGAAGAGGGCTTAAAATCGGAATTAAAAAATGAGCAACGAGAAATTTGATTTCGGAGCGATGGTTGATGACCAGCTCAAGGGTATTCGCCGCACGTACAAGTTCGGCAAGGCGTTCAACGACGACAAACTTATCGTCCGTCCAGTTAAGAAGCCTGTAGAGGTTATGAGCGATGACAACGCCACTGTTAAGGCTGCGTGGGAGGCTGGAGAGGTGATTTCCGGCCTTGTGGAGAAGGAAATCAAGGGCGGCTATGAAGTGACTGTGGCCGGTGAGCGTGCGTTCTGCCCGTTCAGCCAGATAGACCGTTTTGCAAAGGGATCTGATGATTACATCGGGCGGCGCTTTGACTTCCTGGTGGCAGATTATTCCAAGGATGAGCGCGGGCTTAATATCGTTCTTTCGCGTCGTACTCTTCTTGAGCTTCAGGCGGAGGCCTTGAAAGAGGCTCTTCTTGAGCGTCTTATCGAGGGCGAGACTTTGACCGGTACGGTTGTGCGCGTTTTTGATTTCGGAGCATTCGTGGATCTCGGTGGCGCGGAGGGGCTTCTTCCTTTGCGTGAGATTGCTTGGGAGAAGGTGGATAATCCCGCTAAGCTTCTCAAGAGCGGCGATAGTGTTACCGTCAAGGTGCTTCGGATTGATCGCGATGCGGGCAAGATTACGCTTTCTCGCAGGGAGTGTATGCCGCGCGTATTCAAGAAGTCTGCGGAGGAAATCGCCGCCGAGGAATCTGCAGGCGAAGTTGCCGCGTGGATGAAGGAAGCCGAGAGGAAGAATGCGAACGTAGGCTCCATCGCCGGTATGTTCGATAAGATCGGGCTGTGATCAAAAAAGTGTGATGCTGCAAGGATAGAGTTTCAATGGCCAAGGACAAGAAGAGCGATCAGCCGCCAAGCCTTTTCGATAATTTTGAGTTGTTTTCCGCCGCGCCTGCCAGCGTTCCATCGGTTCCCGCCGCTGGGCTTACCGGCGAGGGCCCTATGAGGGATCTTTTTGATTTCAACTTCAGGCAGTATTCGGCGTATGTCATCTGCTCACGCGCAATCCCGGCGATTGAGGATGGCCTTAAGCCTGTGCAGCGCCGCATTATGCATTCTCTCTGGGAGAAGGATGATGGGCGCTACACGAAGGTGGCCAACATTGTTGGTCACGCGATGCAGTATCATCCGCATGGCGATGCATCAATAGGGGACGCGCTCTGTGTTCTTGCCAACAAGCTTTGGGGAGAGGGCAAAGGATATCTCATCGACGGGCAGGGGAACTACGGATCTCTCCTTACGGGAATGCCGCACGCCGCTACGCGCTATATCGAGTGCCGCCTTTCAGAGCTTGCCCGCAACCATCTCTTCAACAAAAAGACTACGGCTTTCGTGCCAAATTACGACGGTCGCAAGGAAGAGCCGGTGTATCTGCCCTCCAAGATTCCGCTTCTTCTTATGCTTGGTGCAGACGGCATCGCAGTAGGTCTTTCTACGGCGATACTTCCGCATAATTTCATCGAGCTTCTCGAGGCTGAGATTGCCTGCATTCAGAACAAGCCGTTTGAGCTTTTCCCTGATTTTCAGCTTGGTGGGACGATTGATGTATCTGAATATCAGG
>JAGBZQ010000118.1 GCA_017628165.1 Kiritimatiellia bacterium | reverse complement strand
TCGATGGAAAGCGGTACGTGAACAGCCATCTGGTCACCGTCGAAGTCAGCGTTAAACGGCGTACAGACCATCGGGTGCAAGCGAATCGCCTTACCCTCGACGAGTACAGGCTCAAACGCCTGAATCGACAAACGGTGAAGCGTAGGAGCGCGGTTAAGGAATACGGTTTTGTCCTTCGTGACTTCCTCGAGAATATCCCAGACCTGCTCGTCGTGGCGCTCGATCATCTTCCTCGCGGTGCGGACCGTGTGGCAAACGCCGAGCTCCTTCAGGCGGCGGATGATGAACGGCTCGAAAAGCCTCAATGCCATTTCCTTCGGAATACCGCACTGCGGGAACTTAAGCTCAGGCCCGACAACGATAACGCTTCGGCCGGAATAGTCCACGCGCTTACCGAGGAGGTTCTGACGGAAGCGGCCCGTCTTGCCCTTCAGGATCTCGGAGAGGGACTTAAGGGGTCGATTGCCGGCGCCTGCGACAGCGCGGCCGTGACGGCCGTTGTCAAAAACGGCGTCAACCGCTTCCTGAAGCATACGCTTCTCGTTGCGGATAATGACGTCGGGCGTCTTGAGCGCAAGGAGATTCCTCAAGCGGTTGTTGCGGTTGATGACACGACGATAAAGATCGTTCAAATCGCTCGTGGCGAACTTGCCGCCCTCGAGCGGAACGAGAGGTCTAAGCTCCGGCGGGATGACGGGAAGAACATCGAGAATCATCCACTCGGGCTTGGAATTCGAAATGCGGAAGCCCTCGGCCACCTTCATGCGCTTGGCGATTTTCTTGCGTGTCTGCTTGGAACGAGTATTCTCCATCTGCTCCTCAAGCTCAACCATAAGCTCGTCGAGGTTGATCTTGCGCAGAAGCTTGCGGACGGCCTCAGCACCCATCTCGGCCTTGAAACCATCCTCATACTTCTCAAGCGCGGCATTGTACTCGTCGTCAGAGAGGATCTGCCCCTCCTTGAGATCCGTACCGCCCGGCTCGACAACCATCCAGTCCTTGTAGTAGAGGACGCTCTCGAGCTCGCTCATCGTCTTATCGAGAAGAAGCCCGATGCGCGAAGGCGAGCACTTGAAGAACCAAATGTGGCTTACGGGAACTGCAAGCTCAATGTGGCCCATACGCTGACGGCGCACGGAAGAGAGAGTGACCTCAACTCCGCAACGGTCGCAGACCATGCCACGGTTCTTGATGCGCTTATACTTACCGCAAGCGCACTCCCAGTCCTTGGTAGGCCCGAAAATCTTCTCGCAGAAGAGGCCATCCTTCTCAGGGCGGTAGGTGCGGTAATTGATGGTCTCGGCATTCTTGACCTCGCCGTGGGACCAGCCGCGGATCGTCTCGGAAGAAGCGAGCTGAACCTTGACCGCGTCATAATGGGCGGAGGCATTGAAGGAGCCGCCGAAAATGTCGGAAGTGTTGTAAGGGTTGTTCATATTTCAAATCTCCTGAATAGTTCGCGTTCCTCAGAGCGAGAGGTTGCCGGAAAGAAGATCGTCGCTCGCGACGGCCTCAGGCGCAGGCGTTGCCGTGGGGGCAGCCGTGCCCTCCGTAGCCTTGCGGCGCTGCTCCATATCGCCACCCAAAAGCTGGGTATCGATACACAGACCGCGAAGCTCGTGGATGAGGACCGAGAACGACTCGGGCATACCAGACTCGAGAACGTTGACGCCCTTGACGATGGACTCGTAAATGCGCGTACGTCCCTGGACATCATCGGACTTGACGGTGAGAAGCTCCTGAAGAGCATAGGCAACACCGTAAGCCTCAAGAGCCCACACTTCCATTTCGCCCATACGCTGGCCGCCGAGCTGGGCCTTACCGCCAAGCGGCTGCTGGGTAACGAGCGAGTATGGACCTGTTGCACGGGCGTGAATCTTGTCCGTGACGAGGTGGTGGAGCTTGAGCATATAGATGACGCCCACCACTACCTTCTGCTCGAAGGGCTCGCCGGTAAGACCATCATAAAGAACCGTCTTGCCCTCGGGGCAAATCCAGCTCTGCGCACCCTCCTCCTTCTCCTGAACGGCGCGCGCCTGAAGAAGGAGCTCGTCGATCTCGGATTCCTGTACACCATCGAATACAGGCGTCGCGGCATGGAAATTGAGATAGCGGCAGGCAAGCCCAAGATATGTCTCGAAGAGCTGACCGAGGTTCATTCGCGAAGGCACGCCAAGCGGGTTGAGAACGATATCCACAGGGCGGCCATCGGGCAGGAACGGCATATCGCAGCTCGGAAGAATGCGCGAGACGACACCCTTGTTACCGTGACGTCCAGCCATCTTGTCGCCAACAGAGAGGTTCTTCTTGTCCACGAGATAGACGCGAACTTCCTTGACGACTTCACCATCGCCGCCGAAGTCCCCGAAGAGACCGCCTTCCAAGCCCTCGGCCGCATCCTCGATAGCCGCGAACTCGGCCTCAGCAGGCTGCATGATCTCAAGAACCTTATCCTTCTCGGGGCCATCCTCCATACCCCAATGGGCATGAGCCTTGGCAAGAGAAGCCAGCTGGGCTTTCTTGATCTTCTTGTTCGCAGGAATGATGATGTCGCCCGTGTCGGTATCTGTCACGTCCACGAGAAGCTTTTCATTCATGAACTTCGCGGCAAGCTTAACCACAAGCTCCTTCTCGAGCTTGGCGATCTGATTCTTGCGCTTCTTCTCGGCCTCCTTCTTCGCCTTCTTGGAGGTGTTTTCCTCGGTGGACACCACAGCATCCTGACGGGAGGAGACCTGAACGCCCATGACGACACCAGTCGTTCCCGGAGGAACCACGAGCGAGGTATCCCTCACATCGGCAGCCTTCTCGCCGAAGATCGCCCTCAAGAGGCGCTCTTCGGGGCTGAGCTCAGTTTCGCCCTTGGGCGTAACCTTACCCACGAGAATATCACCTGGCTTAACTTCCGCGCCGACGCGGATGATGCCGTCAGAGCCGAGGTTCTTGAGAGAATCCTCAGAGACGTTGGGGATATCGCGGGTGATTTCCTCGGGGCCGAGCTTCGTATCACGGGCGCTGCACTCGAAAGTGACGATGTGAAGCGACGTAAGAACGTCCTCGCGAACGATGCGCTCGTTGATGAGAATAGCGTCCTCGAAGTTGTAGCCGCGCCAGCTCATGAATGCCACAAGAAGGTTCTTGCCGAGCGCGAGCTCACCCTGATCGGTAGCAGGACCGTCAGCGAGGCAGTCGCCGAAGCGAACCTTCTGCCCCTTCTTGACAATCGGCTTCTGGTTAAAGCACGTTCCGGCATTGCAGCGGCGGTACTTCTGAAGATCGTAGCGCCAGACGCCGTTCTCGGGATCGTGATCAAAGCAATTCTTGCCGGAGGGAAGCTTCCCGCTCTCGGTAACCATGATGAAATCAGCGGAGACGTAAGCCACGACGCCGTCGGCAAGAGCCGTAACGATAACGCGGGAGTCCTTGGCGCTGACGCCTTCAAGACCGGTGCCGACAAAGGGCCGCTCCGTACGCATGAGAGGAACGCCCTGGCGCATCATGTTCGCGCCCATGAGAGCGCGGTTGGCGTCGTCATGCTCAAGGAACGGAATGAGGCCAGCCGCAATGGAGATCACCTGCATGGGAGCAACGTCCATATACTGGACTTCGCGCGCAGGCTTTTCACAGAACTCCGTCTTGAAACGGCAGGTCACACGCTCCTCCGCAAACGTCTTGTCAGCGTTGAGCGGGGCGTTGGCCTGGGCGATAACAAACTGCTCTTCCGTATCTGCGGGGAGATACTCCACCTCATTCGTGACCTTGCCGCCGATAACCTTGCGGTAAGGGGTTTCGATGAAGCCGAAGCGGTTGACCTTGGCATAGATGCCGAGAGACGAAATAAGACCGATGTTCGGACCTTCCGGCGTCTCGATGGGGCAGATACGGCCGTAGTGCGAAGGATGGACGTCGCGAACTTCAAAGCCGGCTCGCTCACGCGATAGACCGCCAGGACCGAGAGCAGAGAGACGACGCTTGTGGGCGAGAGCCGAAAGCGGATTCGTCTGGTCCATGAACTGGGAAAGCTGCGAACGAGCAAAGAAGTCCTGAACTACGGAGCTGAAAGTCTTGGAGTTGACGAGCCTGCTCGGAGAGAGAGAGCCGGAATTCGGATCGTGAATCGTCATGCGCTCGCGAATGAGACGCTCGGTGCGCGCAAGACCAAGACGGCACTGATTCTCAAGGAGCTCGCCCGTCGTGCGGATGCGGCGGTTGCCGAGGTGGTCAATGTCATCCACCGTCTCCTTGCCGACGAAAATCTTGAGCAGAAGGCGAATCGCCTCAATCACATCAACGCCCGACTCATGAAGCGTACGGAGGTTTTCATCCACCTTGCCTGCAAGACCGAGCTTCTTGTTGATCTTGTGGCGCCCGACATAGCCGAGATCGTAGTGCGCCAAATCGAAGAAGAGGCGGTGGATCATCTGCTTGGAGTTCGTAGCGGTAGGCGGATCGCCAGGGCGCATGCGCTTGTAGATTTCCTTGAGGGCCTCCTCCTCGTTGTGGATATCAGCTTTATTCTCCTCCTGGATCGTCTTGATGAGCGTGCCGTTGTCAACAGAGACATCCACAACCTCCACCTCCTCGATGCCGACAGCGGCAATCTGAGCGATGAGCGAAGGCGTGACGCGCTCGTAGCGGCGGGAGACGACAACCTGCGAATCCGCGTCAATTACATCATCCTTCATGATGAGGTTGCGCAGATCCTTCTCAGCATACTTTCTATCCGTGGGAAGACGCTTGAAATCATAGAAGAGGCTCATGAGCTGCTCGTCTGAGCCATAGCCGAACGCCCTCAAGAGCGTGGTGGCGTAAAATTTACGGCGACGGCGGCGCTGATCCATAAAGCACCACATAACATTGTTCGTATCGAACATAACCTCGATCCAGCTGCCGCGATCGGGAATAATTCTCACAGAGAGGAGAGGCTGGCCGTTGGCATGAACCTGACGCTCCGTGGAGATGCCGGGGCTGCGGTGGAGCTGCGAGACGATGACGCGCTCGGCGCCATTGACTACAAACGCACCGTCCGGAGTCATCACAGGCATATCGCCGAGAAACACCTTCTCCTCACGGACATCCTCGCCATCCTTGAGGCGGAACGTGGCGTAAAGAGGACGGGCAAACGTCTCGCCGTCGATAAGCGCCTGAAGATAAGGCTTCTTGGCAGGCTCAAGATCGTAGCTCACGAAATCAAGGCTATAGCGGCCGTCAAAGGAAGGAACGGGGAAAATCTCCTTGAAGATAGCCTGAAGACCTTTGTTCTCACGCTTGGCGGGCGAGACATCAGCCTGAAGGAAGTCATCATAAGACTTCGTCTGAATCGTTATCAAGTCCGGCGGCGTCTCAGCCATGCCTTGAAGCTTGCCGAATACTTTGCGTTCTGCGCTCATCGTTAGCTTGCCTTATTTGATGTTTTTGGTTGAAAAAGTGTACAATACACCATCCCCATTGCGTCTGAAGTGTGGTAAGCAGCCACTTTGTTAACTGTGCACAATGCGGGCAGTAAGCAGATATTTTATCAAAAATTACGATATTCGCGCAAGAGTGAATTTCATCACACCATTTTTCGCAGAGTATAACTTCATAATCTCCTATCCTAACCACTATCGACTAACAAACCGTGCGGCATATCCGCCGCCGGGTGCGAGACGGACCTTGATTTTGTCACCCGCCTTGATTGTAAATTCGCGACACACCGTAATCATACCTCCCGAATACAAAATTCGGTTTCGCCCATC
>JAGBZQ010000117.1 GCA_017628165.1 Kiritimatiellia bacterium | reverse complement strand
GTTCCCCATTCCCCAAAAACCGAAAGGACTACTCATGAAACTATGTTTATTTCCGCAGTGGGACGATCTTGTGTCCTTCATGCGCAACCTATCGCGGCATTCCGCCGCCGATATCTGTCAGCGGAACTTTGTCCGCATAAAACCAGTCGACGGTCACGCACTCTTGAATGACCGCTCGATGAATGCTCTTACGCTAACGGGCGAGGCAGTTACTTTGCAGATGCCGGATATGATTCCCGGTAAGGCGTGCAAAATGCGCAATGGCTTTGCGCGGTGAAACAGCCCGTAATCAAACTCTCACTCATCTATAAAGTCGCGCATCAAGGATTGTTTAATTGTATCCGCCGAGCCATAAGTAACGGAGTCTCCTCTTAAGACCAATTCGTGCTTTCGAATATTAACTGCACGAATCTTACCTGCTGTCGACAAAACACCCTTAAAAAGTTTACCATGAAGAGGTGCAAAATATTACTGCACTTGGGTGAAAATTTACGCCAGAGGCTACTCGGCAATGCATTCAATAAGCGAATCAATCGGAGAGGCAACAGCGCGGACATCAAACTTAAACTGGTTGATCTTGACTCTGACCGACTTCTCCGACACGTTCCTGTAGCGCGCATGGCGCCAGCCTGCTTTGACATCAAGAGGTCTTTCCATATTCTCGCCATGGTTGTGCGTCTGGAGCTTCTCCCAGACCTTGCCGTCCTTGGAAACTTCAATAACACCAGACAGAACTGGCTCTTCGCCTCCAAGCTTCGCATGGAAGTATTCGGTCTGCCACTTCTCTGGCACTTGAAGCGTAAACGATTCGCCAGGCCCGATTTCATGAAACTCCATGATACGGACAAATCCCGCAAACTTACCGTCGCGATTTACCACAATTTGCGGAAAGCCCTTGACGGATGAATACCCCTTGAAGCCGACGGCAGGATCAAACTTGCTGCCATACTTGGCGAAATATGCCGCCGCAAGACGACCCTCAAGCATCACATCGATAACAGGCTGGAGAGCTCGCGTAGCCACCGCCGGCTTTTTAACCCATCCCTTGTCATTCGCAAAAGTGGCGCCGGCAAACTTGGCGCGGTGAGATTCTGCCGCCTCCTCAGCCTTTCGCCTTACTTCTGCAATCTCACGGGCGATCTTTGCAAGAGACGTTCCCTCGGCCTTCAAAAGCTTGAGCGTCAAAAGCCCCTCCGCGGCCTGATATTTCTGAGCATAGAGCCATCCCTCGATCTCCCACCCAAGATCGTAACGCCCCTTGGGAAGCTCTTCGAGAAGAAACTTTGACGCGCGGCCGAGACTCTTGAAAAGCCCGGAAAGATCAGACTCCACGGCGGGGGACAATTTCCCTGTAGCCTTAAACTCATCCATCGCCCTTCCTAAGAGCGCGGCGCTTGCCGCACTCTCCTCACGCCGATAACCATGGCCGTTGGGGCCCTGATCGGAATTGTGCTCTGCAAAGATGCGCATGGCCTTAGCCACTTCTGGATTCTTGTATATCTTGGCAAAAGACTCCTCCCACACCTTCTTGGAATCAAAGCCGGCGGGATCCTTGCACCACTCGGCGATACTGTAGAGCGCAATCTTGTTCGCCTCGCAATTCTCCATAGGATTCGAAACGAATCCCGCGCAGGAAACCGCATCAAGACCGTATGTCCTGCCCAAAAGGAGTTTTGAGCGGCAGTAGTCGTTAACGGGCCAATTCCACCAGATGAACGGCGGTCGCTGAAAATCAGCCGTGATCTTCTTCACGTCCTCGGCACGGATGTCTGAGCAGATGGAAGCGCCCGTCCACATAATATGCACGCTCCTGTCGAGCTTCGCGCCGAGCGTCTTCTGATATGGATGTCTCGTGCCCCAATACACAAACGGACACATGACAAGACTCGAGCAACCTTTACGAACCTTGATGAAATCATTCACGATTCTATTGCAGACTTCAGCGTGGAAATCAGCATCGGCAGAGCCGAAATCGTCAAAGAACACCGCGAACGACCTAAAGCCCGCGTCATACATCCACCCAAGTTTTTTGAAAAGGTCCGCATAATCGCCCTCGTTGCCTCTTCTAAAACCGCTTCCCAGATGAATAGCCCAGTAAAAATCGATGCGGTTTCCCTTCGCGACGTCAAGGAGGCGCTTGAAATCCTCAATATCTTTCCGAGGATACGCTTCACGCCATCTGGAATGGTGATACGGATCATCCTTCGGACCATAGATAAATACATTCATTCCCCTCTCGCCCATAAACTCGAGAAGCTTCAACCGGCCTTCCGTCCCCCACGGACGGCCGTAATACCCCTCTACTACACCGCGAAAGGCTATACCTTCTGAGTGCGCCGCTATCGCACCCACCATAAACGCCAAAGCAAATAAGAGTTTCTTCATTGTTTTTTACCGATTCAATTTTTGATGTGTCCCATTATACCAAAATTACCCTGCGCCGCATAAAGACGATACACGCAATCAGCTTGAGAATATTCAGCACAGTCATCCATACAAGCATAGTCGAAAGGGAGTAAATGTTGTGCCTTGCAAGAAACTCCGTCCACGACTCGGGGATGAACCCGGCAAAATAACCATGCCCCGTCACCAAAAGCAATACTATCGGATAAACCAAATCAAACGGGATTGTCCATTTAAGATAACCGAATCTGTTCGCGGACATCTCGGCGGTAATGTAAAGGCCGATGAACGCCCCCGAAGAACATAGCGCGATCTGCCAGGGGATCGCCCACCAGAACTGCGAATAATCCGCTCCGTTCGGAAGCAGCGCCAGGATATCTCTCCCGAACAAGAAAAACGGGATCGCGATGAAAACATTGCAGAGCGCCACCGCAAAGCCGGATTTGAAAACAAGCTTCATATAATTCTTGCCCTTCGCGGCAAGCTCGGCAGAAAACGGAAACAAAGTAAAGGCTACCGCCAGATACAGAAAGTTGGCGATTTCAGAAAAGCGCGAAACCATGTAGTATCCCGCAGAATCGATATCAGGAAGGCGCTGCCTTATGACAGTAGACTCAACAAGAACGTAAAAGCAGGATGCAAGCCCTCCAGCCGCATAAAGCGTAAAGGTTCTGATGAATCGCCGCGCAACGTCTCTGCTCCAGTACGGCTGAGCCCTTACGGCAAGCTCCTTGCGCAAGCAGAAGACCGAAGCGATTATGCCAAAAGCCAACGGGGCGCTCTGTCCCACGAAATAGCCAGAAATCGCCCTCAGAGGCATTGCGACAACCATCGCGATGAGACGAATCGGGGCACCTACCATGGCCATGATAGACTGCTGCTTAAACTTCTTCAGCGACTGTAGAGCATTCGCATAAATCGGCGAAATCGCACCGAGAAAAGAAGCGGCAAGAATAAGAAACCCAAGCGACCCCTCTGCGATACGAATCCTTTCGAGAAACAGCGGCAGTATAAAGCGCACCGCCACCAAGGCTACCGCAAGGAAAATTCCGGTGGCCGCAAAGACGCTGCAGAGCAGAGTCTTGAGCTGCCCCATGTTGCGTGACGTACTCAGACGCGAAACCTCATTGCGGAACGCATTTGCAAACGCCGCCAGCGGAAGCGCCAAACAATTTGCGAAATTGGAGAGGGGGACCACAGCCCCGAGCTCCTCGGGCGAAATGTACTTTGGCACTATCCACAACCCCACAAAAGCATTAAGTGCATCCACCGTCCTGTAAGCACAGAAGAGCATGATGGAATACCACCAAAAATCTCCGAGCCTCAAGCGAATCCTCTCCATCAATTTACGCATGGCTGACACTAGAATTTATAGGAAAGATCAATGCCAAAAACACGCGTAGACTCCCAATCGCCCTTCAGATCATGCTGAAGCATGAAGAAAAGACGGGAAGAGAAAGAAGGAATGCATGGGATCGGCGTGAAAGAAACGCCCGCCTGAATCCTGTTTCTGTCGTAAAGGTCGGCGTCGTCGCTCCCCGGTCTGTCCGAGAAAAACATCTCCTCATAAGCGTAGGGGCTTATCTTGAAAGATGTCGCGTTCCAACTTGTCCTCAGACGGATCCGCTCTCGATAGCGCATATATGGCTGGTGCGAAACTTCGTCACGCAACTCGAAGCGCGTGCGGGAATCTATCTTAAGCGTCATAAACTCAGGCAGGGTAAAATTAAGCTCCAGCGTCGGCCGCTGCTCGGCTGTATGCATGCCTCTTCCATACTCCCCCTCTAAAAGGAAACGATGCCCTACACCAGCGGAAAAGAAATCAGAGACTTCATACTTGAGCATTAAAAAAGTCTCCGGCGCAAAAAGCTCATCCTCAAAGACCATCTGCTCCTCGATCGAAAATGTAAGACGGTCTATCGTACGCTCTGCCGAAAAAATCATCCATGTGCAATTCTTATCGGCAAACAATGTAGCGGGGAAAAGGAGTGCCGCAAGGAAAAGAGTCTTAAGCGTCTTGAACACCCACTTTTTCTGCGCCTGATACGAAACGACAAAAAGAATCAGATCCACCAGAATCTTAACCGCCGCCACGGCATATCCTTCAAGATCCCAGACCGCGGAAACAAAAGTCGTCCCGAGACAGGAGAGTGCCATCACAAAAACGGCAAGAAGCGAATATTTCACAAGCGATTCCCGAACACCTGAATCCGAAGAAAACACAAGCTTCTTGTTGCCATAGTAATTAAAGAGAGCTGATGCCACGCGCGCGGAAACAAGCGCCGCCGAGATGGCAAGCTCGCGCCGAAGCCCCCCGAAGGAAAACATCCTAAAAAGGAAAATGAAGACTCCGTTGTCGACCGCAAAGCTCAATATGGCCGACACGCAAAATTTCAGGAAGCTCCCCCCAAGAAGCCCACGGTATACCCGGATCGAATCCTTCAGAGGGTTGAAATGAGAGGCTCTGTTGCCCGCAATATAGATCGTCTTGATGGGAACCTGCCCAAGCTTTTCGCCCAAAGGCTTCATCATTCCGAAAAGACGCATTTCATATTCGTAGCGCTCGCCCTCGATCGCCAGCATCTCCTTGAAGAGACGCCTGGGGATCGCCCTGAGGCCCGTCTGCGTATCGCGGATCGGGAACCTGTGGATAAGACGCACCAGAAACGATGTCCACACATTTCCAAATCTACTGCGGAACGGAATTCCCGCGGACGAAAAATCGCGTACGCCAAGAACAATGTTTCCGCTCTTAAGCGACTCGAAAACGACATTCGCCACATCCTC
>JAGBZQ010000116.1 GCA_017628165.1 Kiritimatiellia bacterium | reverse complement strand
CGCGCGATGCGGTATCTTGAGAAACTTTACATATCTTCGCCCATTTAGAAGACGTGAGATTCCCCTTAAAACCATCGAAAATTAGGCCAGTTTTTACGTGCAACTGTCGGTTACGCGTATTAAAGTTCCATGATCTTGAGGTTGCAGAAGGAGACCGTGGAGTCGCTGTGGTCCTGAAGGAGGATGCGCCCCTCGGGAATCTCGCCCCAGTCCTGCGGCTTCCCGTCCGCCCCAACGCCCCACGTCGCGTACTTCGACGCCTTCACAAGCGCCTTGAACTCGGGCGTGCCGCGGTCATACTCGAGAACCTTCACGCCGTTGAGCCAATGCTCGACGTGAGGCCCTTTGGCCACGATCATGCCGCTGTTCCACTCGCCCGCCCCCTTGAGGATGCGGTCCGCGTGCGCAGGGATGATGTCGTAGAGCGAGGCGGACTTGCGGTTGCCGTCCCTGCCATTGTCGGAGTCTGGATGTCCGTTCTCGAGGATCTGGTACTCCTCGCACGTTCCCTTGTTGAGAGACTCGTCGTAGAAGTACTTGACGCCCGAGTTGGCGTTCTCGGTGAGGCGGAAGTCGAACTTGAACGCGAAGTCGCGGTACTTCCCCGCGGTGACGATATCTCCGCCGCCGCCAAGCTTCTGGTCCTCAGGGGGAAGCGGGAACCACTGTCCGTTCGCGATTCCGTTGACAGGGCGCATCGTGAGCGTTCCGTCCTTGATGTACCATCCCTTCGCCGGCGGCTCCTTGCAGCCGCTCTTCACGGCGAGCCATCCGTCGAACGTCTTTCCGTCCCACGCGAGCTTCCAGCCCTCGGCCTTCTCCGCGTCGGTGAGCGTGTTCGCGCCCTTGGGCGCGGGCTTCATCTTCGCCTTGGCCTTGATCGTGTCGCATACGCCGCGCTCGTAGCCGATGCACTCGACGACGGCGAGGAGGTTGTCGTTGAAGTCCGACTCGTACTCGAGCGAGCAGACGCCGTCATAGCCGATGTCCGCGAACGCCTGGAACACGCTCACGAGGTCGATCTTGCCGCGGGGGAGCGGGACGGACTTCCCGTTCGGCGCGTCCTTCTTGAAGTTCTTGATGTGCGCGTCGTAGATGCGCGCTCCGTACTTCCTGATTGTCTCGGCGGGATCCTTGTCGCAGCCGTACTCCCAGCCGACGTCGATGCAGAAGCCGATTCTGCTGTCAAGGTCCTTGACGAGGTTCCAGCCGTACTCGACGTCGGGGAAGAGCTCGCCGATCTGCGGGCCGTGGTTGTGGATCGCGTACTTGATGTCGAACTCCTTTACGAGCTTGTCGATCCCGAGGAGAAGCGAACGCGATCCGCGGCGCTTCTTGCCGTTCGTGCCGGGAATCTGCTCGAACGGAACGCCGACAACCGTCTTCACGCCGAGGCGCTTCGCGAACTCGAAGCGGCTGCGCACGTCCTCTATCCTGCTGTCATAGATGGGACCTATCGCATACGGAGTAACGCCGTAGGAGGCGCACTTCGCCTTGAACGCAGCGATCTCTTCGTCCGACGCGGAGAACGGAAGATGGAAGTCCTTTACGCACAGATAGTGCACGTCGGCCTTCTGCATGATCGCGAGCGCGTCGTCGATCGTGCGCCTGTGGAACGTGAACCCGGCGACGCCGAGCCTGAACGGCACCGCGGCGCCGGCGAGAAGCGATATCATCAGCGCGAGAGCGAATATTGACTTTTTCATTTTCGTATAGCGGCTGTTTTTTTGATGTTATTTTCGACAGGCGACTTGCCGCGTTTTACACTCTGTAGAACTCCTCCCAGCCTTTGCGCGGGGTGCCCTTCGAGCCCTTGAGAAGCGCGTTCGCCTCGGCGTCGCCGACGATCTGCTTCTTCGCGGGGTCGAACTTGAAGCCGCGATTGAGCCTCTGCGCTATGCAGCCGAGGCAGAACACTTCCGAGAGCGGAGCGGAGACAGAGAACGGCGAGCGCGTCTCCTCAAGGCCCATGACCGCGAGGAGGAAGTTCTTGTAGTGGTTTGAGCCGGGCTTCGGATATTCCGGGACCTTTCCGTCCGTCCCGCACATGAAGATCGCCGACGAGTGCGATCCTCCCTGCCACGCGGTGCCGTCGGCCATCTCGAAGAACTTGCCGGGGATGAGGTTCTTTGCCGCGGCCTCCGCAGTCGAGCCCTTGGCCGCGGGGATGTCGGACCCCCACGCCAGCTGCCTGTAGCCCTTCGGCAGGACAGGCTTGTTCGTGACGCCCTCGTACCAGTCGAGGTCGATCGCCGGGCGCTTCCCCTTCGCCGCGAACTTGAAGGTAAGGGTGTCCTGCATTGGGAACACGTAAGGATTCCACCCCTTCACGTCCTTGATCTGGATCTCGGTCGGAAGCCCGAGGTCGAAGAAGCGGTGCATCGTGTCCATCGTGTGCGCGCCCCAGTCGCCGAGGCATCCGTTGCCGAAGTCGTACCAGCTGCGCCACTCGCCCTGGACGTAGTCCTTGGAGTATTCGTGGAATGCGGCCGTACCGAGCCAGGTGTCCCAGTCGAGCGCGGGCGGGACGACCTCGCCCTTCGGGAAGCGCGTGACCTTTCCGTTCCACTTGTGCCAGCGGCGCGGATTGTTCATGTGCGCCGTGAGGTGCCTGAGCTGCGAGACGTCGATGACCCCGGTCTCGACGTAGTGCTTGAACTGCCAGTAGTTGTTCCCGCTGTGGCCCTGGTTGCCCATCTGCGTGACTACGCCGTACTTCGCGGCGGCCTGCATGAGAAGCTCGCACTCCTCGAACGTGTGGGCGAGCGGCTTCTCGGAGAACACCGCGAGCCCCATCTTCATCGCCGCCATCAGGGCGGGGAAGTGGGAGAAGTCGGGATTCATCACCGCGACGGCGTCGATCTTCCCATCCATCGCGTCGAGCATCTTGCGGAAGTCGGTGAAGCGCGGCGCGTTCGGATACTTCTTCAGCGCCGCGGCGCACTGCGGGCCCTCGAGATCCGTGTCGCAGAGCGCGGCGATCTCCACAAGACCCGTCGCCGCGAACTGCTTGATGTCAAACCACGCCTGCTGACCGATGCCGACGCAGGCGAGGCGAACCTTGCCGTCGGGGCAGCGCTTCGGCGAGAGACATCCCGTTATGTATGGAAACGCACCGGCGACGAGCGCCGACTTGAGAAACGACCTTCTGCTGGAATTCATAGAATCCTCCTTTATTTACGCTTTAAGTATACCACAAATCGGACTAAACGGACAGTGGCGCGAAAAATCCTGCTCCACCCGCTTATACCTAAACCATAATCAGACAGTCAAGCAGGGCTGAAGGATAGGAACAAACTAGGGAACACTCCCTAAGTGGTATAGGGGAGTGTCCCCAAATGGTACCCAAATGGTATACAAACTACCTCACAATAATTTCAAAGCCGCGCTGAACCGAAAGACCTAAATTTCCTTCGTCGTTAACATATACTCTCTTAACCCATTTCGCCGCATTTTCATCGATAACGAGCGTAACTTGAGCATCATTAAACCCACCTCCCGAAGTCAGGACATGCTCTCCCGGATTCGGGCAAACGCCATTGGCAAACGAAACCTTGACTTTAACATTCTTATTTCCCCCTAACGCCGTCTTGCCTTCGGCAATTGCAAGTACCGGCATATTTTTATCAGTATAATTGAAAGCAAGGGTCGCCCCATCGCGAAGAGTAAGATTGCCGCCAAGCGTAACAGTCCCCGATTCCACAACCTCAAGTGTTGCATTACTTTCAACCGTTATTGCTCCTGTGCGCGCAGCTCCTCCCGTATGCATTTTCAAAGTTGAAGAATCGTTCATCGTCACGCTGCCCTTGCCCGGCCACGCATTTGCCATTACCTCAACTGTCGCAGAATCTTTTACATTCAATCCTCCGGAGAAGATAACTGCATCCGATGTATTGGCGAAGACGAATTTGCCTTTGCCTATTATTTCAACCTTAATTTTCGTCGCCAAAGAACTATCCGCCGCACCAATAGGCGCTTCGCAAGTTATTGTGCGAGCAATTTGCTTGTCATAAAAATCTGTCGTGTCAAATGTAGTCGTATATGGACCGCCCCCACTCTTCTTGTAGATCACCTGATCGGGCGTTGACAAATTTTCTTTTTCTTTATTGTGATATATTGTCCAATCTGCATAAGCACCAAAAAAGTTGTCATTATTGTCATACAAGCGAAAATAACCTGTGTCATCACGATAGATGCCGCCCTCTCCAACAATAAGATTCCTAATTGCCATAGACCCTTTTCTATTAACATGTAGTTTATTTATAAAATATCTACCACTGCCAGATTTGTTAATATAATGAGTTTGATTATAATCATTTCCGCCTACATTAAATTCACCCGTTACTTCAAACTCCCCGTTTACATCACCAAGCAAATACTTTGCGTCATAATGAGCAATCTTTGCTTTTTTAACAATTACTTTCGCACCGCTTTCGATATTTAACCTTCCATTGTGGCTGAACCATGTAACATTAGGCCACTTAAACTCGGAACCAGACAAAACCGTCCATGGACTATTCAATGTAAATTCGCCTGATTTATTCACCGTAAATTTACCCTTAAAAAAAGAATCAGACTCAACCTTAATAGAATCCATCGTCACCCCACCTGCAAAATCCAAATAACTCGCTTTAGTCGATGTAATAGACGCATCCCTGCCTGCAGCAAATACAACCTCCACATTGAAAACGTGATGTTGCTCTGAATGATTCGTAATTGACTCAACTCCATTGAATTTACCTTCGCCTGAAATGGTTAACTCCGCACACCATTTAGGAAATGTAATTGATTTCACATCAAGATCCTTACTAAGCTTAAGTTGTGCAGGCTCTGCCGAATAAAAAACAGCACCCTCTTCCGGAACAACCCCACCCACCCAGTGGGCGGATTCGCTCAAATCGCCGTCGGCTGGCCCGACATACAAGCCATTGATGTATGCTTTATATGTAATGACAATCGACTTACCGTCCTCGCCTATAACCTTATCAAACGTGTCCGCTAATGGACATGTAACGTTTGCAAGATCTTCTTCAGCAAGAGCCTCTTCAGAGACAAAAACAGTATAAGGCGTATTAAGTTCAGGGATTCCCATCACTTCCAACCCGTGCGAAAGGATATTAGCCTTTGCTGTTGCATTCGATACGGCAAGCGTTGTTCCCACCACAACGATGGTCTTTCCGCTGTAAGTCACATTGTTTGTAAGCGTGAGAGTATTGCCGCCTTTAACAATCAAAAAGCCTGTCGCATCACCGGCATTTGCAAGTTCCTCACCGATTGTAATCGCATGACCCTCAGTATCAATTGTCGCACCATTCGAACCGATACCGACATTAAAGTTTTCGTGCGCAGGCATAAAATCGACATTTTCCGCAAATGCCTTGATTGTTCCGCCGTCAATCTTTAAATTTGCAGTGCCAGTACCGGCACCATAACGAATCGCGGGCGCGGTGACACAACCGCCATCAGTTATGTCAACAGTCGCATTCGCGCTATTTCCTGCACCATTCGCGCTATTTCCTGCACAAAGACCAAGTACGCCAGATCCATCTCCAAGATACACTTCTCCACCCTGCACATTCAATGTTCCATCTCCGCTTGCACCGACACGAATGCCGTAATTGATGTCACCTTCGGTGTCGGTGTAATACGATTCACTCAGGTATTTACCGCCTTTTTTGATTATAACTGTTCCTGGCGAGTTTGCCATATCACCGATGACAAGATCTTTGCCTGTATTTTTGACAATTCCCGAACCGGAAATTTCGAGAGTTCCCTTTGGCCCGCCAATACCAACGCTTAAATAACTCCCAGCAATCAATTCACCGCCATTCACCTCAACCATTCCCGTTCCTTTTTCACCAATTTTAAAATGACTGGATTCAGCCGTCAATTTACCGCCTTTCAGTTTGATACAGCCGGTCTTATTATGTGAATGCGCTACACAGACAAGGGAGAATGTATATGTCCCAGAAAGAATCTCCAAATATGCATCATCATTAGTATAATCAATAATATTAAGATCTTTCGAAGATTTAATGCCAAAGTTCTCAGAGTCATCCTCGGACTTGAATATAATAGGTTCGGTTGATGATGCAGAATCTACACGCAATAGAGATCCGGCATTAGTCGCTAATGTTCTAAAAGTAATAGTCCTCTGCGAAAAAGACTTAAGAGAATCATTGATATTCCAAATTGCATTCATAGCGCCAGAACCACTATTAAGCCAATTATTGCTCTCATCAAAATAAGCCGGTGTAGAAGTTGCCTTCCAAGCTCTGTAAGCAGCATACGCCGGGGATGCGATAAAGAATACCGACAAAACTGAAAATATGAATGAAGAATGAAAAATATTCGTCACTCTTACCCACTTGATTTTTCTGCAAATTATGAAGTTCATCAGTCTATCCTTTCTTTTATATGCTGTCGCATTTTTTCAAATTTCACCTTCGCCTACATAGAGTCTATTTTTTTAGAATAATATCGCACACAATCGGGAAGTGATCGCTGTGATAGCACTTTTTCCCTGGACGCGGATCAGCGAATGTCTCGTATGTCTCCACTGTTATGTCAGGAGAGACGTATAAAAAGTCAATCTTCGCGCCGCAATCAATCCAGTCGTATCCGCCATTTTTAGACTTATCGGCATCAGGAGAAGATTTTTTCGCGTTTCTCACTTTTTTAGGGATTTTCAGTGCTTCTACGGCCGAAACTTCCCTGTCGCGCCAATTCCAGGCGCTAAATGTGCGCCATGGGCCCTTAGGCGGAGTCTTCGTTAAATAGATTGCATCCTTAAGAATCTGCGACACCGCGTTGGCAGGTGCGTCCGTCTCGCAGCAATTATGATCGCCGACAAAAACAATTGGTGCGCCTTTGCCGAAATCTTTCATTCTTTTTACGACGAGAAGCATGCCCTTCTCTCTCGCCTCCTCGCTCTTATGGTCAGTATGGGTATTGGCAAAGCATAGCCGCTTGCCGCTCTTCTTGTCCTTGAGAATAACATAAGTGCAGATACGCGGAATCGCAGTCCCCCATGATTTGCTGCCAGGGACCTCGGGTGTTTCAGAAAGCCAGAACGTGCCGGATTTTTCAAGATTAAAGCGGCTTTTTCTGTAATAAACCGGAACAGACTCGCCTTTGTAACTCTTCGCCCCACGCGATCGCCCGACAAAGTCGTAATCCGGGAAATTCTTCTCAATCTCATTACGCTGACGAGCAGTCACTTCCTGCAGCCCGAAAACATCCAAGTCGAGCCTGCGGATGTGAGCGAAGCAATCGTTGCGGCGGTCATTCCAGGACCTGTCACCCTTATCCTTCTTGGCTATACATCTGATGTTGTAGGTGCCTACGCGAATCTTCGCCGGCTCCGCGTAAAGACTCGCCGGCAGAACAGACCCAATCGCTACAAACGAAAAAACAATCGAAAGAATAAACGAAAATACCCCTCTAACCCGCGCACTCGAACTCCATCCTCCAACTCTTACCTCTTCACTCTTACCTCGAAACTTTAAACTATTACCCCCCCCCCTGAGGTTTTTGCAAGTTATAAGGCTCATGAGTTTATCCTTTCGTGCTAGTAGGCTTGATGTGAAAATAAACTAACGCGGCATTGCATCCACTATATGTCGATATAATAACATACTGCGCTTTTCAAGTAAAGGAGAAATTATTGCAAATTTCCACTTCTCCACGGCTAAACTAAAACACCCCACTAACCCCTAACAACTAACGACTAAAATGGAGTATCCCCACAGGACTAATCAGCATCGCGCAGGGCGGAAAGAATCGATTCTGGTGTCATCGCAATGCCTTTTGCCCTAAGGACGATGATACGCGTGATAAGAGCGCTTTCCACATCGGAAAGACACACTCCGTCCTTGCGGTCCTCAAGGATACGTATGAGATCGCCCGCAGTAAGAGATTCTTTTGTCTTCTTCGGAGGCACAAAGAAGTCCGTCATCTTCATGGCGATAAATGTTATCGGGAAAAGTATCTGAGATACGATCCTGTACGGCCCACTCAAAACAAGAATGCGCCTTAAAGGCCTTGCCGAGCATAAAAGCTTGGGCATAAACTCGGCAAAATAAAGAATCATGAACGCCGCAAAAAGGCTCCATATGAAACTCGCTATTTCGTTTGCCGCGAAGAGATGAGCGGCTATTGCGGCCGTAGCGGCAGAATACGAAACATTTGCAATATTATTTCCAACCAAAAGAGTCGTGGTGGTAAAACCCATATCTGAAAGCGCCCTTTGGATGCGGTTTGCTTTGGCCCCACCCTCTCGTGCAAGATGAAGTATCCGCTCGCGGCTAACCGAAAGAAATCCCGTCTCCGTCCCGGAGAAGAACGCAGAAAATACGAGTGCCGTCAATGCAGCGCAAACAAGTAGAAAGAGCGTCATTCTTGATCCTCCTCCGTGCGATCCACATCTTCATCCGTAGCAGCAAGAAGCTCCCAGTCGTCTGTGCCCCCTTGGCGCTCAAGCACCTTGAGGCTCACCGTTATCACTCTGCGGCGGCGACGCCTTAATACAGTGGCTATGCATCCATTGGCCGTAATCGCCTGGCCTACATGCGGAATCCTGCCTGCATGGAATTGCATCCATCCTGAAATGCGGTCCGCATCCTCTGCTTCAAGCTCGATATCAAGCGCTCTGTTCACTTCATCCAGACTTGCGCGCGCGTCAATCTCCCACTCGTTCGCGGAGATCTGTGTAATCTGAGGCTCCGTGTGTGGATTGCCGAATACCCCGGGGCCCACGATAAGCTCAAGAACATCGTTCTGTGAAATGATTCCCGCAGTGCCGCCGTATTCATCAAGAACAACGGCGAGTGGCTTCGAGCTCTTTGCGAACACTACAAGAAGATCATCAAGCGTAATCGTCTCAGGAACAAAAAGCGGATCTTCAATTTCTCCTGTGGCGGCATCGATAATGCCTTCTATCGCATCGGGCGAGCGGCGAAACACGGGAAGATAGCGGTGCTCTGTATTGGAGAGACATTCCATTCTCGCCTCTTCACCAAGATCGATATCATAGCCTTCAATATCCACGCGAGGTATCATCTCGTCGTTGGCGCAAAGCTCGGAAAGCCTGAGCACCCCTTCCACCATCTTGGCATCGGCCGCTGTTACGGCCCCCTCCTCTGCCGCGGACTCCATTACTGAGATCAGCTCTCTGTCTGAAAGTGCACGCCGCTCACGCTCAAGCATAGGGGCAAACGCATTTGCCGATAGCCTTAAGACGGTATTGAACGGCGTAAAAAGAAAACGCCAGAAAAGAAGTATCGCCGAATAGGTGGGCGCAATCTCTTCTGTGAAGCGAAGCGCAAGACGCTTCGGTGTAATCTCTCCGAAGAGAAGAAGTAGGAGTGTAAAAATTGGAATCGCAATCCACCCGTATGAAGGGAAATATCCATCAAAGAGATAATATCCAATTGTAGAAATCGCAAAATTGACGAATGTGTTGCCCACAAGAAGCGTGGAGAACAGGACCGCCTTGTCAGAAAGGCATCGCCCTATTCGCTCATCTGACTTCAGATTGCGCGAACGGATTCGCGCCCTCTGAGCGCCAGTGAGTGAAAAAAGAACCGTTTCGGCGCTCGAAAAGAACGCCGAAAGGATTAAAAGAAATACAAGCGCAATGAAAATCAAGGCGCTGCTCAACCGCAGTAGAAGAATTCGGAAACGAGCTTGGCCACCGCCTTGGCGTCGCCCTGGATGTCTCTACGGAGTGTCCTATCGTCAAATGATTCGAGCTCGGAAATGATTCCGTCGATCATCGCAGGCGAGAAAACGCCGCCCTCTTCGTAAATGGCGCGCTGCTTCTTGAGGCAGTCGGCGGAGGCCGCACAGCTGTCAGGAAGAGTCTCGAGCGAGGACAAAAGCTTCTCATTCTCCTTCTTGTGGATATTGACATTCACATATGTGGCATCGGCTACCTTAACGCCGTCCTTGAGCGAGAAGCCGTAACGGCAAGCGACAGCAAGCCCTGCCATAAGAAGATAGACGTTGGCCGAAGCATCAGGCGAGCGCATTTCAACAGTCTGCTTTTCAGACGTATTATACGAAGCGGCGGTCTCTTTGGGATTGGCCTGCCTGCAGAGATCCTTCTTTGCCGTCCATCCGAGCGGGACGCGCACCAGTACCGAGCGGTTGCGATCACCCCAGCAGACATTCGTGGGAGCTTCCTGATGTGGCACGAGACGGAAGTAGCTTGTGGGATTCATGTTGCCGAATGCCGTAATGGACGGAGCAAGCTTCATCATTCCGGCAATGGCGCGCTTGGCATAGTCGGAAATTTTGCCTGATTTGAGCATTTGATTCTTGCCGTTCTTCATAAGACGCATGTGGATATGGAGACCACTGCCCGCTTTGCCCACAGTAATCTTGGGAGCGAAAGTTATGTCGTAGCCGTATTCCGCTCCGAGATTGCGGATCATCCACTTTGCGAGTGTAAGCTGGTTGGCGGCATCTTCGGCGGCGCACGGAAGGAATTCGATTTCGTTCTGCTCATAGAGCTTGCCGTCCTGCGTGAAGTTGCCAACCTCGGAGTGGCCGTACTTTATAAGACCGCCGGCAAGCGAAATGTAGTGCATGCACTTCTGGCGGAACTCATTGAACTTCGCAAACGGAGCAGACTCGTGATAGCCGCGCTGATCGAGGGCGGGGAATGATTCAGTGGCGGGAGCGATCACGTAATATTCAAGCTCACCCATCGCCTGAAACTCAAACCCGGTCTCCTTCTTGAAGAGAGCCGCGGCTTTGCGAAGAGTGTATTCGGGCGATGATTCAAGCGGCTCGCCGTCCTTGTTGAAGAACGAGCAAAGAAGGCAGAGCGTGGGAAGCTTGGCAAAGGGATCTACGAAAGCCGATGAAAAACGCGGCACCACATAAAGATCGGAGCTTGACGCTTCGATGTACTTAAAGAGCGATGAGCCGTCTACACGCTCGCCGCACGAAAGTATCTCGTCAAGATACGCATCGCTATTGAGAACGAAGTTCAAAGTCTTCAAACGGCCGTCGCCGCCCGGATACATGAAATTGACATGACGAATGCCTTGAGCTTTGATAAACTTCTTGATGTCGGCCTTGGTGAAGGCCGCACGCGGTTTCTTAAGTGTAGCGACGATGTCGCAGATACTTCCATCAATGTTTTGCATATTGGGTAATTCCTTTTTCACTTCGTCAATTATACCACAAAAAAGAGAATTTTGGTATAATACCCGCCAATGAGAGTTGTTTACATGGGATCTTCCGAGGCTTCGGCAATGTGCCTGAAAGCCATCATGCGCGAGCGCGAGCTTGAAGTCGTTGGCGTTGTCACCCAGCCAGATCGTCCGGCCGGGCGCGGCAAGGCTTTGACACCGTGCCCCTGCAAGGCATATGCTTTGGCGTGCGGCATTTTAGAAATCATCTCCCCGGAGAACGTAAACTCCGAAGAATCTCTCGAGAAAATCAAATCATGGAAGCCTGATGTAATAGCCGTTGTGGCCTTCGGGCAGTTCCTTAAGCCACAGCTCTTGAATCTCCCCCTCGGAGGCTGTATCAACTGCCACTTCTCGCTCCTTCCAAAATATCGTGGAGCCTCTCCCGTTGTCGCCGCTCTTGCAGCAGGTGAAAAGCTCACTGGAGTGACGGTTATGCGCATGGGGCTCGGCATGGATGACGGGCCGATCATTCTTCAGAGTTATGAGCCGATCTACTCGGATGTCACCGGCGGCGAACTGATGGATTCCCTTGCGATCACAGGCGGCGTTACGCTCGCAAAAGCCCTTACGCTTATGAACAGGGGCGCTCTTCCGCCAGAAGTGCCGCAGAATAATGCCGACGCCACTTTTGCACACAAGTTGAAGAAGACAGACGGCCTTATCGACTGGAATGAGCCTGTCCTTTATGTCGAGCGGAAAATCCGCGCCTATATGCCATGGCCCGGCTCATATACATTCCTTCCCGAGCGTCTGCGCAAGAAAGGCTCGTCCGGGCGCGTTTCCGTCTTGAAGGCCGTAATCGTAAAGCACATGGAAAGCTCTTGGCGTGAAGCCCCAAGCGGGACCGTTCTCAAATGCATAACCACACCTCTCAAGGATGGTCCTCTTGCCGCTCTGCTTCCTCCAAAATCTACAGGCCCCATCATAAAGTGTCTTGACACAGCCCTTATGCTTCTTGAGCTCAAGCCGGAAGGCGGCTCACGCATGGATGGTGGATCATTCCTGCGCGGTCGGACACTCATCGAAGGCGCAGATCGCCTTCTTTGCCAATAAAAACATTCATAATTATGGAAAGACTCACCATTCAGGTAGGCGGATATGCAGTGAACTGCACTATCCTTTCGCAAGGATCGAAAGCATGGATCGTGGATCCCGGCAGCGAAGGTGAGCGCATAATCGCCCTTCTTGCCAAGAATTCGCTTGAGCCTCAGGGGATTCTTCTCACTCACGCCCACTTTGATCACATCACAGGCACAGCAGCACTTCAGAAGCGGTTTCCTTCGATCCCCGTGTATGTGGGCATGCCTGACACTGTGATGTTCGGCCATCCCTTCAATCAGATGCCAGGTGAATACCCCTCCATCGGAACTCCTGCCAACATTCATGATGCAAGTGAGCTCACCATCTGCGAGGTTATCAAGACACCGGGGCATACGCCAGGCGGAGTGTGCTACTATTTCCCGGGGGACAATCTTCTTTTGAGCGGCGATACGCTTTTTGCCGGATCGGTTGGCAGAACGGATTTCCCCGGGGGAAGCATGGCGGAGCTTGTTGATTCACTTCGCAGGCTGATGGAGCTTCCAGACGATACGCTCGTTATTCCCGGGCATGGCGGCTTCACATCGATTGGCGCGGAAAGGCGCACCAATCCGTATATCGCGTAATGGGGGCCCTCCCCCGTCGTACTCGAAAAAGCGATTACGGTGCAGAGACAAAAATCAGCGTTGCAAGCCCGGCAAGGATGCAGTATGGCCCGAAAAGCCAAAACCATTTGCCTTTGAGCGCCTTGACGAGAATCTTAAGCGAATAATATCCCACAAATGCCGCTATCGCCATTCCGAAGGCAAGATGGCTCCATGGCATAGCATCAATCTCCGTGCCGCCGAATGATTTTGCGATCTCAAGAATCATTCCTCCGATTATAAGCGGCGTTGACATAAGAAAAGAAAACTCCGCCGCCTTCTCCGGCTTGACGCCGAAACTCCTTGCGGCTGCGAGCGTCATTCCGCTGCGCGATACGCCCGGCAGAAGAGCGATAGCCTGCCCAACACCCATTCCCAAAGCTCTTAAAAAACCTACTCTCTTGTCATTACGCGGAATATAACGCGTCCCCAAAAGAACGGCGCCTGTAAACATAAGAAGCCCACCAACCATCTTTGCATTCTCGAACAGGCTCTTGATCTCATCCGAAAAGAAGATGTAGCCCAAAACAGCGGGAATGGAACTGATCAAAAGAGTCAGAACAAGATGCCAAGATTCGCGCCTTTGTTCAGAAGTGGCAGAAAGTGAAAAACATCCATGAAAAATAGATCCGATACTTTTTGCATAAAAGACGAAAATAGAAATAAGAGTTCCGGCGTGAAGGCAAATATCAAGCCGCATTCCGGGATCGTTCATGCCAAGCAGATGCTGAAATATGACGAGATGGCCAGAACTTGAAATCGGCAGGAACTCTGCAATGCCTTGAAGTATCGAAAGTATCGTAATTTCAAACATGATTTACTTCGCTCGTTTTACAGGTAATCAAGATTCGCAAATACAGGATTGTGATCCGAAATTTTTTCGGCCGGCATAACGAAAGGTTTGCCCGTGGCTTTTAACCCACGATAGAAAATGTAATCCAGCGTTGTTCCGGCACGTCTGCCGCGTCCCGGATAGGTAATGCGCGATAAAGGATCCGCAAGGTCCATCGCATTCATATACCCTCCCGCTTCAAATAAGGCAAAGAGTGTGTCTTCCGAAAATTGCGGCGCCCATTTGTCGGCATTGATGTCACCCGCGACAATGACGGGACGGGCTTTCCTTTTTTTTCCGACGTGCTCCTGCTCCACAATCTGCTTTACGGCAAGCATGCGTTTGGCACGATTGAGCTCAGCCAGCTTTTTGGAGGTTTGACCGTAATTTGACTTCAAATGAATGCAGTATACGGTCCCTGTCACGGACGGGGCAAAAATAAGATTCGCGCGCGCGTACCCGCGCGGAGGAGTCTTGTCTTTAGAATTTTTCCATTTCGACCAATTAGCGGAAACTATCGGCAGTGTGGTTAAAATAACATCCTGCTGCATATCAAAACGATCGCGCCTCCTATAGCGCGTAACCACCGCTACAGCGAGATTCGTGCGGCCTATGGCGTCTAAAAGCCTCTGAGCCGTATTCGGCCCTCTGATTTCATTGAGGCAGAGTATAACATCATTCGTCCCGACGGGATCTGCCTTTGCAAGACCATCACGCAAAAGAACCCCTGCCTTGGCAATCGTGGCGGCCTCTTCCGCTTCAGACGCACGATGCTCTGCTCTTCCCGACGGGAACCACTTCCCGTTCCAGGTTCCCACCGTGATTGCGGCCAGAAGAATCGAGGCGAAATAACTCATCCGATTGGCTTGATAACAGGAGCCGGAGGCTTGTTGTAGACACGCGAATATGGAGGTACGGAATCCTTAAGCCAAACGTTGCCGCCTATTTCGGAATCATGGCCGATTGTCGTCGTCCCGCCTAGAATGGTGGCATTGGCGTAGATTACCACATTATCTTCAATGTTGGGATGGCGCTTCATCCCTTTAACAAGCGCTCCGGAGTCGTCTTTGGCAAACGAAAGCCCGCCGAGCGTGACGCCCTGATATATCCTGACGTTGCAGCCGATAACCGAGGTCTCACCGATTACAACACCAGTGCCGTGATCGATGAAAAATCTCTCGCCTATCTTGGCTCCTGGATGAATATCAATTCCAGTTTTAGAATGAGCGATCTCGGAAATGATACGCGGAATCACCGGCACTCCAAGCGTGTAAAGCGCATGCGCAATTCTGTGCACAGTGACGGCGTAGACACCGGGATAGGCCATCACCACTTCCATGCGGCTTGTAGCGGCAGGATCTCCATCGTACGCGGCGTCGATATCTGTATCCACCAAGCGGCGGATTTTCGGAATCTCTTCCACAAAGCGAGCGGAAAGCTCTTTTGCGTCAAGAGCGGGTACTAGAAGCGCAATCTCGCGCTCCAGGCCCAACGCGAGCTGCGTGATGGAGTTCTTTACGCCAAGATCCCCGTATACGCATGGATGGAGAACGGCCATACCATGACGAAGGAGCTTGGCTATTCTGACTGGAAGAATCATCACACCCTCCTTGTGATTCTGGCTACGATTTGGCTTGCGCCGAGATTCTTGAAGCCGAGCGCCAAAAGAATCTTGCCGAAGAAGTGGCGTGAAAACGCCTTAACTTCCTTTATCTCGATTCCATCGGCTTTGCAAAGAGCCTTGAAATCCTTAAGCGTAATGCAATGGATATTAGGCGTATCATACCATTGGAACGGAAGAGCCTTAGAAACGGGAAGACGACCCCTTAAACCGAGAGTAAGGCGGATGCGATAGGCGGCAAAGTTCGGGAACGAGACGATTGCCTCATCCGCTATGCGCAAAGCCTCCGCAAGAAGTCCGCGCGGATTTTTCACCTCCTGAAGAGTGTCTGAGCAGATGGCTACATCATAATGCCTGTCGGGGATGATATCAAGGCCTTCGTCCGCATCCTCCCAAAACGCCATGTGTCCGGAAGATACGGTTTCCTTGAACTTGTCTATATCGATCTCCACACCATCGCCGGTAACGCCCTTGTCTGCGCGAAGAACATCAAGAAGCGATCCATCTCCGCAGCCGATATCGATAACCTTCGAAGAGGGAGAAACCATTTCGCTTACGCCCTTAAAGAGGCGACGCTGCCAATTCATAACTTTCGGAGAGCGCGGATTGAGGAATCCCGCTATAAGCCCGGAGAGATCCTCTATATCCGTAAGGAAGGAGTCATGGCCGGTCCCTGCCTCAAGGTGGCAGTAAGAGACGGTTTTGCCAGATCTGAGAAGCGCCTCGGTGATGTCTTTGGACTGGCGCTCTGTAAAGAGAATATCGTTCTGATAAGACACCACAAGGCACTTTGCCTTGACGCGTGCGCATGCGGCGAGAAGCGAGCCGTAGCGCGATCCCGCATCGAACATGTCCATTGTGCGCGTTATATGAAGATAACTGTTCGCATCGAAGCGATGGACGAACTTCATCGCCTGATAATCAAGGTAGCTCTCAATCTGAAAATAAGTTTTAAACGCAGCATCGCGCTTGGCACGCTCGTCAGCCGGCGCCTCCACGAAATTCTTCTGAAGCGCACGCTGGAACTTCTCCTGCAGAAGCTCGCGTGAAAGATACGTTATATGCGCAAGCTGCCGCGCGCTCGCAAGACCGATTGCAGGCCCCTTGCCGTCTCCTTCAAGGTAATAATCGCCAAAATTCCACTTCGGATCATCCGTGATGGATGCGCGCCCCACAACATCAAACGCGAGCGCCTGAGTATTAAGAGAAGCGGATGTGGCGATAAGACATGCCTTCTCCATTTCGTCCGGGCAACGAGTGATCCAGTCCATCACCTGCATCCCGCCGTAGCTTCCGCCTATGAGGGCGGCAAGCTTCTTGACGCCGAGCTGCTTAAGAAGCATACGGTAGACATCCACCGCATCGGAAAAAGTATAGCGCGGAAATGACGAACCATACGGCTTGTTTGTTGCGGGATTGATGGACATCGGGCCTGTAGTCCCGCTGCAGCCGCCAAATACGTTGGCGCAGATGACGTGGTAGCGATTCGTATCAATCGCCCGGCCTGGACCTACCATAGCCTCCCACCATCCGCTTGGCTTTTCCTCGCCTGGACGAATGCCCGCCACATGTGCATCGCCTGTCAAGGCGTGACAAATGAAAATCACATTATCATCACGCATGGGAGCTCCGCACTCCTCATACGCGACTTCGATTTTTTCGATGATTGCGCCTGTCTCAAACCTGTATCCTCCTTCAGGAAGATTAAGCACAAGCTTCTTCGATTCTACTATTCCGACACCTTCATTCATAAGTAGGTATTATACCATTATTTTTTCACTTTATCAGGATAGAACGCTTGACCACAAGCCGCCGGAAGCGCCCTTTTGAAAGCGAAGCTCCTGATATAAGAAATACAAGCGCCACTAAAAGAAACCAGAAATAACGCTCCTCACGCCTGTTTTCGTCTGAATTCTGCTCCTCGACTGCAACCTTTCTAAGAAATGACCTGTAAATCGCACCGAGAGTGGTTTCCGCAGTATGAGCGGTGGCAAGCGGCACATAACGCCCGCCGGACGCGTCAGCTACAGCCTTGAGCGCTTCTTCCTCAAGCTTGACCTTTACAACTTCGCCCTTGTACTTAAGAGGCGCTCCATCATCGCCCGGCAATACCGCCGCTTTAGCAGGATCTCCAATGCCGACTGTGAAAATCGGAACGCCGCGCTCCTTGGCAAGCTCGGCGTTTTTGAGAGCTTCGCCACGCAGATCGCCTCCATCAGAAATGATTATGATCGCGCTGCGGTCTGCCTTGGCGCCTTCCTTGCCGTCAACCTTGGAAATCACTTGAAGAGCTTCACGAATTGCGCTTCCAAGATTAGTCTCGCCGCGCGGTGCAGAATCTACCGAAAGAGTTTCAAGCGCACTTCTCAAAAATCCCTGATCGGTTGTAAGAGGACATAGCGCAACGCCAGAATTGCGGAACGCCACAAGCGCACATCTGTCACCCTCGAGAGCGTCAATCAAATCCGCCACGTCTGCCTTTGCCCGCTCAAGCCTGTTAGGCCTTACGTCCTTCGCAAGCATTGAGCGCGAAACGTCGACAGCGACAACAATATTGCGATTGGTAGCACGCACAACCTCAGTGGACTTCCCCCAGCGCGGACGGGCGGCCGAAACAAGAAGACGGAAAACGCCGATTCCGATGAGGGGAAGTTGAAGGCGCTCGGAAAAACGGATAGGCGCTCTCGGAGCAATCTTCAAAAGAGCCTTCCTACGGCGCGCGATCAGGAACGCACTCCAGAAAAGCGCAAATGGAACAAGGAGTGATGCCAGCAAAAACTCGGGCGCCGCAAAATACTGGCTAAGATAATCCCAAAAGCCCATTATCAGAAATCCTTTGTGCCTTCGCCGTGCCAGGGCTCGAAGGCCGGAACGGACATTTGATTAGAGGCAATGCGTTGACGAACTGCCTCATAGACTAAAATCGTGGCAGCGGCGGAGACATTGAGCGAATCTGCGAGCCCAAGCATAGGGATCCTCACGCGAAGCTCTGCACCATCCATCCACTTGGCGGTAAGCCCATACTGCTCTGCTCCAAGCGCGATGGCCACATTTCCTGTAAGATCCACCTCAAAATGAAGCTTCTCGGCATGGGGAGTTGCCGCAAGAATCTTAAAGCCGCGCTCCTTGAGGAATTCGAGCGCCTCCTCGCTTGATGCCTCGGCAATCGGAACCGAGAACATCGTCCCCGTGGAAGCCCTCACGACATTTGGATTATGAATATCGGTCGTTCTGTTGCATACAATGACGGCGGCCACCTTGGCGGCATCGGCAGAGCGAAGAATCGTACCGAGGTTGCCGGGCTTTTCAATAGCCTCGGTAACGATTACAAGTGCATTTTCAGGGAGTTTCAAATCACGCAACTTTACAGTAACGTGAGGTCCGAGCATCAAAAGACCATCAGGGCGCTCCTTGTATGCGATTTTTGAAAAGCACTGTTTAGAACATGTATAAACCTCAGCACCGAGACGGCGGCACTCATCTACGAGTGCCGGCTCGTTTTCGTTCTTGAGATAAAAGTCCGGGCAATGGAATATAGCCCTTGGCCTATAGCCGTTGTCCAAGGCACGACGACACTCGCGAAAACCCTCGACAATCATCTCGCCGGACTCTTCGCGTGCAGAACATGTCCTCAGTTTGACTACATATTTGAGCTTCGGATTGCTCGGACTAGTTATCTCCATTTCTACCTCATTTCACATTTATTCACTACCCACTAACCCCTATCCACTAACGACTAATGACTAATCACCATCGACTAACGACTAATCACTAATCACTCTCCCGTAAACTCAATCTCGGCCTTCTCGCGAAGCTCCGCCACAAAAGCATCTACAGCCTTGCCGCGCGCCTCGTGGCGAATCAAATCCTTGATCTGGTCATGCACATCCACAAGCGTCTGCGCAACGCTCGGCTGCTCATCAGCCTTGTAGATAATGTGATAGCCAAATTGCGTAGTGACAACACCTGAGACATCACCCTTCTTCATCTCAAACGCGGCCTTGTCAAACTCAGGAACCATCATACCACGGCCAAACCAGCCGAGAGATCCCCCCTCACGCCCAGAGGGGCAGTCTGAATGGACCTTTGCCTCCTCGGCAAAATTTCCACCTGCGACAATGCGCTCGCGGATTGCGCATATCTTTTCAAATGCGGCAGACTTTTCGTCAGAAGTGGACGAAGGCTCAACCTTTACAAGAATATGCTGGCAGAGAACCTTGGCTTCTGTAACATATTCTGCCTTATGCGCCTCGTAGAAATCTGCAACATCTTGCTCGGAAGGCTCCTCAACACTCGAGCAGGCTTGCTCAACAAGCTTATTGACGCGGGCACCCTTCTCAAGCTCCTTGCGAAAAACCTCTTCCGTGATATTCTGCGCGGCGAGAGCCTTCTTGAAATTCTCCTCTCCGCCCACCTGCTCAACAACCTTGACGACCTCTGCATCAATATCATCGCCGGAAAGCGCGATATCAAGCTGAGTAGAGCGCTCTAAAAGAAGACGCGCGCCGATCGCCTGATCAAGAGCCTTCTCCTGAAGGCGCGGAAGATTGTTTCTTACTTCCTCCATAGACATACCATGCGACATGTAGAACCTGACAAGCCTATCAAGCTCAAAGCCTACCGCCTCTTTTGTGATTTCAAAACCATTTACTTTTGCTGTCTTCATTTTTTACTCCGTTGTTAATACCCGCCCAAATTTTTAGCTGGTCTTATTTTTACATATTATAACAAACTTACTTGCTCGCTTCAAAAAATCAAGGAGCGCACCGCATGCTGCCTATTTGTTGCTTTTCAGCAACGAGACCGCATGGACCTCTATGCCTGCGCCTGCTCCCACATCGTCCATCTTTTCGTTCGTCTTGCCTTTCACGGAAATGCGTGAAACTCCGCCCGCCTCTCCCGGGAAAAGAATCTCCGCCAAGCGCTCTCTGATGGCAGGAATATGCGGCAGCAGCTTCGGACGCTCGCAGATCACGGTGACATCCACATAGACTATACTCCAGAAAGCGCCACGAACCTCGCAAACCGCAGATTCAAGAAGCTTTGCAGAATCAGCTCCGTGCCACTTCTCGTCTGTATCCGGAAAGTGGGAGCCGATATCCCCCAGTGCGGCGGCACCGAAGAGAGAGTCGATTATCGCATGGATAAGCGCATCGGCGTCAGAATGCCCCTTAAGGCCCTTTTCGTATGGAATCTCCACTCCGCCGAGGATGAGCTTGCGCCCTTCCTCAAAACGGTGTGAATCATACCCGAAGCCGACGCGCATCACGCCTTACCCCTGAGTAGCGAAGCGATAAGCGTTCTGGAACATACGCATCCAAGGACCGTTCTCCGCGAAAACTCCCGGATTGTAGCTCAGCTGGCATGCTCTAAAGCCGCGTTCAGGATGCGGCATCATGATTGTGGCGCGGCCGTCAGATGATGTAAACGCCGTCTGACCGCCGATTGAGCCGTTCGGGTTGTACGGATAGCGCTCGGTGGCGTTGCCGCGGCCGTCAACATAATGGGCAGCGCATTTACCGGGCGTAAATCCGTCCGTCCAGACGCGGCCTTCACCATGAGCCACAGCAATCGGGAGGCGAGAGCCTTCCATACCCTTGAAGAAGATGGAAGGCGAAGGCTCGATCTCAATCGTGGCGTAGCGCGCCTCAAACTGCTCGGAGACGTTACGCACGAATTTGGGCCATTCCTCTGCACCTGGAATAATGTCTTTAAGCTGCGAAAGCATCTGGCAGCCGTTGCACACGCCAAGAGAGAACGTATCGGGACGAGCGAAGAACTTCGAGAACATCCCTTTGAGGCGATCATTGAAGAGAATTGAACGCGCCCAGCCGGAGCCGGCACCAAGAACGTCGCCGTAAGAGAAGCCGCCGCACGCGACAAGGCCCTTGAAATCAGCAAGATCCACCTTGCCGGAAATCAGGTCGCTCATGTGGACATCCTGACAATCAAATCCGGCAAGCGCAAAAGCCGCCGCCATTTCAATGTGTCCATTAACGCCCTGCTCGCGGAGGATGCACATTCTTGGCTTTTGAGAAGCCTTGGGCTTGAATGACTTGTCGTCAGGATTGTACGTGAGAGTGAACGTAAGGCCGGGATCCTGCTCGTCAAGAGCGTTATCATATTCCTCCTTGGCGCAGACGGGATTATCGCGCAGAGCCTGCATGCGGTAGGTCGTCTCACTCCATGCGCGGCGCAGGTACGTAAGATCTGTCTTGATCGCAAGGCGCGAGCCGACTGACACCACGAAATCGCGCGTATCGTCAACTTCGCCGATAACAACGGCGGGAACTCGGGCAGACTTGAAGACGGCAAGCACATCAGCAAGATTATCGTCCGCCACCTGAAGAGCGGCGCCAGGCTGCTCGGTGAAGAGCTGTCCAAGAACATCACCGTCAGGGAGCGTGACATTGATGCCGCGCCCGCCCGTAATGGCCATCTCGGCGAGTGTTACCGCAATGCCGCCGTCGCTGCGATCGTGATAGGCAAGGGCCTTCTTCTCGCGGACTATCTTCTGCATCGCATTGAAGAAACATTTTAGCGTAGCGGCGTCCGCATCGGCGTGCGTATTGCCGAGCTGCGAATAAACCTGCGCAAGAGCAGTCGCACCAAGCGGAAGTTCTCCGTTGCCGAGATCCACATAGACGATCTTAGAAGCGCCTGGCTTAAAATCCGGTGTAAGCGTAAGACGCACGTCGTTCACAGGAGCGAACGAAGAGACCACGAGCGAAAGCGGAGCTACCTGCTTGCGCGTGGTGCCATCTGCGTCGTTCCAAGTGGTGTGCATTGAGCAGGAATCCTTGCCGACAGGAATGGAAACTCCAAGCTTCGGGCAGAAATTCATGCCGACTTCCTGAACGGTATCATAGAGAATCGCATCCTCGCCGGGATCGCCGCAAGGCGCCATCCAGTTGGCTGAGAGGCGGATCTGCCCGATATCACCAACATCGGCTGCGGCGAGATTCGTAATAGCCTCGGTAATAGCCATGCGGCCGGATGCCGGGCCGTCAAGAAGAGCCACAGGCGTACGCTCGCCCGTAGCCATCGCCTGGCCGTTGAAAGTCTTGTAGCCCATCGTTGTGACGGCGCAGTCTGCGGCGGGAAGCTGGAACTTGCCGACCATTTGGTCGCGCGCAACTCGGCCTGTGACAGTGCGGTCTGTAATAGAAACAAGGAACGTCTTGTCTGCAACCGCAGGAAGATGAAGAATGCGCGTCAAAGCATCAAGAGGCTTTACGCCCTCAAACGTAGCAGGAATGCGCTTAGCCTTCACACGCTTGACATCGCGCACCATACGCGGAGGCTTGCCGAGAAGAACCTTGATATCCATATCGATCGGACGATCCTCGAAATGCTCGTCCTCGAGAATCAACTGGCCGTCGCCCGTTGCAACGCCGATGAACGCCACCGGGCAGCGCTCGCGTGTGCAGAGATCTTCAAAGAAGCCGCGGGCCTCCGGCTTGAGCGCAAGCACATAACGCTCCTGCGCTTCGCAACACCAGATTTCCATCGGGTTCATGGACTTCTCTTCGTTGTGGATCGAGCGAAGCGAAAACTTACCGCCCGTGGCCTCGACAAGCTCGGGGCAGCCGTTGGAAAGTCCGCCCGCTCCGATGTCGTGAATGGAAAGAATGGGATTCGCCTTGCCGAGACTTGCGCAGGCGTCAATCACGCCCTGGCAACGGCGCTGCATTTCGGCGTTGCCGCGCTGTACGGAATTGAAATCGAGAGCCTCAGAATTTGTACCGGTCATCATCGAGCTTGCGGCACCGCCGCCAAGACCAATGCGCATTGCAGGACCGCCGATCTGAACAATGAGCGAGCCGACTTTAACGGGCTTCTTCTGAACCTGGCCGTTGCGGATGGTACCCATGCCGCCAGCAAGCATAATCGGCTTATGGTAGCCTCTAAGCTCACCGGCGATCTCTCCTTCGTATGTACGGAAGAAACCGCAGAGCTGCGGACGGCCGAACTCGTTGCCAAACGCCGCGCCTCCGATGGGACCTTCGGTCATGATCTGAAGAGGCGTTGCGAGGCGCGATGGGAAATCTGCAAAGATACGCTCCCAGGGCTGCGGATATCCGGGGATACGGAGGTTTGAAACCATGAATCCGCAAATGCCGGCACCTGTGCAGGAGCCTGCACCCGTGGCCGATTCGTCACGAATTTCACCGCCGACGCCCGTTGCCGCACCAGGATATGGGGAGATCGCCGTGGGATGGTTGTGCGTCTCCACCTTCATAAGCTGATCAAGATCATCCTTCTTGAAGGCATAGGAGTTCGTCTTGGGATTGATGGAGAAAACATCTGTGGGAAATCCGGCGATCACTGACGAATTGTCCTTGTACGCGGAAAGCGTGCCCTCGGGGCGCTTGGTATGCGTATTTTTAATCATCTCAAAGAGAGACTTCTTCTGGCGTTTGCCGTCAATTATGAACTCTGCGCCGAAGATTTTGTGGCGGCAGTGCTCGGAGTTGACCTGCCCGAACATAACAAGCTCCGTGTCCGTGGGGTTACGCCCCGCCGCGGCAAAGCTCTTGGCAAGATATTCCATCTCCGGATCGGAAATGGCAAGGCCGAGCTCGTCGTTAGCCTCGCGAATGGCGGCAACACCCTTCTCTAGAACATCGAACGTCCTACCTGGGGCGGGATCGCCGGCTACAAAGAGATCGGAAATATCTGCATAGACTCCCTCGGTCATCTTGTCATAGAGAGCAGCCAGGCATTCCTGCGGGAGCGTCTTCGAAGTCTTAAAGGCGATACCGCGCTCAACACGCTTGATGCCCGTAAGATCACAGTTGCGGAAGATATCCGTGGCCTTGGTACTCCACGGAGAAATTGTTCCTTTGCGAGGGGTGACAAAGAAGTCCGCGCCTTCGCACGCTCCCTCGGCGTTCAGGAGGACTGCAGCACGCTCAAGAACCCCTTTAGGGCATTCATCCCCCTCTATTTCAATTGCATATACCCAGCGAGCGTCAATCTCAACAGGCCCAAGTTTGGGCGCAGCCTTGGCAATGGCATCCTTGATAGCATCCATACGAAACGGAGAGAACGCTTCGGAACCTTTAAGAAGAATCATAGTATATCTTTCTTGATGGAGAATTTTGAAAATTTAATTTAAATATTATACCATAAAGAGAGTCTTATTGAAAACTTATCCTTATGAACGTTTAAAGCTTGCACCGGACGAGGCGTTGCCGACAAAATGCTGATAGCGCGAAAGCCACCCGTCTTTGATGCGCGGCTTCCAAGGCTTGGCGGTCTTGGCGCGGCGCGCGATTTCAGCTTTAGTGAGATTTGCGTTTATGGATCGGGAGGGAATATCAATCGTGATTTCATCTCCGTTCTTCAAAAGCCCTATGAGGCCGCCTTCGGCCGCTTCCGGAGAGACATGCCCCACGCATGCGCCGTGCGTGGCGCCGGAGAAGCGCCCGTCGGTGATGAGCGCCACCGACTCCCCAAGCCCCTGACCGATTATGTAGGACGTAGGAGCAAGCATCTCCTGCATTCCTGGGCCGCCCTTTGGACCCTCATAGCGGATTACAACCACATGACCAGGCTTGACCTTGCCTCCGAGAATTCCCTCACAAGCCTCTTCCTGCGAATCAAAGCAAATGGCTTTGCCGGTAAACTTCATCATCGAAGGCGCAACGCCACCCTTCTTGACTACAGAGCCTTCAAGCGCGAGATTTCCCCAAAGGACTGCAAGCCCGCCATCCTTTGAGTATGCGTTTTCAACAGTCCTTATGACATCATCATCGGAAATACGGGCGGCCTTAATAAGCTGACCGATCTTCTTGCCGGTCACGCTCTGTGCATCAAGATGAAGGTAAAACGGCTTCCCAGCCGGAGATGCGCTCGTAGCCACGCGCTTCAAAACCGCCATAACTCCGCCTGCACGATCAACATCAGCCACATGATAATGACCGGAAGGAGCCACCTTGCAGACATATGGCGTGACAGCGGATATCGCGTTCATTCGCTCAAGAGAATACTCCACCCCGGCTTCGCGCGCGATTGCAAGGGTGTGAAGAACGGTATTCGTTGATCCGCCCATCGCCATATCAAGAGTAAGGGCGTTGTCAAGAGACTCCTGCGTCACGAGATCCTTCGGCAGAGGCGCGCCCTTCTTGGCCATCGCCACGATGCGCTTGGCCGCCGCACGATAAAGCTCCTGCCTCTTCGGATCGATTGCAAGAATCGTTCCGTTGCCGGGAAGCGCAAGACCGAGCGCTTCATAAAGGCAGTTCATGGAATTGGCGGTAAACATTCCGGAGCAGCTCCCGCACCCGGGGCAGCTCGTCTCCTCAACCTTCTCCAACTCCTTGGCGGAAATCTTGCCGACAGACTCTGCACCCACAGCCTCGAAAACGGAGTTAAGATCCGTGTCTTTGCCCGTGACAGGATGCTTGCCAGGCGCCATCGGCCCGCCGGAGGCGAATATAACGGGGATGTTAACGCGAAGCGCGCCTATGAGCATTCCGGGGACGATCTTATCGCAGTTAGGAACGCAAATCATTGCATCAAAGCAATGGGCGCGCGCGATTGATTCTACAGAATCGGCGATAAGCTCACGCGAAGGAAGCGAATACTTCATGCCGGAGTGCCCCATCGCGATGCCGTCACACACGGCAATCGTATTGAATTCCATGGCCACTCCACCAGCTTCCTCGATGCACTTCTTCAAAAACTCGCCCACCTTGTTGAGATGGCAGTGCCCAGGGACAAAACTCTCGTAGCTGTTGCAGATGCCGATAAACGGCTTCTTCACATCCTTGCGCTTCATACCAGTGGCAAAGAGAAGACTTCTATGAGGAGCGCGGGCGTTACCTTTTTTGATTTGATCTGAAATCATGATGTTATCTTTCGTTTTGTTAAATTGTCATTTCTTGCGAAGTGCCGCAATGCGCCGCGCAAGTGCGGGGAGCTGTGTGTCGCGAGCGCCACAGGTGGCGAACGCAGCGTATGAGCCGATGTTTGAAGCCATCCATTCGTAGGCGCCATCAATCCCGTCCACGAGAATCACTTTCGATTCAGGGATCAATTCCGCAAGCATCCCCGAATTCACGGAGCGATCTGCCGTACCGCCGGCATCGTAGACCGGAAGAAGAAGAAGCTTGTCACAATCTCGTATAACCCTGGAGAACATCGCCGCCAAATCATCAAGCATCTTCCTCAAGGGCGCATATCCATGCGGGCGCCAGACTGCACACACGCCCGAAGGATAAGCCTCTTGAAGAGTCCGCCACATGGCTTCGAGCTTCTGCGGATTATGTGCGTAATCGTCATAAACTCCATCGCCAATCTTCTGGAGGCGCCGCTCTACGCCACGAAAATCAAGAAGCGCAGCACGTGCGCGCTCCTCGTCGCATCCGAGAGCCTTGGCCATCTCAAGCGCGAGAAAAGCATTGTGGCGATTGTGTTTGCCCGGAAGCGAAACATCCGCCTCGCCGCTTATTTTACGGCCGTCGACAAGCGGACCTGGGAGGCCTTCAATGAACGCGTCAAAGACTTCGTCCATCTCCTCCTTTGAATAATGATCGGCTGATGCGTTCGTTATAATAGCGGCATAAGGCTTAAAGGCAACGAGGGACTTATCGCTCTCGTCCACTTCCGCAACGGCATATTCGCCTCTTCCGAAGCGTACGGCACCCTCCCATCCCGGAACATTAGCGCCGTTGACGCACATGGCATCGGTGCCGCAGTCTGCGAGGATATGACCGAGCATCGCGGTCACGGTGGACTTTCCGCATGTGCCTGCCACGGCTACAAGCTTGTATGGCTTAAGCACCGAAGCAAGTGCGGCCGCGCGATGCGTGACGGGAATGGCAAGCTCTTTCGCCTTAAGAAGACCCTTGTTTGTCTCCTCTATCGCCGTGGAAACAATCACCTCATCCACTGAGGAATCTACGCCCGAACCATCGTCTGGAAAACATTCAATTCCGAGAGAACGAAGGAATGCGATATTCGGCGCATCAAGGCTGCG
>JAGBZQ010000115.1 GCA_017628165.1 Kiritimatiellia bacterium | reverse complement strand
TTCTTCATTTTAGCTGTTCCTTTCTGTTAAGCTTTGAGTATACCAAAAATCGCTTGCAGCCATCAATAAACAGTACCATGAATTTTCTGATTTATCGCATTTCCTGTATTTGATTTGGTATACTATGTAAAACTACATTACAACATAGTATTTGAGGAGCAAGTCTATGAGCTATAGTCAGGCTAAGAAAAAATATGCCAAGATCGGCGTCGATACGGATAAGGCTATTGCGGCGCTTTCCGCGATTCCCGTTTCTATGCATTGCTGGCAAGGTGACGACGTGACCGGATTCGAGTCTGTGGGCGGCGCATCCAACGGCATTCAGACTACAGGCAATTACCCTGGCAAGGCCACCACGCCTGCTGAGCTCATGGCGGATGTTGAATTTGCCATGAGCCTTATCCCTGGTAAGCACCGCCTCAATCTTCACGCCTGCTACGGCATCCACGAGGGTAGTGTTGCTGATCGCGACAAGCTTGGCATCAAGCATTTCAAGCCCTGGGTGGAGTGGGCGAAGAGGCTCGGAATCGGCCTTGACTTCAATCCCACGTTTTTTTCGCACGCCAATGTTGTCGACGGCCTTACGCTTGCCGCCACGGATCCCAAGATCCGCGAGTTTTGGGTGAAGCACGGCATTCAGTGCCTCAAGATCGCAGAGTATATGGGCAAGGAGCTGAAATCGCCGTGCACTATCAACTTCTGGGCTCCCGATGGTTTCAAGGACGATCCTTCCGATCGTCTTGGGCCGCGTCAGCGTATGGCCGATTCGCTTGACAAGATCTTTAAGACGAAGTATGACAAGAAGGCCGTTGTGCCTACGCTTGAGTCGAAGCTTTTCGGCATCGGAGTTGAAAGCTATACCGTCAATTCGCACGAGTTTGTGATGGGCTATGCGCAGAGCCGTAAGATTTTGGCGCTTCTTGATATGGGGCACTTCCATCTCACTGAGAATGTGGCAGACAAGATCAGTTCATTCCTCATGTTCTTCGGCAAGGTGGCCTTCCATATTTCTCGTCCTGTCCGCTGGGATTCCGATCATGTTATCAGGCAGAATGACGATCTTGCCGCGGCCGCGCGTGAAATCGTGAAGATGGGGCCGGAGAACTTCATTATTGCGCTTGATTACTTTGATGCGTCCATCTGCCGCGTCGCGGCATGGGTACTCGGAATGCGCAATATGCAGAAGGAGCTTTTGAAGGCCATGCTCACGCCTAATGCCAAGCTCAAGGCTCTTCAGGATTCAGGCGATTTCACCGCGCAGCTCGTTCTTCAGGAGGAGTACAAGAACTATCCGTTCGAGTCTGTCTGGGGCGAGTTCTGCAAGCGTCATGGCGTTGCTGCTGGCGAGGAGTGGTTTGCAAGCGTCAAGAAATACGAAAAGGAAGTTCTTCTTAAGCGATGAAAAGCAGTAATGGTCAGAGTCAGCGTCATGTAAAGGGGCCTCGCGAGCTTTTGACCGGCGGCGAGTGGATTTATGGGCGCAATCCCGTGGAGGAGGCGCTCGCAGCCGGTCGGCGCACGGCCACGGAGATTATCCTGCCGTCTGAGTTTCCCGATGAGGACGAGCAGATTCAGCGCATACGCGATGAAGCTCGTTCGCGGCGGCTTGTTATACGCACGATGGAGCGTGCGCAGCTTGATAAGCTCACGCGATTTGGGCATCATCAGGGTGTTGCGCTTAAGACGACGGGTTATCCGTATGTCGGCTTCGAGGAGATACTCTCTGATGTCGAAAATGACGAGAATGCCACGGTTGTCATTTTGGATCACCTTGAGGATCCGCAGAATGTGGGTTCAATTCTCCGTACGGCGAGTGCCGCGGGAGTGTCCGGCGTCATCATCCCGGAGGACCGCGCATGCGGCATCACACCTGCAGTTGTGCGGGCCTCTGCCGGAGGGTCCGAGTATGTCAAGGTTGCTCATGTGGTAAATCTTGTCCGTGCGATTGAAGCCCTCAAGGATGCCGGTCTTTGGCTTACAGGGCTTGATTGGGGTGAGGACGCGAAGGTGTATACGGATGTCGATTTCCGCGGACGCTCCGGTCTTGTCGTGGGCGCGGAGGGTAGCGGCATTTCGCGGCTCGTTCGCGAGAACTGCGATTTTATCGCAGAGCTGCCGATGCCGGGAGGTTTTGAGTCTCTGAATGCAGGGGTCGCTACGGCGATTACGCTTTATGAAATTCTAAGACAGAGAGGATAAATGGAAATGGACAAGAAACTTTATATCAATCCTCCGCTCGTGGATCGTGCGTACGATTGGAGGAGGGGTCCACAGCCCAAGACGCGCAGGGAGCTCGACAAGTTCTTTAATTCGCCCGCCATCCGCAAAGTTAAAAAGGCTATGTGCGAGATGGGCCGGAGGATCTATGCGCGCGGCTTTACAGACGGAAACGGCGGCAACCTTTCTGTTCGCGTGGGGGAGGATCTCGTTCTCTGTTCGCCTACGCTTTGCTGCAAGGGCTTCATGGAGGAGAAGGATATCTGCCTCGTGGATATGAACGCTGGGCAGCTCTGCGGCTATCGTCCGCGTACGAGCGAGGTCAAGGTGCATATCGCGATGATGCTTGCCGCCGGATGGGATGCCTGCGTGCATTGCCATCCTCCGCACTGCAACGCTTTTCTCTTTGCAGGGCAGGTGCCGCCGAGCGGCATCAATCCGGAGGCTGATATCTTCCTCAACCAGATTCCTCTTGCTCCGTATGCCACTCCCGGCTCGGACGAAGTGGCCGCATCCGTGGCCGCGGCGTCGAAGAAGTCGAATGTGGTGTTTATGGAGAATCACGGCATCGTATGCGGTGCTCGCGATATCGAGGAGGCCGAATGGTTTGCCGAGAACGCCGATTCCTATTGCCAGGTTCTTCTTTTGTCCAATGCCCACGGCTCAAAGCTTAATCAGGTAGGGCCGAAGGGTGTTAAAGCATTTATGGAGATCCGCAAGTCTCTCGGGCTTCCCGTGGACGCCAAGCAAAAGACGTACAACACACGCATCTTCAACGGATACAAGATGGGTGTCTCATCTAAATGAAGAAGCTTGTCCTTTTTCTCGCCACTGGCTGTGGGTTAGGTCTTTTCGTGCCGTTTGCGCCGGGGACTTTCGGAAGTCTTCCCGGTGTTGCTCTTGCCTGGTGGATGGCGTCATGGGCGTCGTCAACCCAGGTGATCGCTGCGCTTCTTCTTGCGGTGGCGGCTATTCCCGTATGTTCCGTGGCCGAGGAAATGCTTGGCGTCAAAGATGACGGGCGGATCACCGCAGACGAATGGATGCTCTATCCTATAGCCGTTCTCGGGCTCCCGCTTCAGTCGCTCCCTTTTTGGGCGCTTGCCGTGTTCTTTGCGGTTGTGCGTCTTGTGGATATCGTTAAGCCGCCGCCGGCGCGGCAGCTGCAGGCTTTTCACGGCGGATTTGGAATTGTCATAGATGACTTCTTCGCCAATCTTTATTCGCTCGCCATAAACTGGACAATATATATCGTATTCATAAAATGACTGACCCAATCATTAAGATTACAGATCCGTGCAAGCCGCTTGATATCGATCTTTCGCGTCCGCTTGAGATTGAAGTCGGGTGTGGCAAGGGGCAGTTTCTCGCGAAGCGTGCCAAGGAAAATCCCGACTGTGATTTTCTCGGCATTGAGCGAATGCTTGAGCGTGTAAGGCTGTTCGCGGGCAAGTGTTTGCGCGGCGGCCTTTCCAATGCGCGCGTCCTCAGGCTTGAGGCTCTCTACACGTTTCATTACCTTTTGCCTGAGCATCACGCCCGGACGGTGTATGTCTTCTTTCCTGATCCGTGGCCGAAGAAGAAGCATCACTCCCACAGGCTTTTCGGACCTCTTTTTCTCAACGCTCTCTGGAAGCGCCTTGAGGTAGGGGGGAAGCTCGAGTTTGCCACCGATCACAAAGAATATTTCGAGACCGTCTGCGAATGTTTTGCCGGGGACAGCCGTTTTGAGCGTGTAGAGGCAATGCCGCGTCCAAAGGAGGTGTGGACCGAGTTTGAGACGATGTTCCGTTCGCAGGGGCTCCCGGTTTACAGCGCGGCATGGCGCTCTCTTGAGGCCGACGATTCGCCGCTTGAGCCGCTTAAGATTCCTCCGGAGGCAGAGCCGCGCGAGGGTATCGCCCGCCGGTGTTGCCGTTTTTGCCACAATGAGGGGTAATGGATATTGCCAGCCTTTCCTACAACAAATAAATGGAATATAAATGAGAAACTTTTTGAGATATAAGCTGTGCGAACTTTTCGGGATACCTCTCTATCTTGATGTTTCGCTGATTTTTCTGCTCGTCTTTTTTGTGATGGGCGGCGATTTTCATCGCGGTTTTATCTGTGCGGCATTGCTTTTGGCTTCGATTACCGCGCATGAGCTCGGCCATGCATTGACGGCGCAGGCGTTTGGCTATCGCACGCGTGACATCACGCTTTCGCTCCTTGGCGGATGCGCATCGATCATCGCTCTTCCGCGCAAAGCTCATGAGGAGTTCCTTACGGCGATTGCAGGGCCTCTGGTGAGCTTTGCCCTCGGCATGCTTGGGGCGGTGGGGATCGTCTCTCTCGCCGCGGGCGGCACATATCTCGATGCGCTTTTGATGGTCATTTCCGATTCGCTCGGGGTTTTCGGGCTTGATGTGGCATGGGGGAACGGGATTTTTGTCGAGCGCGGAAAAATGTCTCCGTTTTTACCTGTGTTCCTCTATTTTTCGAGCATGAATTTCATTCTCGGCTTTTTCAATCTCCTTCCTGGATTTCCGCTTGACGGTGGCCGTGTCTTCCGCAGTGTCATGCGTCAGTTTATGAGCCGCATCCGGGCGACCTACATTGCAATGGTCGTCGGACGTGTTGTTGCGGTGGGCATCGGTTGCCTTGGGGGGTATCGTATTCTCATCGGTCTTAACTGGGGTTTTGTCACGGTCCTTATCGCATGGATGATTTGGAAGGAGGGATACCGCGAGTATCAGCTTGCCCGCCTCGAATCAGGATGGGATTTTTTCGATTACCGTGCAAGGGCTTCGGCTCCGCCGTATGGCGGCTCCGGAAGCGAGAGCGAAGTTACCCGCGGTTAAAATGGGAGGCAATATGAACATGATCGAGACATTGGGCAACGCCGGTATTATTCCTGTGATTGTCATTGAAGATATCGCTAAGGCAGTTCCGTTGGCGAAGGCGCTTGTAAAGGGAGGACTTCCTGTTCTTGAGGTTACTTTCAGAACGGCTTGCGCGGCAGAAGCGATCAAAAAAATCAAGGCTGAAGTCGAGGGTGCGACTCTCATCGCCGGTACCGTTCTTACGCTTGAGCAGCTCAATGCCGCCCGCGCGGCCGGTGCCGAGGCGTGCGTTGCTCCTGGGTTTGATCCTGCGATCGTATCGGCCGCAAAGGAGGCGGGGATGCCGTTTTGCCCTGGCGTTGCAACGGCAAGCGAGCTTAGTCAGGCGCTTTCGCTTGGATGCAAGTTTGTTAAATTCTTCCCCGCCGAGTCTGCTGGCGGCGTGAAATACATTAAGGATCTTCTCGGGGCGTTCCGCTTTACAGGCGTCAAGTTTATGCCCACGGGAGGCATAAACCTTTCGAATGTGAAAAACTATTTGTCCGTTCCGGAGATTATTTGCTGCGGAGGCACTTGGATTGCGCCCAAGGCGGCTGTGGAGTCTGGCGACTGGGAGCTTATCGCCAAGCTGGCCGCTGAGGCAGCTTCTCTTGTGAAGGATTGTCGCTAAAAAATGATTGGAGTGATTATGAAAAAGCCAATGAATGTAGTAGAGAAGATTCTTGCTGCGCATCTTGTGGAAGGTGATCCCGCCACGGATGCCGAACTCGGAATCCGTATAGATCAGACGCTTACGCAGGATGCTACGGGTACGATGGCCTATCTTCAGTTCGAATCGATGAATGTGCCGCGCGTAAAGACGGATGTTTCAGTTTCGTATGTGGATCACAATACGGTGCAGATTGGGTTTGAGAACGCTGACGATCATGATTTTCTCCAGTCCATCGCCAAGAAGTACGGCATTGTATACTCCAAGGCGGGCAACGGTATTTGCCATCAGCTTCATCTTGAGCGTTTCGGCAAGCCGGGAACAACGCTCCTTGGATCGGATTCGCATACCCCTACGGGCGGCGGCATTGGCCAGATTGCCATTGGCGCGGGCGGTATCGATATCGCCGTTGCAATGGCGGGCGGAGCGTTTCACATTCCAACGCCCAAGGTGCGCGCGATCGTGCTTAAGGGGCGTCTTCGCAAGGGCGTCAGCGCCAAGGATGTCATTCTCAAGGTTCTTGAGAAATACGGCACCAAGGGCAATGTGGGCTGGATTTTCGAATACACCGGCCCCGGCGTCGCCACGCTCGATGTTCCTTCGCGTGCCACCATCACCAACATGGGCGCGGAGCTGGGCGTGACGACAAGCGTGTTCCCCTCGGACAAGATCACAAAGCAGTTCCTCTCAGCGCAGGGGCGCGCGGCCGACTTCAAAGCAATCGCTCCGGATAATGGGGCGAAGTACGATGACACTTTCACGATCGATCTTTCGAAAGTGGAGCCGCTTATGGCAGCGCCCCACAGCCCTGGCAACATTGTGACGGTAAAGTCGCTTAAAGGCAAGAAGGTCAATCAGATCATGATCGGCTCCTGCACCAACAGCTCCTACCGTGACATCCGCACCGTGGCGCTCTATCTGAAGGGCAAGCATGTGGCTGATGACGTCGAGGTCGGCATCGCTTGCGGTTCGCGCCAGGTTGTCGAGATGCTCGCCAAGGATGGTTCGCTTGCGATTCTCCACAAGGCGGGCTGCCGCATGCTTGAGAACGCATGCGGATTCTGCATCGGCGCTCATATGTCTCCCAGGACGGGCGCGGTTTCCCTTCGCACGAACAACCGCAATTTCGAGGGACGCAGCGGTACGAAGTCTGCTGGAATTTATCTTGTCTCGCCTGAAACGGCGGCTGCCTCTGCGCTTACGGGCAAGGTGGAGCTTCCCACGAGGAATCCGGTCGCTGCAGTTCCCGCCCCAAAGAAGTTTCCTGTCGACGATGGTATGTTTCTCTACCGCAAGAGTGCGGGCAAGGGCGTGAAAGGCTCTGAGATTGTGCGCGGGCCTAATATCGCCAAGGTTCCCTCCGGCGAGAAGCTTGCGGAGTCCTACAAGGCCGTATTCGCCATCAAGGTGGGAGACAAAATCACCACCGACCATATCATGCCCGCTGGGGCGCGTCTCAAGTTCCGCTCTAACATTCCGGAATATGCGAAGTTTGTCTTTGAGCCTTGCGATCCGGCTTTTCACGACAAGTGTCTTGCCGCCAGGGAGGCGGGGGCGGTTAATGTGATTGTGGCAGGCGAGAGCTACGGCCAGGGATCGAGCCGCGAGCATGCGGCGCTTTGCCCGATGTATCTCGGCGTCAAGGCGGTTTTCGCCAAGAGCATTGAGCGCATACATCGCGCCAACCTCATCAACTTCGGAATAGTTCCATTTGAGTTCGTCAATTCTGCCGATTATGACAAGATCTCTGCGGGCGAGAAGGTAACGCTCAAGGGAATACGAGCCGCCGTCGAGGGGGATGGAGTTCTTGAAGTGGCTCTTCCGGGGGGCTCTTCGGTGAAGGTTGCGGCGCGCCTTTCCGCCCGCGAAAAGCATCTTCTTTTGAGCGGCGGGCTTTTAGCTTCGCTTGCTTAACGGCGATGGATGGCTTTAAGTGCAGAAGGTGCGGCGCATGCTGCCGCATTAAAAACGGAATAGTCCGTGTAGGGGATGCTGAGATATCAAGGATCGCTGCATTCCTTTCTGTTCCCGAGGCGGATTTCATCGAGCGCGAAACCGAGATTGCTCCAGACAGGGCGGGGCTTGTTCTGAGGAGTCGTCCTGACGGGGCATGTGTTTATCTTGATGAAGAGAAAGGGTGTCTAATCCATCCGGTAAAGCCGGATAAGTGCGCGTCGTTTCCGTTTGAGTGGACTAACGCTGATTCGCACGAGGTGTGTCCGGCGTTGGGGGCGGAAAAGTGAAGTTCGAGAGGAGGCATAACGTTGACATGAAAAAAGTAACACTTGAATATAGGGTCCCCTATGCTGATACGGATATGATGGGGGTCGTGTATTACGCCAATTATTATGTGCTGTTTGAGCGGGCGCGCAACGAACTAATGCGCGCGTGCGGATATACGTACAAGGAATGCGAAGAAGAAGGATGGGCTCTTCCTGTCGCCCATTCGGAATGCGATTATCGCGGCAGCGCAAAATATGATGATCTTCTTGAGATCTCTGCATGGGTTAAATCATTAAAGGGCGTCCGCCTTGAAATAGCTTGCGAGATCAGGCGTAAGGGAGAAGATCGCGTTCTTGCGAGCGGATTTACTCGTCATTGCTTTGTGAATTTGAAGACTTTTCGCCCAATGCCTCCGCCAGAAAAGTTGGTTTCGATCATAGGCGAAAGTATGTAATCGTCGGACAAAAAGGCTATAATGCAAGTTATGAAAAAGCGCTTGGGTGATATATTCGCAGCTTGGACGGAATCGTTCGCCACTTTTCTTCTTGTGGCGGCGCTTCCGCTTTCGTCTTTTGCGCTTGATCCTTTCGAGGAGATGGAGCGTCAGATGGCGGAGATGCGCGCGAGGATGCAAAATGCGATGTCGATCTCATATAACGGCACGCCGATGGAGCGGATCAAGATTGCCGCCCGCGCATCTGTGACGAACGACACTGTAAGCGTGGGTGAGGCCTTTGATGTTTTTTTTGAGGTTGAGACCCCTGATAACTGTTCTCTTTCGAATCTTCGCATCGAAGCCTCTCGCAGTGTTGCGCTTGAGATGCTTTTTGACAAGGGTTTTAATCTTGCTGACGGGAAGTCGTCCGTTTCGAGTAATGTCGTCAAGCGCTTTGTGCTGCCTATGCGTTATCATGCGCCTTTTGAAGGAGGGGTGAAATTTACAATCCAGGGATATGTCGAGCGGGCAATTAGGAAGAGAGGCTTTTCCTCAAGTTTTTCCACATCGTTCGGAGTGGAAACTGACCGTGTTGCGCTCAGCGTGAGGCCGCTCGCAGGCGTTGATGTGCCGCAGGATTTCAGGGGGATTGTCGGATCGAATTTTTCTCTTTCGCAGAATTGCGACATGTCGGTTGTTGAGACGAATGACGTTGTGCTTGTCACGGCAGTTCTCCGGCATAACGGTTATATTCCCGAAGACGCTCTCGGGAATGTCGTGGGAGTAGATTCCGGCATCGTCGCGTTTCGCCGTTATTTTGTGGCCGACGGCCGCACTGAGACGGACGAGATATCCATCCCGTACTATGACGTGGAGAGCAAGTCCTTCAAGCGTGTCTCCGCCTCTGGCAGGAAGCTTAAATATGTTTCCGCAAAAGATGAGCCGTCTGCTTCTGCGGTGGTGGTGAACAGTGAAAATTCAACCCCCGGGGCGGATGGCGTAAAAATCAGGTTTGCGCCGCGTGAGAGTGCGCGCGAGATCGGCGTTGTGAGGCGCTCGTCGCCCGAGTGGGTTGTTGCCGAGGAGTATCAAGGCTGGGTGCGCGTTGATGACGGAGAGCGTTCCGGGTGGGTGAAAAAGGAGGATTTGCGATGAATAGAATTTTCCTCTCTCCTCCATTCGTGGATGAAGCGGAGCGCGCCAAAGTGGCGGAAGCGTTTGATTCGAACTATGTGGCTCCGTGCGGTCCGATGGTGGATCTTTTCGAGGAGCGTCTGGCGCGTCTGTCCGGGCGCAAACATGCCGTTGCCGTTTCAAGCGGTACGGCTGCCATCGAGCTTCTGCTTGCCCATCTGAAAGTGGACGGCTCATGGATCGTGATTGCACCGACGTTGACGTTCATTGCCACGGTGGGCTCTGCGTATCGCCGCGGGGCGTCGCTCAGGTTTGTTGATTGCGATGCTACCGGGAACGTGGACGCGTCCCTTCTTGAGGCTGCCCTAAAAGACGCTTCATCTGAGGGGAGAAAGACGCTTTTTATCGGCGTGGATCTTTACGGCAGATGCTGCGATTACGATATAGTGGAGAGGCTTTGCGAAAGATATGGAGCGCTTTTTGTCTGCGACAGCGCGGAGGCGGTGGGCGCGTCGTCCGGAAGCCGTGCGGCCGGTTCTGCCGGGATCGCGGCCGTTTATTCCTTTAACGGCAACAAGATCGTCACGACATCTGGCGGAGGAGCTGTTCTTACGGATTCAAAGGAGCTTGCTGACCATGTCCGCAAAATGTCCACGCAGAGCCGTGAGAATACCTTGTGGTACGAGCATGTAGAGGTGGGGTTCAATTACAGAATGAGCAACATCCTTGCGGCGATAGGCGTTTCGCAGCTTGAAAAGCTTCCGCGGATTCTTGAAGCCAAGGCGGCGATCGGGGAGTTTTATTCCGCATTTGCTTCCGATGGCTTAGAGATGCTGCCTCATGTAGAGGGGGAAAACCATTGGCTTTCCGTTCTCCTTCTTGAGAACAGCTTTAAGCGCGATGCGCTGATCGCCTCGTTTGAGGCCAGCGGCATCGAAAGCCGTCCCGTGTGGAAGCCTATGCATCTTCAGCCTGTTTTCTCGGGGGGGCGCGTTTATGGCGGCAAGATGTCCGAGGATCTTTTTGCTCGCGGCATCTGTCTTCCTTCGGGCGCGGGACTTTCTCCTGATGATCTTGAGCGCATCAAGGCTGTGCTCAAGGCGCATATCTCGCTTTCCGCTATGGCGTCATCGAGATAGGAACTTGCGGGGAGCGCCCCCATTTTGGCTGATGCCTAACGCCGAAGTTCTGCGATTTTATCACGGAGATATGCTGCGCGCTCGAACTCGAGATTGTCTGCGGCTTTAAGCATTTCGCGCTGGAGCTCGGCGATTATTTCTCCTGTATCGCCGCTTTCGTAAACGAATGCCTTTTTGGAGTCTTTGCGTGATGATTTGAAGATGTATGTTGAGTCGTTCATCGAACGCTTCGCCGTCGTGGGGACGATGCCCATTTTTTCGTTGTAGGCGATTTGTCTTCTGCGGTTTGATTCCGTGGAAGCGAGAAGCTCGTTTATCGCATCGGTGCGCTTGTCCGCATAGAGAATGACTCGTCCTTTGGAATGGCGCGCAGCACGGCCCGCCGTCTGAATGAGCGATGTGGACGAGCGGAGGAACCCTTCCTTGTCGGCGTCAAGTATCGCGACGAGCGCCACCTCCGGTATATCGAGACCTTCGCGGAGAAGGTTGATCCCTACAAGCACATCGAATTCTCCCTTTCGTAGGCGGTGAAGAATCTCAACACGCTCAATAGCATCGATGTCGCTGTGAAGATATTCCACGCGGACTCCCGTTTCGCGAAGATAGTCTGTTAGATCTTCTGCCGATTTTTTAGTGAGCGTCGTCACGAAAACGCGGTCTCCGCCATCAGCGATTTTCTTGGCCTCGGCTATCAGGTCGTCTATTTGTGTTGCGAGCGGGCGGATTTCCACCACGGGATCGAGAAGCCCAGTTGGGCGGATGATCTGCCGGGCGAATGTTGTGGAGATTGATCGCTCGTATTCTCCTGGTGTAGCCGAGCAGAATACGATTTCGCCGACTTTGGCGTCAAATTCTTCGAACTTGAGCGGCCTGTTGTCCTTGGCGCTAGGAAGCCGGAAGCCGAACTCAACGAGTTTGTCTTTGCGGGCCTGGTCGCCGTTGTACATCGCGCGAAGCTGCGGAAGTGCAACGTGGCTTTCGTCCACAATCGTCAGGAAATCCTTGGGGAAGTAGTCTATTAGGCATTCCGGCGCTGAGCCGCTTGCGCGACCGGAGAGCGGACGTGAGTAGTTTTCGATTCCATTGCAGTAGCCGAGCTCGCGCATCATCTCAATGTCGTATTCTGTGCGCTCTTTTAGACGCTGCGCTTCTAGGAGTTTGTTTTTGGATTCAAAGAATTTCAGGCGCTCTTCCAGCTCCGCCTCGATGCGCCCGAATGCGGCTTCCATTTTTTCTTTGCCGATGACGAACTGTTTGGCCGGAGTGATGACGGCGGCGGGGAGGGCTGCTCCGCATTTTCCCGTGAGAGGGTCAAGCTCGCGGAGGGAGTCGATTTCATCGCCGAAAAATTCAACGCGGATGGCTTTCGTTTCGTATGCGGGAAAGATGTCCACGATGTCTCCACGGACACGGAATGTTCCAGGTGAAAAATCGAAATCATTTCGAGCGTACTGCGCTTCGACGAGGCGGGCGATGAGTTTTGAGCGTGTAAGCTCATCATCTCCGCCAACGGAGATTTTTACCGCGAGATCGCGGTATTCATCTGATTCGCCGAGTCCGTATATGCAGCTGACGGAGGCGACAACGATGACGTCTCTTCGGGCGATGAGCGCGTTTGTGGCGGCAAGGCGATAGCGCTCAATTTCGTCGTTTGTGGCGGCGTCCTTTTCGATGTATGTGTCTGTTTGCGGGATGTAGGCCTCTGGCTGGTAGTAGTCGTAGTAGGAGATGAAATATTCGACTGCGTTTTCTGGAAAAAACTCCTTCAACTCCGTATAAAGCTGGGCGGCAAGGGTTTTGTTGTGTGAAAGGATGAGGGTGGGTCTGTTCCACTTGGCGATGAGGTTTGCCATGGTGAATGTTTTTCCAGATCCCGTCACGCCTTGAAGGACAAGCCGCCTTTCGCCGCGCTTCAATCCGTCAAGAAGTTCGGCTATTGCCTCGGGCTGATCTCCAGAGGGCTTGAATTTTGAAGAGATCTTGAATGCGCTTTCCACTGGACTGCTGAATATTTTCACTTTATCTCAACGATTCAAGAAGGCCGGTACAGCCGGCAAGGACATCGTCGTATGTGGCATCGAAATTACCTGTGTACCATGGATCGGCAATGTCGCGCGTTTCGCCGGCATAAGACAAAAGCTTCCTTACTTTGGGAAGATCTTCAGGATACACAAGGCGCTTTAGGTCGGCGAGATTGTAGCTGTCCATTCCGATCAGCAAATCATATTCGCGAGCTTTTGCCGGTGTAATGAGCCATGCAGCACGCTTTGTGAAGGGGATGCCCATTTCCGTGAGCTTGGCGCGGGTTCCGCGGTGAGTGTCGCTTCCGATTTCGTCTGTATGAAGAGCGGCGGACTCTATAAAGATGTCATCGCGCCCGGCTCGCCTGACAAGCTCCTTCATGACAAACTCTGCCATAGTGGAGCGGCAGATGTTGCCATGGCATAAAAAAAGTATCTTAATCATTGTGTATCTTTTATTCTGTTTCAGTATCAAGGCTTTGTTTTCGGCACTGCAATGTATGGTGTATGACAATATTATACTTTCTTATTGGTCTTTGAGCAAGCGAGATGATGTTATTACGATTGTCTTGTCACCTATCCCGCTTTCACCGATTACATTTGCGCATAATGAGATGTCTATGGTATAATTATATTCGATGAAATTTTATCACGGTAGTAATATGGTTGTTGAAAAGCCTGAAGTTAATGCGGGG
>JAGBZQ010000114.1 GCA_017628165.1 Kiritimatiellia bacterium | reverse complement strand
GGCCCTGGGTCTCCTGCGGACGGGAAGGCTTTCGTGGAGTTCAAAGAGCAGATATTGCGCCTTCAGAGAATATGCGATCGCAAAGGCGCATCCATGTCTGTGCAGGGCGATTACAACATAACAGCCCTTACGCTTCCAGAGGTTATGCCGAATGTCGTATTGAGACGCGAAGGTTTCTTCAATGTTCGCATGGTCGCTCGCCGAGCGTATCCCGATTTCTACACATCGAAGGCATTCGCCGTATGCGACCACGAGTTTTGTTTTCTTGTCGGCGAAGAGAGGAGGAAGGCGGCCGATGCGCTTTTGTCTACCGGAGATTTCGTTATGGCGGAGAAGGTTTCGGAGGAGTTTCCTGTTCTTCTTGCCAAAAAGGGATCGGCGTGTTCATACAGATGGTGGACGTCATGGCGTGAGGCTCCCGATTACGCATCCCATGTGGATATTCATAATAAGCCTGGATATGATCCAAAGGAGCTTTTTTTCTTCAACTTCGGCAGCGTGAAGGGGACGCACGGCAGGCGATCGCTTGTCGCGTCGTCGGTTTAGTTTTGAAAAGGAGGCGCTGATGACTGCGATTGAAAAAGCGCTGGAAAAACCGCATAATCTCTCCAAGGGGGAGATGGTTGATCTTCTCGGCGCTACCTCGCGTGAGGATGTGGAAGCTCTCAGAGGCGCGGCGCGGGAGCTTAAGCGCAGGATTTTCGGGAATCGTGTGGCTATCCGTGGTATTGTGGAAATAGGAAACCGTTGCGTCAAAGATTGTTTTTATTGCGGAATAAGAGCTTCCAACCGGAATGTCGGCCGCTATAGCCTTAGTGCGGATGATATTGAGCGCATGGCAGCGCGCAACGCCGAGCTTGGTTACAAGTCTATAGTCATTCAGGGCGGCGAGATCGAGAGCGAGGCAAATACGCGTTTTATAGAGGATGTCCTAAAGCGCATAGAGCCGTTTTCTCTCGGGGTGACACTCTCCCTTGGAGAGCAGAAGCGCGATGTGTTTCAGAGGTGGCGGGATGCGGGTGCGCATCGCTATCTTTTGCGGATTGAAAGTTCGTCGCGCGATATTTACTCGAAAATACATCCCGCAGGATACAGCTGGGAACGCAGAGTAAGGTGTTTAAAGGATCTGCGCGAATGCGGTTATCAGGTGGGTACGGGAACGATGAGCTCTCTTCCTTGGCAGACGCTCGATGATCTGGCGGGTGACATTGCGTTTTTCGGTGAAGTGGACGCCGATATGATTGGCATGGGGCCGTACATTCCCCATCCCGACACTCCGCTTGCCGCGAGTGATGCGCGCCGGACGAACGAGGAGCGTCTTTTGCTGGCGCTCAATATGATTTCGGTGACGCGCCTTTATCTCCACGATGTCAATATCGCATCCACTACTGCTCTTGAGGCTCTTGCTCCTGACGGACGCGAACAGGGGGTGATGGCGGGTGCAAATGTGGTTATGCCCAACGTTACGGACGTGGAATATCGTGAAGGCTATCAGCTTTATTCTGGCAAGCCCGGCCTTTCCGAAAGCACTTTTTCGTCGAAATCTCGCCTTGATGCCAGTTTGGCCCTGATAGGCGAGGTTATCGACTATTCTTCCCGTGGCGATAGTCCCCGCGCAGGCAACAGATGAAAAAAAACGCGCTACTTGCAAGATTTGCTTTAAATAGGTATACTATTTACATCATGAATTTAATGTCGAAAAAGATTTTGTCCGCTTCGCTTGTTGCGCTTATGTGCGCAGGCAGGGTATCTTATGCTCAGGATGCCGCCGCAGACGGCGATCCGCAGGAGATAGACAGTGCTCTTAAAGAAGAGATTGCATACGCCGAAGCCTTGACAGAATTCGGCTTTCCCGATTTTGCGGCTGAGGTCATTGCAGATACAAAAAAGAAGTGGCCGGAATCCGAGGCTATATTCTTCGCGCTTGAAATTCGCGGAATGCTCCTTTTAGGTCAGGGTGCGGAGGCTGAAAAGAAGATTGCCGCGCTTCCCGACAGGAAGAGCTCCAAGTATTGGGCCGCTCGCCTTGAGGTAGCGAACGACCACTACAGCCGCGGGCGCAACGAAGAGTGCCTCAAGATCTATGCCGAGTTCTTCAAGAACAATGCCAAGCCCGCGAAGGAGCTTCTTGAGACGGTGCGCAACGCTCACTGGGTGCGCTCGCAGCTTTTGATAGGCATGAAGAAATACTCTGAGGCTGCAAAGGATCTCGAGAGTATCATGAAGATTGTCGAGAAGGGCAAAGACAGGGGTGATGATGAGGCGGTCAATCTTTGGTGTGCAGCGGCAAGCGATGCCGCCGATCTTCATTTGCGCGTGGCTTCTGAGTTAGATCCAAAGAAGCGCGGCAGTGAGCTCGATGCAGCCAAGAAGATTATTTCAAAGCTTCTCTGGATGCGTCATAAGCTCGTCTATTTCGGCCGCGCGATTGCCATGAAGGCGCATTTGGAGCTTTTGGCAGGCAGGGTGGATAAAGCGCAGTCCGTTATTGACGACTACATGGCCGATCTTTCCGATATCCACGCCCAGCTTGAAAAGGCCGATCCTGACGGCCGTGATGGGCTTCTTAAGATTTCGCCGATGCCACAGTGCCGCTATCTGCTTTCAGATTTGCTTTGGAAGGAAGCAAAGAAGGAGGCGTCCAAGCCGAATTTCGACAAAGCCCGCATCGGAGATCTGATATTCGGCGCAAAAGGCAAGAACGGCAAGAGAAGCGGAGCTGGCGCATACAACCACGCGCTGAACGTCTTTATCCGCTACCCGTATTCGCCCTGGGCCACGGCCGCGGAGAAAACCGTGGATGAAATCAAGGCGTTCATGCTTGAGAAGTTTAATAAGCCCATCACCGACCAGGTTACTGAGGAGCATCGCGCCCAGGTGCGCCGCATGCGCTTCAGGAATGCTGACGAGAAGTTTGGGATAGCCGATTTCGACGGGGCGATTGAGGATTACTTCTCCATTCTCGCCGATTATCCAGAGTCGAAGGAGTCTGTGGATGCCGTCTTCAAGATTGTCGAGGGCTATTATGAGATGCTCAAGCGCACAACGGATGTGGCCAAGAAGGAGGATCTCCGCCTCAAGGCCGATGCCGTCTCTGGATATCTCGCCGAGCGCTTCGCCGGCAATCCTGATGAAGCGATTATGACCGCTGGCGGAAACGCAGTTCTTACTCTTGCGGCAAAGGAGAAGACGATGAACGAAATCGCCAGGGCCGATCAGCTCTATATGGCGTTCATCATGAACTATACGCGCCATTTGAATGCGCCCACATTGACGGCCCAGCTTATGGGAACGGCTTATCAGGAAGGGAAGTTCCACGAAGCCTTGCGTCTCGCACCTGTCATGGACGAGTATTACACGAACTCCAACTTCTATGCGATGTCGCTTTCGATTGCGAGCATCTGCTGTGAGAAGATCGGCGACAGGGACAACGCCATTTCTTATCTGAAGCGATACATTGCACTTGAGAAAAAGCCTTTGGAGCAGATGCAGGCGGCGATGCGCCTGGCCTCCATTTATCAGAAGGACGGGCTCGGGCTTCTTGAGACGGCCACCACCAACGCCACGCCGGAGGAGGTTGCCGCTCAGGAGCGCAAGGCGGTCATAAGCATCATTCAGGGAATCAAGAACTTTAGGCCCTTCATCGGCAAGATCGAGGAGAAGCTCAACGATCCCGCAGTGGTGGCGGCAGACAAGGAGCGCTATCAGAGCCTTCACGAGTCCGCGTTTCTCTATATGGGCGGATGCTGGGCGCGCCTTATAGAGCCTTCAAAGCGTCTTGATGTGTTCAAGAAGGCCAAGATTGATCCTGTGGCCAATTCGGTTGCCGCGTTTGAGGAGTATGTGGCCAAGTATCCCACCGGCAAGAGGGCCAAGGATGTCTATCTCCATTTGAGCACGATCTACACCACGCAGGACAATCTTGTCAAGAGCAAGGAAGCTCTTGAGCGCCTGCGCAAGGAGTTCCCGGACTCCAACGAGGCCAAGACCGCGCTTCCGCGCCTTGCAAGAAGCCTTATCGAGCATGCCAACACTGTGGCCGACGAGGCAAGCAAGGCTAAGATCTACAAGGAAGGATCAAATATCTATGCGGAGATGATCCGTTCCGACAGCGTGGACTATCAGCCGATCGATTATGTCTACGCGGGCGAGTCGCTTATCGATGCGCGCGATTGGATGCTTGCTGATGCCGCTTTCGACAAGGCTATCGCCAAGGCGGGAACGAACAGCTATACCACCGTTGCACGTGCGCGTATCGGCAAGGCGAAGTCACGCTATGCGAAGAAGGACTACATCGGTGCCCGTGAGCATCTTGATACGTTCATGGAGGACAAGAAGCTCTCTGCGATGCAGATCGCCACGAACGCCTGCACGATGATTGTTGAAATAGCGATGATTCAGGGCAAGCTTGAGAACGATTCCACGCTCCGCGAGAGCCATTATGCCGCCGCAGGCAAGGCCGTCAAGAAGCTTGGATCGTACTGGGAGAACGAGGCTGTCTGGAAGAAGGATACAGTGGATCTCATGTCTGCCGATGTTCGTCTTGCGAAGGCCGATACCGAGGATGCCAAGGGACTTCGCGACGAGGCTAATTCCACTCGCCGTAAGGTGGCCATCGATCTTGAGAATTTCGTCAAGACGCGTGTTCCTGACGAGAACAAGTCCATTGACAAGTTCATAGCCGAAGAGCTTCTCAATCTTGAAGAGGCTTATGCGCGTCTCGTGCCGACACTTCTCAAGCTCGGCCCGAAATTTGCTGGGCGAGCGATGATTTATGCCGAGCAGTATCTCAATTTCTATCCAGCCGGCGCAAAGCGCGACCTCATGCAGCGCTGTATAAAGGAAGCTGAGGCCCTTGGCGCCGTCAAGGTGGCGGAGGAGGCTCCCAAGGTCGAAGAAGAGGCAGGAGAAGACACCAAGTCCGATGCGCCTTCTCAAGATGAATAAAAATTTGCAAGGAGAAAAAGCATAATGAAAAAAATCGCAGTAATGGGTATTGTCGCTCTCGTGGCGGCGTCCTCGTGGGCAGTGCCTGGCACGATTAAGCCGAAGAATGGTGAAGCTCAGAAGGGTGACATCAAGTGGAATTCCCGGTCAAAGACATATTCCATCGAAATCAAGAGGGGGCAGGGCACTGCGAGTGCGGAGCACAAGTTTGATGATGTCGAAAGCATGGATATTCTCAAGCCGGCCAATTTCGACAAGCTCGTTGAGATGGTTGAGAAGGGGCAGGGCGCATCAGCGGAAAAGGGGCTTGCCGACATCGTCAAGAATTACAAGATGCTCGTTTGGGACAGGCCCGCTGCAAGTGCGCTTATTACGGTTTACGTGCAGACCAAGCGCGCCCAGAAGGCTTATGAGCTCGGCCAGAGTCTCATCGCCGAGGATAAGACGGCCGCCTATAAAGGTGCGATGGCTCCATCCTACTGGCAGGCTCTTCTTGATCTCAACAAGAAGCTTCCCCTTGAGAACTGCCTTAAACTTGCCGTGACTCAGGGCGACCGCGTCTCGAGCGCAGAGGCTACGCTTATGCGCGGCGACATCATTATGCACGATGGCGCCGCTTCCCCCGAGGCGTGCAGAAAGGCTCTTAAGGATTCCTATTTGCGCGTGGCTCTCATGTACAACGACACGCCCTGCATTGCGCAGCGCTGCAAGGCGATGAGCAAGTGCGCTGAAGCTTTCGAGAAGCTCGGGGATGCGGAGAAAGCGCAGCGTATGCGCGCGGACGCCGCTAAGCTTGCCAATTGAATTTAAAGATTTTAAAATTAACGTTTTATATTACATCCAAAGGAAAAAAACATGAAGTTCAAGAAAACATTGTTGATCGCAGCTATTCTTGCTGGAGCTTGCACAGTTCCTCTCGCCAACGCCTATGCCGATGATGCGGGGGCTTCAAGCGGCCTCGTGGCGGCCGACGGTTCCAAGGTCGACTCCAATGCCGCCAAGGACGCCAAGAAGAAAGGCGGCGGATTCTACGACATTGTGTTCGGTTCGGGTGTTGTGGGTATGCTTCTTTGGTTTGCCCTTTTCGGCGACGGCATTCTCGCCATCTGGTTCTGCATTGACAGCTCCATTCTCATCAAGCCCGAGAAGCTTATGCCTCAGAAGCTCATCGATCAGGTGCAATCTGCAATGTCGCAGGGCGATATAGTGGCGGCGATGGAGGCCTGCCAGAACACGCCGTGCGCCATGTCGAACATCCTTCTTGCCGCTTTCTCGCATGTGGAAGAGGGCTTTGACGTCATCCAGGAGGCCGTGACGGCCGCGTCCGATTTCGAGCAGGAGAAGCTCATGCAGAGTCTCACATGGATTTCCGTGTGCAGTAACCTCGGTCCTTCTCTCGGTCTTCTCGGTACGGTGCAGGGAATGATTCTCACGTTCCAGGCTCTTGCCGCAGGCAACGCCGGCGATGCCGCCGCTCTCGCAAGCTCCATCGGTCAGGCTCTCTGGACGACGGCCGGCGGTCTTATCGTCTCCATTCCTTCCATCACGGCGTTCTACTCCCTGCGCAACAACGCAAACCGCCGCATTCTCAGGATGACGGCCGTTACGATGGAGTTCCTCAACAGCTTGAGAAACGTTGAAGTCGCCCCTGAAGAGGCAGTCTGAAGTCTTTAGCCGATAGAACTGACAATTCCGAAAGTCTACAATGGCTAGGAAACCACAGGATAATCCTCAGCTCGACATGACGCCGATGATCGACGTTGTGTTTGAGCTTATTATTTTCTTTGTCGTCACCTTGACGGAGGCGCAGAAGAAGGATGAGACCATCGAGCTTTCCAACGGGCAGCACGGCATGGTCATCACCGCCGACAGCCTTCCCGCCGAGCATATGCAGATCGATATCGCCGCATTCGACAAAGACGGCAGACGTCTTGCCAAACCGCGTATTTCCATGGGCGACCGCGATATGACGCCGATGGATGTCTATAACCGCGTAATGGACCGTAAAGAAAAATACGGTCCTGAATTTCCCGTTCTCATCCGCGCAGACTTCGAGACGCCGCATGCGGCAGTCAAGGATGTCATGGATGCGTGTACGAAGGCGGGCATCTGGAAGATTTCTTTCATGGCGGTAGCCGAGGACAAAACAGACGGAAAGCTTCGTCCCGGCTTCTTCACCGGAAAGCGTAAGAAGGGTAACTGATCGCTATGGCGCGCAAACCTACAGAAGATCCGCAGCTTGATATGACGCCGATGATTGACGTCGTCTTTGAGCTTATCATCTTCTTTGTGATTACGATCAAGCAGCAGGACATCATGTCCCGCTTGAATGCCAACAGGCCCGCACCCGCTTCGGCAAGCGAGCATACAAAGGACGATCCGCCGCTCGAGATTGAGGTCGGCAAGGCCTATGGCAGTTTCCGCAAGGGCGTGTATGTCTATAACGGCAAGTCGCTCAAGCTTGAGGTGCTTGACAAGTATCTCAAGGATGTAGCGGATCTCTCCACCGACAAGCAGATTGTTGTTAAGTGCACTCTTGACAGTCCTCACAAGGGATTGGTTGACCTTTTGGACGTGTGTTACAAGCATAAGCTTACAAATGTCAGCATTTTCTCAATGTAAGGAGGCGTACTAATATGGATGAGATATATGAAGAAGATATTATCGTGGACGTTCAGGCGATCGGTGAAAAGTTTGAAGAAAAAGGATATTTTCGCCGCCTGAAGGATATGTTCAAGGGGCTTAGGATGCCTCATGACACCCCCGAGTATAAGATTGCAAAGACGGAGCTTCAGCGCCAGCAGGCTCCGATTATCGCATTTGTCTCCGTTTTTCTTTTTATTGTGGTTCTTGTTGTCATGAGCCAGATGGAAGACGAGCAGGTAGAGGAGGTGGTGGTAACCACGATTCAGGAGCCTGATAAGGCGGAGGAGCCGCCGCCGGAAGAGCCGCCACCGCCGCCGCCGGACCCGGAGCCGATTACTCCTGATATTGAGATCGATGTTACAACACCTGGTCCTGTAACGGATATTACGCCCGTTCCTTCTCCTCCGGCGAAGCAGGTCACCACCAAGCCGGCTCCTGAGAATTCCGTGGCGCAGGTTATCTCTCCTGTCAAGATGAAGTCCATGCTCGGATCGCGCAATCCGGGGGCCATCGGTGCGGCAACGCGCGGCGGCAACGGATATGGAGATCCCACTACAGAGATATGCGTTCTTAAGGTGCTTTGGTGGCTTAGGGCCAAGCAGCACTCTGACGGAAGTTGGAAGGGAGGGCAGAGCGCTCTTGCCAATACGGCGCTTGGTGTTCTCACGTATCTTGCCCATGGTGAGTTTCCCGGCTCCGACTCTCCATACAGAAAGGATTTCGGTCCTGTGATGGAGAGGGCCCTCAACTATCTTATCGGCAGTGTCAATCTTGATTCAAAGCCGGTTAAGATGAGGGGCGCCGATTCGCATGAATATGCCTTTTTGATGGCAACGTACGCTTTGTGCGAAGCGTACGGCATGACGCGCAATCCCGATGTCAAGGATGTTGCTCTTGTATGCCTTGATCGTATCGTCAAGGGGCAGTCTTCCACAGGCGGGTGGGATTACAATATGAATCCTAATTCCACGCGTGACGACCTTTCGTTTGCGGGATGGGCGCTTCAGGCCTTGAAGGCAGGCAAAATGGCCGGTCTTGAGCCTGAAGGGCTTGATACCTGCATCAAGAAGGCTATCCGCTGCCTCAAACAACGCAACTTCAAGAACGGGGGGTTTGGGTATTGTGCTGGGAACAGACCCGACGGTATGACTGCCACAGGATGTCTTGTAATGCAGCTTCTCGGATACGGAGCCGAGTCGGAGGTCTCAAAGGCGTTAGATACAATGCGTAATTGGAAGCCGGCATTTGAGCCCAAGGAGCTTGCCGATCTTCATGGTCATTGCAAAGCTTGCCCGCAGTATTACAGCTATTACGCCACGCAGTGCAAGTATCAGGCGGGGATGAAGGCCGGCGCTTCCAAGCTCGACGAGTCTTCCTGGTTCGAATGGAACAAGGCTATGAAGGCTCTTTATCCGAAGAGCATCATAGACTTGCCGGAGAAGGTCAAGGACAGTGCCGGGCAGGACCACAAGCAGGGGTATTTTGTAAATAAGGATGTCCATACCACGCGTCCGTATATGGATTCCTGTCTTGCGGCTCTTCAGCTGATGGTTTATTACCGCTATCTTCCCACCACTCAGACAAAGGCCGGCGAGGTTGACACCGGCAAAGAGGATGATTCCTCCCAGCAGGCGGTGGACAAGAATGACGTGGGCGTGACGGTGGATTTCTAATACAGGATCGAATTTTTGCCGTTCCCGTTTTTTCTAGCGTTTAAATACATCAAGCCGAGGCGTTCAATCGCCTCGGTAATCACTTGCGTTTCAATCATCGGCGTTATGCTTGGCGTGGCCGTCGTGTTGATTGTCCGCAGTGTGATGACGGGATTTGGTGATGAATGGCGCAAGAAGATTTTAGAGTTCAAGCCGCATGTTTCCGTGCTGGCGGATAGCGATCGTCTTATCACGGGCGAGGAAGAGCTCTCAAATGCCATCGGCCGCATTCCGGGCGTCGAGTGCGCGTCTGCGGTGGTAAATTCGCGCATTCTCTTTTCGCACAGAAACAGGGTGCAGGCCCCGATAATGATCGGTATCCGCGGCACCGAGTTTGTTAAGGGATATCAGGTCGGAAACCCTGTCGCCGGCACGTTTGATCTCGAGCCTGATTCCGTAGTGATTGGGCGTGAGCTTGCCTATGCGCTTGGGATTTGGGTGGGTGATACGGTGACGGTTTGCGCTCCGCCTTTGCCTAACGAGGTGTACCTCCCGCGCAAGTGGAAAGTTTCCGACATATTCTCGAGCGGCCATTACGATTATGATATCGGCTACGTGGTGGCTGATATTGATTCAGCCCGCGATCTTATCGGTATGGAGGAAGGCGCTCTTGCAATCCACGTCAAGACGGACTCTCCGCTTGATTCGGAGAGATTTTCGAAAATCAGCATGGCGATAAGCGGTCTTTCACAGGGCTTTCGGACGATCACATGGCGTGCTGCGGACAGGCAGCTTTTCGACGCCCTGGCCGTGGAGACGAATATGACAGCGATACTTCTTTCCCTCATTTCCGTAGTAGCGCTCTTCTGTGTTATGAATACGCTTCTTGTTCTTTCGGTTCAGAAGACGCCTGAGATCGGGCTTCTGAAATCGCTCGGATTCGGCAGGTTCAGGATTATGTCGGTTTTTCTTGTACACGGCCTTATACAGTGTACTGTCGGCATCGCCTTCGGGCTTCTTGCGAGTTGGGCCGTTCTTAGCAATCTTCAGAATATTGTGGAGTGGCTTGGTCGTATGGGTATGGAGGTGTTCCCCAAGTCTATCTATCAGCTTCAGGAGATTCCCCATCGCCTGATGCCTTCCGATGTTGTTTTCGTGGTCGTTTCGATTTTTGTTTTCGGCCTTTTGGCGTCTCTCGTCCCAGCTATGTTCGCTGCGTCAAAGGATCCCGTTAAAGCGCTTAACGAATAATATTTTGGTATTGGCTATGGATGTCTTGCGAGCAGATGATATACGTAAGAGTTTCAAGATTTCAGGGAAAGTTTCCTTGGAAGTTCTCAAGGGTGTGAGCCTTTCCGTGGCATCTGGTGAAAAGGTGGCGATTCTCGGGCGCTCAGGCTCGGGGAAATCTACTCTTCTTCATATTCTCGGAGGTCTTCTAAAAGCGTCGTCCGGCCAACTTGCCGTCTCTGGAAATGTAGGTTTTGTTTTTCAGGCGTATCATCTGATGCCCGAGCTTACGGTTTTGGAGAATGTCCTTTTGCCTACCATGGCGCGCAGGATGTGCAAGGCCTCGGCGCGCGCGAACGCGCTCAGGCTTCTTAAGGAGGTTGGTCTTGCCGAGCGCCTTGAGCATCTCCCGGGAGAGCTTTCGGGCGGCGAGCGTCAGCGTGTTGCGATCGCCCGCGCGCTCGTGACAAATCCCGATATCGTTCTCGCCGATGAGCCCACGGGGAATCTTGATGTGATGACCGGAAGCGGAATTCTCGGAATGCTTTCAACTCTTAAGGATGCATCATGCGCGCTTGTGATGGTGACTCATTCTCAGGATGCCGCCAACATCTGTGACAGGACATTTGTTCTTGAGGACGGCGTCCTTAGGGCAAAGGAGCAGTGAAAGGTATTAAAGATGTCTGCCGAACTGATCGCTGAAATTGAAAAACTCAAAAAGGAGCGCAAAGCCGTCATTCTTGCGCACAACTATACATTGGCAGAGGTTCAGGACATAGCCGACTATACCGGCGATTCACTTGAGCTTGCAAGAAAGGCTGTTGACGTTGATGCCGAAGTGATCGTTTTCTGCGGCGTCTACTTTATGGCCGAGACCGCCGCCGTTCTTAATCCTGCAAAGACGGTGCTTATCCCTGATCCAGCTGCGGGATGTGCGATGGCCGACATGATTACCGGCGCTGAATTAAGGGCGCTTAAGGCGCGCCATCCGGGGGCGGTTTCGGTGTGCTATGTCAATTCGACGGCAGAGGTCAAAGCCGAGTGTGATATCTCGGTCACAAGCGGCAACGCCGCCAAGGTTATGGCCACGATCGGGCGTGACAAGGAGATTTTGTTTGTTCCGGATCGTCATCTCGGTTCGTATATCTCCGGTATGGAAGGGCGCGATTACGTTCTTTGGCAGGGGCACTGCCCGATTCACAACGCGCTTCTCCCAGAGCGGATTCGCGAGATGCGCGCGAAGTATCCCGGCGCGCCCGTACTTGTTCATCCTGAGTGTCCGAAGGCTGTGCGCGATCTTGCCGACGAGTGCCTCTCCACGGGCGGAATGTGCGCGTGGGCGCTCAAGTCCGACGCAAAAGTCATTCTCGTGGGGACTGAGACGGGAATCCTCCATCGCCTGCGCAAGGAGAATCCGGATAAGACGTTTATCCCTATCTCTGATGATCTTGTCTGTGCTGATATGAAGAAGATCACGCTTGAGAAGATAGCCGAATCTCTCAGAAATATGACATCCATTGTGAAGGTGCCGGAGGAGATTTCCACGAGGGCCAAGCGAGCGATTGACGCGATGCTTGCCGTCAGCTGAAAATCAAAGGATTCTTGCCGTGAACGGTAGAGCGTTGCGGTAATTTTGGTATAATATACAGCATGTCAGAAAAAATAAGAGTTAGGTTTGCTCCGTCACCGACGGGCAAGGTGCACATCGGCAATATCCGTGCCGCGATTTATAATTGGCTTTACGCCCGCCATACGGGTGGAAAGTTTCTTCTTCGGGTGGAGGATACAGATCTTGAGCGTTCGACGCCCGAGGCTATTGAGGTCCTTCTTGAATGCATGAAATGGCTTGGGCTTGATTATGACGAGGATCCTTTCTACCAGACGCGTAATTTGAAGCGTCACATGGAGTGTGTGGAAAAGCTTATCGCCTCCGGTCACGCCTACAAGGTCGAGCGCACAAGCCGCGAAGGCAAGACGGGCATCGTCACGATGTTCCGCATGCCCAAGGAGGGAGTCATAGAGTTTGACGATATCGTCAAGGGGCGGATGGCAAAGAAGGCCGAGGATATTCAGGACTTTGCGATCGTCCGCTCTGACGGTTCGCCGATCTTTCATATCGCGAACGTGGTGGACGATATCGATCAGGGCGTAACGCACATCATCCGCGGCGATGATCATGTGGAAAACACCTTCAAGCATATTGAGATTTTCAAGGCGCTCGGCGCTCCGATTCCTAAGTATGCGCACCTTTCCATGATTGTCAACCAGCAGGGCAAGCCTTACTCAAAGCGTGACGGCGCGGCATTTGTCGGCGAATTCAGGGATCAGGGCTTTCTCCCGGATGCGCTTTTTAATTATCTTTTGCTTCTCGGCTGGAATCCTGGCGACGATCGCGAGGTTCTCTCAAAGTCTGAGATGGTGGAGCTTTTTGATCTTGCCAAAGTTCATGTGACGGCCGCCAAGTTCGATATAAAGAAGCTCCAGTGGATGAACGGCGAATACATCAAGCGTATGCCCAGGGCCGAGTTTACGCGCGAGCTTAAAGAGCGTACGGTTGCGGCAGGAATGGCTATCCCCGAAGGATTTGACGTTTCCTACCTCGTAGATCAGCTTCAGATTCGCACGAAATTCCTAAGTGATATTCCAGCAGCCGTGAAATGCTTTTTCTCTGATGACTTCGAGATGGATGCGAAGGCCGTGGAGAAGCGTCTTGCGAAGGAAGGTGTGAAGGATTTGCTTCTTGATCTCGTTGAGCGCTTCTCCGCTGTGGAAGCATGGGATGCGGTTACTCTCGAAGGCGTGGTCAAAGAGCTTTCTCAAGGCAACGGAATGGGGCCTTGGGTTCATCCGATCCGTGTGGCATGCTCGGGAAGGGGTGAGGGAATCGGCCTTTTTGAGATGCTTCAGCTTCTCGGGCGCGAGCGCACGCTTGAGCGCCTTCGCAAGGCTGCCCAGACGCTTTGTCCGTAATCGCATCGTCGGGGGATTTCCGTGTGAAAACACTTCTTGTGGGATATAAAGCAGCCGATCTTTTCGAGAGAGGCAAGCATGGGCGCCAGAAGACCGCCAAGTGGCTTGATGGCGATGTGACGTGCCATACGCTTGATATCTATCATCGCCATGCGATCGAGAAGACGCACCACATAAAGGCCGTCTGTTCGGCGCATCTTCCTGATGGCCCGTGGGATGTCATTAAGTTCCGCACAGGGCCGAAGATTATGAGCGGAGAGCTTTCTCTTGATATGCTTCAGGAGATTCATCTACTTAGGCCAGGCAAGTTTGAGCTTGATTTTATAGGGAAAGAGCGTGACAGAAACGATCTTCTTGCTAAGATTAAAGACGATCCCGGCCGCGTGCGCGACTTCAAGGCCGTTTGGCCGGCGAGTGTTCCCGGTGGCGGGAAGCTCATGTTCACTAGTACGCCGGGCTGCTTTTGCCATAGGCGTCTTGACGAAGGCGGGCTTGCTCTTGCCGAGGTGATCTCGCGCGATTCGGCGCAGGCGGGCAGCGCCAGTCTCAAGCTTCTTGATATGGGTTGCGGATGCGGGCTTGTTGGATTTCTCGTCAAGAGCGTCGTCAAGGATATTGGTCTTGTGATGGTAGACTCCCATTCGCGCGCCGTTGAGGCCGCCAATATCAATGCAGCCAATTTCAAGATGAATGCGGAGGTGATATTGGCAGACGCCGGCACGCCTGCGCGCATGGACGGCACATTTGATATTTTCGCGGGGAATCCTCCGTATTATTCCGATTACAGAATTGCGGAGGTATTTTTGGAAACGGCTGTTCGTGCTCTCAAGCCCGGCGGTGTAGCTTATACGGTGGTTAAAAACGAAGCTGGCCTTAAGCCGGTGCAGGAGCGCTACTTCCCGTCTGTGGAGGTGATTCGCCGCCGTGGATATTCAGTTCTCAAATCAGTTAAAAATTAAAATCAGGAGTTTTATGGCAGCAATTTACGAATATACTGGCGTAGTGGAGAAGATCCTGCCCGTGCAGACTTTTGCGAGCGGCTTTTCAAAGCGCGATATAGTGATGACTGACGATGTTGGGCAGGGCGGGCAGTGGCCCAACCATATTGCGTTCACATTCAAAAAGGACAACGCAAGCGTTCTTGATTCGGTTAAAACGGGGCAGCGTGCCAAGATTCGTTTTGCGATAGATGGCCGCGAGTGGACAAATCCTCAGGGGCAGGTTAAGTATTTTACCGATCTTACCGGCCTTAAGCTTGAGGTTTTGAACTTAGACGGCACCTCCACGGAGCCCGTTCCTCAGCCTGCCGAGCCGGGGGATTTCGGCGATGTGGGCGATATTGACGATATGCCTTTCTGATGATCTGGCGCGAGGTTATCCGCAAGACGGGCGAATTTCTTGATTCGAAAGGCGTCCCTGATGCACCGACGGCATCGGAGCTGATGGCATCGCGGCTTCTTGGCTGTTCGCGCGGATTTCTTGTTTCGCATCTCAGCAGGGAGGTCTCCGAAAAACATCTGGAGGCTTTACGGCGCGGAATGCGCCGCCTTGTGGCCGGCGAGCCGTTGCAGTATGTTCTCGGGGAATGGGATTTCCGCACGCTTACGCTTTCGTGCGACTCGCGCGCGCTAATCCCGAGGCCCGAGACGGAGGAGCTTGTAAGCCGTGTTCTGAAATGGCTCAAGGCGAATCCGTCGGAATCGGAGCGTATCATCATTGACGTGGGAACGGGCACAGGTGCGATCATTCTCTCGCTTGCAGCGGAATATAAGGGTAATGCCGCATTTATCGGCTCAGATGTAAGCGAAGATGCAATTGCGCTTGCTAAGGCAAACGCTGTCCGGACGGGGCTTTCCCAGCGCGTGAAATTTGTCGTTATGGACGGGCTTGACGATTTCGATGAGCCTGAATGCGTGGATGTGATCGTTTCCAATCCGCCGTATATTGAACGTGCTGTGTGTGATACGCTTGATCCGCGTGTTAGGAATTTCGAGCCGCGTCTTGCGCTTGACGGCGGGGAGAGCGGGCTTGATTTTTATGATCGCTATCTGGCGGATGCTTTGAATGTTTTGCGGCCAGGAGGCGCGGTATTTTTCGAGATTGGCGAAAATCAAGGCGAGGCTTTGCGCAGTCTTCTCGAGAATTACGGTTTTTCTGATATAAAAATAGAAAAAGATTTTGCCGGCCACGACCGCTACGCGAGCGGGATCTTGGCTGTATGAAACGGGGAGTATCCCCGCAATTATTCAAGCGGGATGGTCCAGCCGGAATCACCTAAATTAAGGCTGGGCTTTTTTTCTGGCGCAACTTGCTCCGCGGGGGGCGCTTTCACTTCGGGCAAAACAGTGTTTTGGGGCTTTCCTTTTTCGACCTCATCTAAAAGTATATCAAGCTCTTCGAGAAATTTGTCTACATTATCCTCTTTGGGTGTGCTTTTTGCGGGCTTTTTGACAATGACTTCTTTTAAACGCCTTTCTGCGGCTAAAGCGGCTTTATGCTTTTCCTGCTCGGCCTTGAGACGTTTTTCGGCTGCCAAAGCATCTTTAAGCATTTCTTCTTCGACTTTTAGGCGTTTCTCCGTCTCCGCCTTCAGGCGCTTTTCCTGCTCGGCAATCTGCGCTTCGCGAAGTTCGAGCTCTTTGGCCGAATCCTTTTTGAGGTGCTCAAGCTCAGCTTTAAGCTTAGCCATTTCAACGGCGGATTCAAGCTGCGCCTGCGTGACCTCCGACTGCCTGTTGATGGCCGGCTGAGGGGCTGAAATGTTTCTGCTGGCGGAGAGCTGAGCCATTAACTGCTCGTTCATCTTGGCGGATTGCTCCATCATCTGGCGCTGAAGCGCGTTGTTGTTCTCCGTCAAGGCCTTGATTGTGGCCTCGGACGAAGGATCCTTGCGGATGTTCATCACAACGAAAAGGAATACGCCGATAATCACGATAATGAGCATTGTAAAGAATGCTGAGACTGCGAGAAGGCGCCGCTGGGCCTTGGTGTGCTCCGCATCCACATACTGCTGGAAGGCCTTTAAGACTGGGAAATCGTCAAGCGCATCGTTGTTGTAGATGCTGACAGCGTTGGCGGCTGGAGCGATGATGGGCTTCTCTTCCGGGATGATCTGTTCAGGATTCATTTCTACCTCTTGAATTTTTTTACGTGCATAAATTATACCAAAAATTAAACTATTCAGCCACTTGGAGGTTTTGGTATACTTTAAGGACTCTAACAAGTTCAGGGAGAGATTATAATATGCAAGTTATCTGAAGAAGCTATGACGGCAGAGGAAATATGTTCAAAGGTGGGTGGCTCTATAGCTGTAGATGCGCCAGGGGTATCGGCATCGAGCGTTTATGTTGGAGATCTTCTCTCTGATGTTATGCGCCATGCAGGTGAGAAATCTGTTTTGGTTACAATTCAGAATCATTTGAATACCATAGCCGTGGCAACGCTTGTTAAGTCGTCAGTTGTGGTGCTATGCCATTCACGGTCTGTTCCGGCGGATATGGAGGAGGGTGCAAAGCGCGAAGGCGTTGGAATCATTTGCACCTCTCTTTCTCAATACGAGGTGGCGCAACGGCTCTCCGAACTTCCACCCTCAAAGCGGTAAATAGAATCTTGTTTTCTAATGCACTATACGCTTTCAGACATTATTTTGGATACTGTTCAGAACTCAATAGAGGCCGGGGCTCGGAATATCACGCTTTTAGTTTCTGAAGATGCCGAGAAATTTTCCGTTTCCGTCAAGGACGATGGGAAGGGCATGGATGCGTCAGAGCTCGGGCGTGTCTTCGATCCGTTTTTTACCGAGGCCGGTAAGCACATGAACCGCAAAGTGGGGCTGGGACTTCCTTTCCTAAAGCAGCTGTGCGATACTACCGGCGGAAGCGCGGCAGTGGAGTCTCAGAAAGGAGCGGGGACGCTTCTTAAGTACGAATTCCCTCTTAACCATATTGATTTGCCGCCTCTTGGTGATTTGCCGGAGGCGATTTTGATGCTCTTCAACTATCCAGGCGAATTTGAGCACGTTTTTACTCGCAGGAAGGGAGGAAAGGAGTATTCTTTCGC
>JAGBZQ010000113.1 GCA_017628165.1 Kiritimatiellia bacterium | reverse complement strand
AGCCGGCGAAGAAGCTGCTCCTTGGCGATCTCAAAACCGGTGGCCCTGTCTCCGCCGATGCAGACACCCAAAATTCCTGGCGCACACCCATACCCCTGCGCCCTTACGACGGAATCCAGAACGCACTTCTCCACGCCTGCAAGATCGCGCCCAGCGCAAAGAGCGGAATCCGGAAGCGAATACTGGCGCGACATGTTCTCCGAGCCGCCGCCCTTCATAACAAGCGTCACCGAACCTGCCGGCCACTCATCGCCTTCCACATAGTGAATGACGGGGGCTCCATCTGCGACATTGTCATCATAAGACCTCCCGTCTACCGAATCGATGCAGTTCTTGCGCAAATACCCTCGCTCTGTAGCGAGCGCCACAGCCTGCGAAATCACCTTGCGCGTAACGCGGCGCCTAAGCGAAGACGCCACAAAAAACGTAAGTGTGCCGGTATCCTGACAAAGAGGGGTGGAAGCCTTGCGCGCAAGAGCGCAGTTCTCAAGGATCGTCTTTAGAACTACTCTCGCCGACGATGAAGCCTCCTCGCGCCGCATAGCGCGCCTGAGGGATTTTTCCACATCATCCGGAAGCGACGAAGAAGTCTCTCTGATGAGTTCAAGTATTTTTTCTACAATGCTCATGCCTGCTTCTTTTTTGCGACTGTAACAAAAACTTTTCCCGGCCCTACTGCGATCTTCTGCCCAGGCAGAAGAAGTGCCGTGGCGGCCTTCTCCACTTCATAAACGATAAGGCTTTCAGCGCCTGCGAAGATTTCGCCATTCTCCAAAAAATCGCGCTGCGTAAAATTGAAGAACTCGCAGTCGATATTCCGCCGAGGCTGAGGGATATCAAGCGAAAAATCTATTGATGCAAGCGACTTTGCGATATGCAGCTCACGAGGCTTGCCGTCCGACCCCAGACGCCCCCAATCGTAAAGCCGGTATGTGGTATTGGAGCTCTGCTGAATTTCATAAAGCTTAACCCCATCGCCAATGGCATGCACTAAACCGCCAGGAATGAAAAACGTATCAAAACGCTTAGCGTCGTGCTTTACGAGAATATCCTCAAACTTCCCGCTTCCTATCGCCTCTTCAATCTCCTTGGCTCCGACGCCTCGCTTAAGGCCGGCATAGATAGGGCCCGGCTCAAGAACGCACCACATCTCCGTCTTAGGCTCACCGCCGGTGACGGATGCGGTTTTTTCATTGGGATGAACCTGAACGGAAAGCCGACTCTTCGCGTCAATCACCTTTGCAAGGAGGGGAAAATCCGGAAGAACCTCGGAAAGAGGCCTGCCCTTTTCTGGTCCATCGGCAATTATACTCGGAGACGAACGATGGGCGGAAACCTCCCAACTTTCACTCCCCCAAACAAGCGTATGGACATTTGCTTCAAGCTTCATGTTTTTTCTCTTTTATGTTTATCAGTAAAAACGCAGCGCGGAGAAATTTTCATTTATTCATTAAAACAGCTCGCCTTGAGTCAATGAAGACTCGTTGCGAAGCTCCTTATGAGGCAGCGGCGCCTCGCTCTGAACAGCTCCGGCGAGAAGTTCTTTGAGGCGAGCCTCTCCTATCACCTCCACACCAAGCTCAGCTGCTTTGCGCGTTTTTGACGCACCCACATTTTCGCCAGCGATCAAATAGCGCGTTTTTGAAGATACAGCGCTCTGCACATTGCCGCCAGCAAGCTCGATAAGCTTCGCATATTCCGTCCTCGGGCGCGAGAGAGCCCCCGTAAGCACGCACCCAAGCCCGGCAAGAGGCCCGTCCGACGGCGGCGCTGACTCCTTCACGCTTGCCGGATCGATGCCTAACGCATGAAGCCGCTCAAGAAAACGTGTGCCGTATTCGCTTGAGAAAAATTCCAGAACAGCCTTTGCAGACTCATACTTAATGCGCAGAATCTTGCGCTCACGCCCCTTGAGGGAATCGTTCGCCACCACATCACGGAGAATGGCGCTTCCTTTCAGATCACTGAACTTCTCGTGCTCCTGAGCGATGTCGCGAGCGACCGTCACTCCCACATTAGGAATACCCACCGCAAAAAGCCATCGCTCAAGCGGAAGCTTACGCGCAGCGGCGACAGCCTCAGCCATATTAAGCGCGTTCCTGCCGAACTTGCGCGGCGCACCCTCCTCGCCAACATCAAGAGCCGTGAGAGCATCATAATCGAGGGTGAAAACATCCAAAAGATCCTTGACGATCCCCTTCTCCACCAGAAGATCCGAAAGGCGCTCGCCAAGCGCTTTGATGTCAAGCGCATCACGCGACGCAAAGTGCCTGAGACGGCGCTGGAGCTGCGCGGGGCATGCCGGATTTACGCACCTTAAGGCAACCTCTTCGCCGATGCGCACCACCCCGCCGCCGCACACGGGACAGACCGAGGGAAAAACATACGGAACAATCCCGGGCGTGCGCTTCTCCTTGAGTACGCCGTCTATCGCAGGGATGACATCGCCCGCCTTGACAATCCATACATGATCGCCGATACGAATATCCTGCTCGGCGATCTGATTTGCGTTATGGAGTGTCGCGCGCGAAATCACGCTTCCTGCGAGCTCAACACTCTCAAGCTCGGCAACGGGCGTGAGAACCCCCGTACGCCCCACCTGCACGGTAATTGCGCGGACGACAGTCTCGGCGCGCTCCGGAGCATACTTGTAAGCGCGCGCCCAGCGCGGAGAATGCGCCGTAGCACCAAGCGCTCCATAAAGCGTGCGCTCGTTCACCTTGATGACGGCGCCATCAATCTCAAACGGGAAATCGTGCCTCCGAACGCCAAGCTCGTCAACAGCCGCAACAGCACCTTCCATATCAGCCGAAACACGACTAAAGGGAGCCACCTTAAAGCCCCAGCGCGCAAATGCGGCAACCATATCCGTGTGCGTCACAAAGGAATCACATCCTGTGCCGCCGGCGTTGTAGACCACCATGTCAAGCGGACGCTTAGCCACGATTTTCGGATCGAGCATTTTGAGCGAACCTGCGCATGCGTTGCGCGGATTCATGAAGACATCGCGCCCGGCCTCGTCAAGCGATTCGTTGAGGCGCACAAAACCATCGCGCGTCATGTATACTTCTCCGCGCACCTCAAGCCGGACAGGCGCATCCTCGGGCAATATCTTGGGGACGGATCGGATCGTGCGGATGTTCTGCGTAACATCATCGCCCACTTCGCCATTGCCGCGCGTGGCGGCACGGACAAGGACACGGTTTTCATAGAAAAGAGACATCGAAACGCCATCCACCTTCGGCTCTACCACATAGCTCCATTTTTCGCCGACGGGGAGCTCACGTTTGAGAAAAGAATCAAACTGGATAAGCGCGGCTTTTTCGTAGCATTTATCCAACGACTTCATGGGAGGATCGTGGCGAACCTGCTCAAACGCGCTCAAAGGCTCACCGCTTACGCGCAGCGTCGGCGAGTTGGAATCCTTGAATTCCGGATGCTCCTTCTCAAGGCGCAGAAGCTCCTCATACATTGAATCGTATTCAGCGTCGGAGATGACAGGGCGCGCTAAAGCATAGTAAAGATGATCGTTGCGGTTGATCTCCGCAACTAACGCATCCATCCTCTTCTTCACGTCCGCTGACATAAAATCGCTCAATCGTTGTGCTTCTGCCCGAAGTCAGGCTGCCTGCGGCCGAGAAACGACTTGCGCCCGTTGCGCTTGCGGTTCGCTTTGTTGCGGTTGGCCGGATGAATCCACGGCGCAGGAGCGAGCCCTTCGCCCTCCTTGCCGCTCTTAACGTCAGCATCCGTGCTATGAAAGGGATGGTCACGATCCACCGGAATAGTCTTCTTGATGAAGCGCTCCACCGCCTTAAGCTGCGCACGCTCACTTCCGGATACGAAACTGATTGCGGCGCCCGATTCGCCTGCGCGTGCAGTGCGGCCTATTCGATGGACATAACTTTCGCTCTCAAGCGGAAGCTCCATATTGACAACACAGGATACATCCGGAACATCAATACCTCTGCTGGCGATGTCAGTGGCCACGAGAACACGCACTTCTCCGCGCCTGAACCCCTCAAGCGCGCGAGTGCGCTGATTCTGAGTCTTGTCGGAGTGGATCGCGGCAGAAGGTATCTTAGCGCGAAAAAGCTTCTTGTTGACCCTGTCGGCACCGTGGCGCATCTTCGCGAAGACGATGACTTTCGTCCACTCGGGATGCGTCTGAAGAAGATGCAGAAGAAGCGAATCCTTCTGGGACTTCTCCACCATCATAACACGCTGATTTATCTTTTCAACGGTGGGGGCCTCTGGCGCAATCGTAATCTCCACAGGATCGGTAACGAGCTCTGCGGCGAGCTTGCGCATCGGCGGGGACATGGTAGCAGAGAAAAAGAGCGATTGCCTCACACGCGGAAGCTTGGAAATGATACGCTTAATATCGGGAAGAAATCCCATATCAAGCATTCTGTCCGCCTCATCAAGAACGAAGCATTCCACCTTGTCCAGATAAATTATCCCCTGTGTCATCAAGTCCATCAGACGCCCTGGGCAGGCAATAAGCACCTCCGCCCCCTTCTTGATCTCCTTTATCTGACCGTACTGAGAAACTCCGCCGAAAACACAGGCAAAAGGAATGGACGCATGCCTGGAGTAGGCCCTCACATTCTCCGCAGTTTGGGCGGCAAGCTCGCGCGTAGGAGAAAGAACAAGAACACGCGGGTGGCCGATATGGCGGGGTTTGCGAATCTTTATGAGCCTATTCAGAAGCGGCAGCATAAAGGCCGCCGTCTTGCCCGTACCAGACTGTGCGCAGCCGATAATATCTCGCCCCAGAAGAAGAGAAGGAATGGCCGCCTCCTGAATGGGAGTAGGAACTTTATAGCCGGCATCAGAAATGGCGTGCTGGAGCTTCTGATCGAGTTTCCCGAAAATATTGCCTTCAAACATAATTAAAACACCTCGGCTACAGACAAATGTGGGAATGAAATGGTGGCGAGAAAGGGGATCGAACCCTTGACCTTAGGCTTATGAGTCCTGCGCTCTACCAACTGAGCTATCTCGCCAAAAGCACTGCTTAACACAACGAGTAGATATGATACCAAATCCGCGACGCCTCGTCAATAGGGTCTTTTATGATTAAAGGTTCTTTTTGACGAACCACACCGAGAGAGCCAAACACACTATAACCGGGAACCATATCAAATACTCGGGGTATACGGAATAATGCTTATGCAAGCTGAGCATAAGCATCACGACAAGATAGTATCCGAGCGCGATCGCAAGCGAAATTGCCATCCCTATGGTGGACTCCTTACGCTGCGAGCGGATGCCAAGCGGTATCCCCACTAGCACAAAGCAAATTGATGCCATCGCAAAAACAAAACGCTTTGACATCTCAACCCTATGCTTCGAAAGATCCTCACGCATACGCTTCAATCCTTCTGAAGCGCCATCCTTCTCAATGCTGCGGACCGCTTCGGCATCCTTGGAAATTCTCTCCGCAAGTTCAAAGAAGCGAAAATCCTTCATCTTCTTCGTATACTTCTTGCGCTTAACCTGCACAGGATAATGGACATACGCGCCCGTGGCCATACCATCCCTGTTGGACTCTATCGGATCGATCTTGACTCCGTAAAGCTCAAGAGCCACGTCATCACCCTCGCCTGTCGCAAGCGCCTTCTGAGCTCTAAGCGTGCGTACCACATTCGTATCGGAAACGTCCGTGGCCGTGATATCGTAAAGCCAGCGCCCCTCCTTGCGCCCCACATAAAGCGTCACATTCGGGAAATCCGTCACCTTACGCCCAGGCTCGATAAGGTCAAAAATATCTCCCACCGAAAGATCCGATGTGAGCTGACGCCTGATCTCATGCCCGCGCGGCGCAATTTCATTGTTGATAAAGATTCCCGCCAGTGTAAGAGCACAAGCAAAGACAATGGGATACTTCATCACAGACAGAAGATTTACCCCGCAAGATCGCATGGCCGCGATCTCGCTGTCGGCAGAAAGGCGAGAGAACACCAGAACGCTTGAAACAAGAAGCGCAAGCGGAATCGTCCATTGCAGAGTCTCAGGGAAACTTATCGCCGCAAACTTACCTACAAGCCCCATGGGCATACCATCTATGATATATCCCACGATCTGCACAAGAAGGCCGATAGTCAGAACAAAGGTAAGCACCACAAACGCGAGCAGGAAGCTCGACAAGAAAGATGTGAATACGTATTTTTCTATCGTCTTCACGCTTTTGCCTTCAAAAGAAAGTTCCCCTTCTTGCCCTGCTTAAGGACCGCAAGTCTACCCTCGACCAAATCATCAGCGGCGAAAACACGCTTGTCATCCACTTTTGATCCGTTGAGGGAAAGACCGCCCTGCTGAGCCATGCGGCGCGCCTCGCCGTTTGACTTAAACATTCCGGCGGCAGCAGCAACCGCAAACACGTTCTTGCCAACGATCTCCGCCACAGGAAGCTCCGCAGACTTAACATCCTTGAAGATCGCTTCAAGCTCATCTGCGCTCTTGCCGGAAACATCGCCGCCGAAAAGAGTCGCCGTTGCGCCCTGAGCTGCGATAAGCGCCGCCTCTCCGTGAACAAGGCGCGTAATCTCCTCCGCCAGAGCCTTCTGCGGAATACGCGCCTCGGGATTCTCCTTCATGCGCGCCTCAAGTTCTGCAATCTCATCAAGCGTCTTGAGCGAAAAGACCTTCAAATAGCGAATGACATCATTGTCGGACGCTCTGAGGAAATACTGATACCAATCATAGACGCTCGTCATCGAAGCGTCCATAAAGAGCGCGTTGCCCTCGGACTTTCCAAACTTGCGCCCTGCAGAATCAAGAAGCAGCGGGAACGTAAGCCCGTAAACCGTCTTGCCGCGCATGCGGTGGACAAGGTCCGTTCCGGCCGTGATATTGCCCCACTGGTCAGCTCCGCCGATCTCAAGGGTGCAGCCGTAATTATCGTAAAGATGCAAAAAGTCATTGCCCTGAAGAATCTGATAAGAGAACTCCGTAAAGGTGAGCGCCCCGTCCGAAGCCTCAAGACGCTTCTTTACACTCTCCTTGGCAAGCATCTGCGGGACGCGGAAATTGATCGCGATATCGCGCAGAAACTCAATGGCGCTCGTCCCCTTGTACCAGTCGTAATTATCCACCATGACGGCGGCATTGGGACCGTCGAAATCGAGAATGCGCGAAAGGTTCTCGCGGATGCCGCGCTTGTTCTCCTCCACCTGCTCAAGCGTGAGCATATTGCGCTCGGCAGACTTGCCGCTCGGATCTCCAATGAGGCCTGTGGCGCCGCCGACAAGGGCGATAATCTTGTGGCCTGCCATCTGAAAACGCTTGAGCACCATAATGGAAACAAGGTTGCCGGCCTGCAGACTCCTGGCGCTTGGATCGAAGCCGCAATAAATCGTCGCGGGCGCATCCAACGTTTTCTCAATATCGGGATCGGTCAACGCTTCCACCAATCCACGGACTTTCAATTCTTCAAGCAGTTTCATATTGCGAATTATTCTCCCACCTATTTTCCCATATCGAAAAGTTTCAATGCCGCACGAAAATCGGCCGGCAGAGGCGAATGGACCTTGATAGATTCCTTGAGCTTAAGCGGATGCGGAAGCTCAAGCGTCGATGCGTGAAGCATGTGACGCGCAACGCGCATAAGCCGCGGATCGCGCGCATTTTTAAGACCAAACGTTCTGTCACCCACGATGGGGTGGCGTATCGAAGCAAGATGACGGCGAATCTGATTGGTGCGCCCGGTTTCTATAACCACCTTAAGGAAACTCGCTTCATCACCAACAGCTTCACGAATAACCTTGGATACGGCAGCCTGGCCGTCAAGCTCGGCGTCAATCGTCTGGCGGACATGCTTGAAGCGCCCGGCCACAACGGCGCTGTAAATCTTCTTGACGCCATGGACTTTGAATTTTTCCACCGCCGCCTCAAATGCGGCATGATTCTTGGCGAAAAGAAGACAGCCTGTAGTATCGCGGTCAATGCGATGAACAGCAACAAGCGTAGGAATGTTCTCCTGCACGCGCAGAATGTGCTCAGCAGAGCCTGGCTCCTGCGAGCTTATCATCCCAGAAGGCTTATCGCACACAAGATATGACTCGTCCGACCAGAGAACGCGCACATGGCGCTTGGAAGCCACGCTCACAGCAGCAACCTTGCCGGAAGAATCGGAGCCGCCCTGCCTGAGCGCGCCCTTCACCACCTGCGAGGGAATCTCAATCAAATCGCCTGTCTTGAGAGTATGGCGCGCCATCCAGATGCACTTGCGGTTCACCCATACGCTACGCCCATCCACCACGGCCTTGGCCGTACGGCGCGAAAGCGCAAACTTGAGCGCCAGAAAATCCTGAAGAACCTTTGGATCGGGCTTGTTGACGGTCAACGCCGTCATGCCGGCTTGATGCTGTGGTGCAGTACGCATTTTCATTAAAGCTTGATTACACTGCCAACTACGCCCTTGATCTTGGGGCCGTCGTAATCCGGAACGAGAGAGACTTCCACCTCCTCGGAAGCGGCGCTCTCACCGGTCTCGGCCACGATCCCCACGAGAGACGACTCTCCAGCGAGCGCCTTGGCGAAATTAGCGGGAAGCGGATCGTCTGACATGATATCCGCAAACTTGCGCCCCTCAACCTCATCGACACTTTCGAAGCCGAACATCTCAAGGAACGCCTTGTTCACATTTGTAAACTGACCGTCTGCGTCACATGAAAAGAGCGCTGCATGCGAAATCTCAAACGCACTCTCCTTTGAACGGAGAATATCGCGGATACGACGGCGGCGCTCAACATTTCGGATGGTAAAGACGAGATCCTCTGGCTCCACAAGATCAATCATCGAAACGGCAACTTCGCAGAAAAACTTAGAGCCATCCTTATTGCGCCCGTTTGCGTCAATCATCATGTGACGCCCATCCTCAAGCCCCCTGCGGATGCGCTTGACGATTTCTGCGGCCAACCCCGGAATATAAAATGAAATGGGCTTATCCACCACCTCATCCAGCGTATAGCCGAAATGCTCCTCGGCACGAGGATTGATCTCTATGATATGACCGTTAGGGTCGGTTATAACAACAGCATCATACATTCCGGCCAAAAACTGGCGGAAAAGTGATTTACGATCTTTAGGCACAAACATGGACATATTGCCAGATATTATAGCAAATCAGACGATTAGCATGCAATCTCCGTAGCTAAAGAACATATAGTTGTTTCTGACCGCCATTGAATATGCACAAAGCATGCGCTCACGCCCAGCAAGCGCAGACACCATCATGAGAAGCGTGGACTGCGGCAGGTGAAAATTCGTGAGCATGGCATCGCAAACTTTGAAGCGGTATGGAGGATAAATGAAAATATCGCTTGCTCCGGAACCGGGAACAATGCGCCCGTCCTCTGAGGCGGCGGCAATCGTCTCAAGCGTTCTTACAGTCGTGGAGCCTACGCAAAAGACGCGGCCCTTTCGCGCCTTGCACGCGTTTATCGCCTCTGCGGCCTCCGGCGTCACATTAAAGGCCTCAAAGTCCATGTGATGGTCCTCGATATTGTCAGCCTTCACCGGGCGAAATGTCCCAGGCCCCACATGGAGCGT
>JAGBZQ010000112.1 GCA_017628165.1 Kiritimatiellia bacterium | reverse complement strand
GTGCGATGGTCTGTTTGGAAATGAAGTCGTTTCTGGATTGCGCGTACTTGGCTTCCGCCAGCTCCGCACTTCTTACCTTTTACCTCTTACTTTTTACCTTTCTTTCGGTTTTAGGTTAGAGGTAATAGGTAATAGGTTCCGCCAATTCACAAGGCGAATTGGCGGAGAGGGAGGGATTCGAACCCCCGGACCCTTTCGGGTCAACGGTTTTCAAGACCGCCGCTATCGACCACTCAGCCACCTCTCCAAAACGGCGAATATTATATCATATTCTTTTCAATTCTGCCACGCCCTATGAATGCAGTTTTTCCGATGGATCAAACCGATTAGCATCCCAAGGATATGCCCCAAGCTCAACAAGCGCTTCCCCTGCAAGAAAAAGAGAGCCGCAAACAACCACTTCTCCACTACCCTTAGCCGCCGCATCTACACCTGCAAAAGCAAATGCCTCCGCAAGAGATCCGCAAGCCACAGCCCCAATACCGCATTCATGCATCTTGGCAGCAAGATCTTCTGCGGAAAGCGAACGCGGATTATTCGTTCTTACCGCATACGCCTTCTTTATATACGGTGCAAGAATTGAAAGAGTCTCACCCACATCCTTGTCAGAACAGAAGCCTGCCACCAACGTAAACGCACACCCCTCAGCAGCAAGCGCAGACGCAAGCGCTCTTGCTGCTGGCGGATTATGAGCCCCATCCACTATCGTATTGCCAACACGCTGAAAACGCCCAGGCCAGACTACATGTCCAAACCCATCAAAAAGTCTATTTGGATCCGGGAAATCAAACAACTTAAAATCCTGCACCACCTTCAACACCGAAAGCGCAGTCAAAGCATTCTCGCGGTTGAAAGAGCCGTCAAGCGCATATCCCTTGGGAATATCCTCCTCTGAGACCATATCCGGCGCATAGAAAAACGGCGCTCCCACCTCTCTCGCCCTCGCTTCTACAACTCCACGGACACTATCAATATTGCGTCCAAGAACAATTGGCACATTTGGCTTGATAATCCCCGCCTTCTCCGCAGCAATCGCCTGGGGAGTATTCCCAAGCCAATCGCAATGATCGAGTCCGATACGAGTAATCACTGAAATTCGCGGCTCGCACACGTTCGTTGCATCAAGCCTGCCGCCAAGCCCCGTCTCGAATACTGCCACATCCACTTTCTCTGACGAATACACCTCAAAGGCTACAAGCGTCAACGCCTCAAAAAACGTCACTTCCGCCTGAGCTTCGCCAAGATTAAGAACCGAGTCTTCCACCTTAATAGATGCTCTCTCTAAGAGCGAATCAGAAAGAGGCCTTCCATCTAGAAAAAAGCGCTCGTTAATCTTCACAAGATGAGGAGACGTATAACGAGCAGACTTTAACCCCGCTGCGCGAAAACATTCATCAAGAATAGAGACGACCGCCCCTTTGCCATTCGTTCCCGCCACATGAACAACCGGCAATCCCTTCTCCGGATTTCCGAGTGCAGCAAGGATAGACGAAATCGTCTCAAGCCCAGGGCGCATTCCAAATCTCCGACGCGCGGCAAGCTGCTCTAAATACTTCATCTCAAAAACAAGAGCGCCCATAACGCCGAGGAAACATAGCCCGCAAGAACAAGCCAAATTATCCTGTCAGTCAAAAGAACCATCTCGGGGCGTCCTACATCACCCTTCTTGAAAAGAAGGACGACATATCTAAAGACCCCAAGCGCAACAAACACCGCCGTCATAGAGAGCGCTCGCGATCCGAAGCGCGCCACGGTATCAGCGGCAAGAGTGTACCATAGATACACGCCGCAGGTGGCAAGCGCAGAGATCACAATCAGTACGTCTATCACCACAGGATGATAGATAGCAAGAGCGGCACGGGAATTTAACGCAACAGCCATTTCATGACGCCGCTTACAAAGAGCAAGGAAAAGCGAGAGTAAAAACGCACACCAAAGAAGCCATGGCGAAATTCGTACATCCATAGCTGCCGCACCTGCAACCGCTCGCATAACAAATCCCGCGGCGATAACCGCAACATCCACGTAAGGGATGCGTTTGAAAAATCCCGAATAAAGACACTGCATCACGGTATACAGCAAAATCACAGCAAATCCCCATGTTCTGTCGGGATGGCGAAAGACGAGATATGCTGGAAAAAAAAGCGAACACGCATACAATGCGAGCGCCATGCGGACGGCATCCATCTTGGAAATAATCCCGGCAGCCACAGGACGCAAGCGTTTTATAGGATGTCGCTTATCGGACTCGTAATCAGAAACATCATTCAGCAGATAAAACGCGCTTGAGAGAAGCGAAAACGAAACCGCCATTGCAACCACAAGAAGAAACGGTCTGTATCCACGCGCCATCGCCGCCTGGGATTCGTCAGCAAACGCAAAACACCACGCGATAAACACGATGCCGTTTTTCGTCCATTGCGTCCAGCGAAAAGCCGAAAGCCACACCTTAATTGACGCAAGAGAAATCATTTCTCGCTCCTCCATTTCACAAGCCCCCAGAACAGCGAATGATCAGTATGGCGCGAAGTGGATTCTCGCTCGTAAAAAGTCCAGAACTTTGCCCAATTACGCGCCACTTGAGGCGCCCAGCGAATTGGAAGGAGCGAAAGAACTTTCGTTCGCTCAACTCCATCATTCTCCTCCGTCTCCCAAATAGGCCAAAAACGCATATGCGAGCGGCCAGACGCCCAAAACGGGAAAATACGGATTTCATCATCGTAAATCTCAACCAATCTCCAGCCAAAGCGCATGACAGAAGAAGACACATTTCCGTCGGATACTTGATAATCGGCGATTTTTTCATAAAGCGGAAACACAGAAACACGCGAACGATCCGCGCTTGACTCATATTCAAAAAAAGGCCAAGGTGCACGTATGCGAAAAGAAGGAGCACTATTCCCACGCGAAGCACGCACAGAACAATACGCCTCGGCAAACGAAAAGAAAGGCGGCAGAATCATCGTCTGGCTTTCACGCTCGCGCTTCACCTTTCCCCAAAGCGGCCAGAGCATCCACGAATACCCAGCCCCTGACGTATCCCTATCAGAAGAGTATGAAGCCCAGGTTACAAACGGCCAAGCGACATACCGATGAACGCTTTCGCGCTGAAAGTTCACTCCATAAACGGGCCACGCGCTCCAAGCGCCATCACTCCGACGGCTGAAGACCGGAAAGAAAACGCTCTCGGTTTCAAGCCACTCTCTTCCGCGCGGCATCTTGTAGCGCATCCAAAGCGGCCATGCGGTAAACTCAAGATCGTATACCCCCATGATATTCGGATGCCTGCCATAAAGAGGGAATAGCGCCGCATAAGCCCCCTTCTCCTGATACGAGCCGCTGAACCAGAAAGGCAGAAGCGAAAAACCATACCCCCGCGAATCCGGATGCTCAGCGTAATAAGCAATGAAGCAACACCTCCACCAATCACGATGTTTGGTGAAAAACGGCCAGAGGACATCTGTGGTCTCCGCCTCGCAGGAAACAAATGGTCTGAAGGCGAAAGAATCGGGCCCTTTCTCAAAAAAAGGCCCGATTTGCAAAGTTGTAGCTACAAGAAGACTACTTAACACGCTTCCTCAGCTCCTCGAACTCTCTCTTCTCAAACTCGGAGAGCTCGTCGATGCGCCCAAGAACAGTGCGCATAGTACCCTTGGCTCTAAGCATCTCACCGCGCTTGAGCTGCACGCGGGCAAGAGAAATCAGCATACGAACGTCCATTACGCGGCCACTTGAATCCTTTGATAGGTCACACGCCTTCTGAACACACCTCTCAGCCTCTTCAAAATCCTTGCCGGCATCAATAAGAATGGAACCGAGCGTCTCCCATACCACATAAAGCTTGGGTGCTGCACCAACCGCCTTACGGGCAAAAACCTCGGCTTCCGCGAACTTCTTCTGGCGGCGAAGCGCTTCGGCCAAGTCGTTGAATGCAAGCGGAATCGGGCGAGGACCAGAAACAGCGCGCCTCAAATGCGCCTCGGCAGCCGCGAAATCATCCCTGCCAAGCATGAGCGAACCCATGATATAGTTGGCCATAGGATGCATGCGGTCAATCTCAAGTGTCCTGAGAGCCTGCTGCTCGGCGTGAATCTTATCATCAAGCTGCATATCGAGCGAGAGAATAACATCGCTCGCGGCATTCGCGCCCGGCTTCATCCTTGATATCGCCACGAACGAATCACGCGCCTGACGGATGTTCTCAATGCCGCCCTTGCGAATAAGCGTGAACGCTCGCGTGGACTGAAGGAAGAAATCGTTGGTGTTATTTGCCTCCTTCTCCATGGTGGGAACAATAACATCTTCAATCTCCTTGATGAGCTCCTCGCGCTTCACCTTGTCCGCCTCGCCAAGAGAATCTACCTTGCGCATAAGCGTAACAGCAAGAAGCGACCAAGCATGAAGATCCTTGGGATTCAGATCAGTCGCCTCGCGAAGTTTTGCCTCGGCTTTATCTAACTGATTCTTGAGAAGATAAAGATGCGCCATCTGAGTAAAGAGCTGCGGATCATCCTCGGATCCCGCCATTGCGCGCTGCAAATATTCAATCGCCTTCTCTGTATTTCCATCAAGCATCTCAAGCTGTGCCAGACGCTGAAGCGCCGTGCGATTTGAAGGATCGCGCACGAGCGCCTCGTCGTAAATCTTGCGAGCTTTCGATTTCTCGGCACCGTCGGTGTAGATCGACGCGAGAATATTGAGCTCCGCAAGCTGACGCTGCTCAGCGGGAATAAGGTCAATAGCGCGGCGAATCTGATACATGCCGTGACCAAACTGTCCGGAACGAGCAATAAGATTCTGGCCGTACTTGAGCATGAAAGAAGGATCACAGATGTATCCGTAGAGAAGAAAGAGACTCGAAGGCTCGTAGCGACGCATCTGATCCTCTGCTATGACCTTAAGAGCTGCCTGTATCACTTTATGTTTTGCCTTGGCCTTCTTGAAAGAAGCCTTGCTCGCCAGAAGCTCCTCGTTTATGAGTGCACTGACGTTATCGGCATCAATCTCGCCAAGAACAAGCTCATAGAGAGAAAACGCCTTCGCAAAGGCCTTGTCGGCCTCCTCCTTCTTGCCGTCGTTAAGAAGGCGAAGGCCTTCAAAGTGATGCACGCAGCCCTGATTCGTGGCCAAAAGACCAATATGACGCAAATAATTATAGCGCACTCGATCTACATACGGAATCTTTCTTGCCGTCTTGTAGTTGAAGAGAACGTAACTGCCCCAGCCAGACGACACCCCGAGAACAGGATCAAGCCCCTTCCATGTCTCGGTCCAATCGCACTTCCTGGCAGGATCTCCGCCGAAGAAATAACGCTCCGGGATGGGCTCGATACCAGAAGACATCCAAATGTGCGGAGCTCCCCAGACAGCCACCTTGGACACCACTTGGGGATCGTTCTTGAACCAATGATCAAGAAAAGGAAGAAGCCTGTTCTTGCGGTAGCCC
>JAGBZQ010000111.1 GCA_017628165.1 Kiritimatiellia bacterium | reverse complement strand
CGCGGCGAATGTCTGGAGGGCTCGCCGAACTACGAGCACATCCACGCGACGATCGTCTTTGCACCGAAGGTTCATATGAACCTTTTCATGATGGAGAATATCGTTCCCTACAACTATATGAGCCGCTGGTATCGCCACACCGGCAACAGATTTTTGCCTAACGAGGATATCGGCTACGACGGATGCAAGGGGCTGATCGAGCTTCTCGAAAAGGATCTTGAAAGAACGGGACTGCAGTTCCACGCGCTCGGCCACGGCTATATCACCGCGCCCTGGGGCGTTTACCACAAGATTTCCGGCCAGCCCTACGAAACGCCGAAGGAAATGGACGAGGCAATGGCGCTCGTTAAGGGCAAGAGAGGCCTTTACGCAAGCTCGCCCTTCTTCACACAATTCTGTATGGGTGACGAAAGAGTGATGAACATCGAGGTGGAATGGCTCGTCGACTATGCGAAGAAGAAGCCCTACATCGATTTCCTGCACGTTTGGCTCGGCGATGCCGTGAACGGACATTGCGAGTGCCCGCTCTGCACGCCGCATCATCCCTCCGATCTCTACGTCAAGATGCTCAACCGCTTGGAGGAAAGACTCACGGAGGAGGGCCTTGACAAGACGAAGATCATCTTCATTTCCTACACCGACACAATGTGGGCGCCCGAGCATGAGGTGATCAAGAATCCGAAGAGATTTATCTTCTGCACCGCAATCCACAGCTCCATCAACGTGGACTACGATGCCGCTATCAATATGGAAACGCCCAAGTGGGAAAGAAACAACTTCAAGGGCGTTGACTTCCCGACAAGACACGGCATGATGCTCAAGTGGGAAAAGGCCTTCAAGGGCGAGACCTTCGTTTACGGCTATCACAACTACACCGAGCATTTCACCGATCCCGGCTCGATGGACTTCTGCAAATGGTACTATAAGCAGCTGCACCAGGTGGTTGAGGACCTGAAGTTTGGCGGAACGATGAGCGACCAGACGCCGAGAACCGCCTTCCCCACCGCCTTGGGAACGATCCTTACGGGCGAGGTTCAGTTTGATATGAGCCGCTCCTACGAGGATATCAGAGATACTTATTTCAAGGGCACGTACGGCGAGGGCTACAAGGCCGTTATCGAATATCTTACGGGACTGACGAAGCTCTTCTCTCCCGACAGCCTGCACCAGGATGCAAGCGCAGACCTCTATGATTACGAGGAGAACCTTGACCAAAAGTATTACAAGAACAATCCTGCCGCCGCAGACAGATTTGCAAAGATCGCTCCGTATATTGACGCTTTCCTTCCCGAGATCAAGAAAAATCTCACGCTTGAGGATGCCGTTCACGCGCGTTCTTATAAGATCCTTGAATACCACGCGGAATACTCGAAGCTGCTTGCAGAGGTATTCATCGCCGGTGCTAAGGGGGACAAGGCCGCAGAAGCGGAAGCAAAGGATGCCATTCTCGACAGAATGAGCGTTCTGGAGCCCGCCATTCAGTATGAATTCGAGATTGCACTCTTCCTTCAGTGGATCACCGGAAAGACGAGATAATTTTAAAACATACAAGCGATTCAGACCAAAGCGCACGGACTACCCACAGCCCGTGCGCTTTCTGCTTCGTTTTATATGTCGCTTATTGTGTTATGCGTT
>JAGBZQ010000110.1 GCA_017628165.1 Kiritimatiellia bacterium | reverse complement strand
TACGTGATGGAGCTTGTTGCGTCCGACGGTTCGGCCGATTGGGTGGTTGCGGCTATGGATGCTTTCACAAACGATGTTGCCGCCGTGGGCATCCCCGCCGTTTCGAAGGCTAAGATTTTCACGAAGGTTTCCAATCTTGTTGTTCGCTCCAACCGCGAGAGTATTATCGAGGGGGCGCGTGACGAGGGTTCTGTGGAGTTCTACAACAGCAACTACGATCAGGGCGCAGGAATCAAGGGAATCGGCGGGTCGTTCACCGTGTACGATTTCAACGACAAACCCGTGCCTCACGACGCTCCTGGGTATGGATGTCTACAGATTCATGACTGGAAGAACAGCACCGTGCTTATGGCCTATAACAATTTCAACTGCGGCGGAATCGTCGATATAGGCATCGGCAACTCCACTGACGGCAATAATACAGATTGGACATTCTCCGGTAATGCCGAGGACTTTCAATCCCGCCGCTTGACGATTCTCGTCAAGTAAGGCGGATAAATCGTTGCTGGGCGATTTGCGCTCTTGCGCTGTTGCTTATATTGATAATTTCGAGACGGGAGCCGCTTTAGAATTTTGGTATAATATTGCAAGTATGGCCCAGAAACAGTTATTTGCAGATGAATACAAGATAACCCTCGATGTCTTCGAGGGTCCTCTTGATTTATTGCTGTATCTGATCCGCCGCGAAGAGCTGGATATATACGATATTCCAATCGAGCACATTGCCCGCGAATACATGAAGTTCATCGAGGAGGCTCGCGAGCTGAACCTTGATGTCGCAGGCGAATTTGTGGTCATGGCCGCCACGCTTATGGTCATAAAATCGCGTATGCTCCTCCCTGTGGACAGGCGCAACACGAATGAGGATTCTACCGAGGAGTGGGTGGATCCTCGCCTTGATCTCGTCCGCCAGCTTATCGAATACAAGAAGTTCAAGGATGCCGCTATCCGTCTTGAGATGATGGAGGCGCTGCGCGCCAATTCCTATGATTACGGGGGGCAGCGTCCTAAGTTTGAGAAGACAGCTTCCGATGCTCTTGGGGCGCTTGCCAATCTTGATTTGTATGATCTACTCGGTGCTTTTCAGGAAGTCTTGGCGCGAGCGAACGAAATGCCGCGCGAGGAGCTCAAGGGCATTCGCTTTTCCGTTCCGGACAAGATGGACTATGTCCTTGAGAGGACGCAGTCCGAAGGGCAGGTTTCGTTTGTGACGCTTTTCCCGGAGGATGCACCGAAGGGGGAGATTATCGTTACGTTTCTTGCGCTTTTGGAGCTTCTGCGTCAGCATCGTGTGATTGTTTATCAGAATGCCGCATTCCACGAAATCACGATTCTTCCGTCCAAGGAGTTGAGCGGCGATATTCCTTTGGAAAGGCCTGATGATTATGAGTGATGATGTAAGCATACCTTTGACGCGCAGTTTGCAGGAGATTGTGGGATCGCTTCTTTTTGCGAGCCAAACGCCTCTTACGGCGGCAGAGATTCGCGAATCGGTTAAGGCGGTTGAGCCTGTTGCCGGCGAGAATGCGGAGATCATGGATGTCTACCGCACCTGCACCTCACGTGAAATCGACGAAGCCCTTAAGGGGCTTGGCAAGGCGCTTGAAGTGTCTGGATGCGGTTTTCAACTCGTCTGCACCGCAGGGGCGTATCGCCTGCAGACATCGCCGAGTTGCGGCCGCTATGTCCGCGCGATGCTGAAGCTCGACCGTCCAAGCCGCCTCGGACGCGCTTCACTTGAAACGCTTGCAATCGTGGCTTATCGCCAGCCGATTACCAAGAGCGAGATCGAGGAAATTCGCGGGGTGGATGTTTCCGCAAACATCAAGACGCTGATGGATTTGCAGCTGATTAGGCTTGTTGGCAAGTCCGAGCTTCCGGGGCATCCGTTCCTTTATGGCACTACGCCTTTGTTCCTTGAGCATTTTGGCTTGTCTTCGCTTCAGCAGCTTAATGAGATGGATCCAACCCTCCAGCGTTCCAATCCGCGCACCAAGGCTGCTATGTACAAGAAGCCGGTCACCGCCAAGACGGAGCTTGAGGTGGCGGCGGAGGAAGTGGCCGCGGCAGAGGCGGCCGCCGAGGCGAAGAGCATGGAGATGGAGAAGAATCCCGAAGTCGAGGAGGATGAGATTGTCCAGGAGGAGCTTCTCATGGATGAGTCCAACCAGGACGATGATGATCATGGCGATGATTTGTATATTGATGACACTCCAGATGAGTTCGACGATGAAGATGATGAAGACGAGTACGATGAGGAGGACGAAGAAGATGACGAGTTTGATGATGACGAGGAGGAAGAAGATGAGGAGATGTAACGCATATTTTGCGCTTGCCCTTGCCGCGGCATTCTTTGGATGTGACAGTTCGCAGCGCGGCGCATACAACGCAGAGCGCGCGGAGAAGTTTTATGCTGAGGCACAGGCCGATTATCTGGCCGGCAGGCTTGATGCGGCGGCCAAGGGTTTTGCCAAGGTTGTAAAGGCCAATCCCGCCAATGCAAGCGCCCGCTTTCAGCTGGCGGTTCTGCAGCAGGATTCCGCGAAGGATTTTCTTGGGGCGCTCTGCAACTACCGCGAATACATTTCGCTCGCTGGAGAAAGCGACAAAGCCGGCATCGCGCGTGAAAGAATGGCGGTTTGCGAGAAGGAGCTGTTGGCGCATCTGGCGCACAAGTACAATTTAGGGGATAACGCGGCGACGCTGAAGGAGCTTGAGCTTGCGCGTGCGGATCTGGCTGATGCCGCCAAGAATCTCGAGGCGAAGGCCGCAACGCTTCTTGAGGCGGAAAAGTGCATAGCCACGCTTGAGCGTGAAAACAAGTCTCTAAGTTCGATTGTGCGGCGTATGGGTGCAGATGATGAAGATGTTCCCGAGCGTCCGCGCGAGATAAAGAAATTGGAGACGTCCCAGGAGAAGGTGGCGGCGAAGGAGCTTTCCGTCAACAAGGAGGCGCTGGCACTTTTTGAGGAGGAGGAGCGTGAAGCGGCTAAGGCGTCCACAATTTTGTCCCCGCCGCCAGAAAAGAAGAAAGAGGCGAAAGCCGAGCTGAAGAAGTCCGTCCTTCCCGAGATTGATAAGCCCCAGCGCCCTGCGTATTATGTGGTTCAGCAGGGTGATACGCTGCGTAAGATAGCCGTCAAGTTTTATGGCGAGGCTAAAGCATGGGAGCGCATTCGCGAAGCGAATAAAGTTCGCGTTCCCTTAAGCGGCAGCATCAGAGTCGGAGATACGCTTAAGCTTCCGTAAGTATGTCTGGAAATCTTTCAATCTTCATGCCGTCATCGCGCTCCAAGAGCTCAAAAGCTCCATGGAGGCACGATGCGTATAAAAGTGCGTGCGGGGAGACTTCGCGTGGCGTGAAGTTCGGGTGGAAGCTTTTTCATTATCTTTCCGGCGGCGGCATGAAGGCGTTCGGGCGCACTCTTGCGCAGGAGGAGGCCGATTGGAAGCGTACGCGATTCTTGGTCGGTGCTGCGGTGTTTGCTGTGGCATGGCTGTTTTTTTGGCTTTAGCTTCAGCGGGGGGTATGCCGAAAATTTGGTATAATATAAGACAAAATATCTAAAGAGGATACATTATGGGCATTCGTATTTTAGGCACAGGCAGTTACTTGCCGCCGAAAGTCGTCACCAATGACGACATCGCGCAGTCCTTGGACACGTCTGACGAGTGGATTTATTCCCATACGGGAATTCATTCGCGGCATGTTGCCGGCGAGGGGGAATCCACTTCGACGATGGCGGCTAAGGCCGCTCAGGCGGCGATGGACGCCGCTGGCGTAAAACCCGAGGAAATTGGTCTTATAGTCCTTGCGACTTCGACCCCCGATTATAATCCGTTTCCGTCTACGGCCTGCATTGTTCAAGGTCTTCTTGGATGCGTTAACGCCGGTGCGTTCGATCTTCAGGCCGCGTGCGCGGGTTTTGTCTACGCTCTCGAGCAGGCTCGCGGATTCGTTAATTTCTATCCCGATAAGAAAGCCCTTGTGATCGGTGCCGAATCCCTTACGCGTGTTCTTGACTGGACCGACCGCGCGAGCTGCATTCTCTTCGGTGACGGCGCGGGTGCGGTTGTTCTCGGCAATGACGAGCCGCCGGGGGTGGCTTCGCTCAAGACCAAGGCGCATACGATCCTCGGCGCCGACGGCAATGGATCCCACTTTATCATGCGCACCGGCGGATGCAAGGACGCTCTTCCGATTTCGCCCGTCACCCAGGTGCCTGAGAAGCCTCAGCCTTTCCTCCCCGAGCTTACCTTGAAGGGGCACGACGTCTTCGTCTTTGCCGTCAAGACGCTTGCCAAGGTTTCGAGCGATCTCTGCAAGAGGCTTGGGACGACCCCCGAGGAGATCGATCGCGTTTTTGCCCATCAGGCCAATGGGCGCATTATTGAGGCTGTCGCCCGCAGAATGAAGCTCCCTCTTGAGAAGTTCTGGCTCAATCTCGAGACAACGGCCAATACGAGCGCGGCGTCGATTCCGATTTCACTCGACCAGGCCGTTAAGGCTGGTGAGCTTAAGGAGGGAATGAACATCGTCATGGTAGGTTTCGGTGCGGGGCTCACCTATGCAGGAACGTTCTGCACTTGGCCGAATCTTTAATCAAAAGAATTTTAAAAGAGAGGAATTGAAGATGAAGAAAGTAATGATTACCGGTATCGGAATGATTTGCGCCAACGGCAACGGAAAGGACGCCGCGTGGGCATCGCTCAAGGCTGGGACTCCCGCTGTTGGAAAGATCACCAAGTTCGATCCTTCGCGTTGCACGAGCCAGGTGGCGGGCGAAGTCAAGGATTTTCAGGCCTACGCCATCGACGGCGGTCTCATCGACAAGAAGGCATCGCGTCACATGGCGCTCTTTTCGCAGTACGCCGTAGCGGCGGCCGTCGAGGCTTGGCGCGATGCTGGCTATACCGAGGAGAATAAGCCCGATATGGATCGCGTCGGAACGCTCATCGGCAACGGTGTCGGCGGGCTTGAGGTTACCGGCGAGAGCTATAAGACGCTTTTTGATCGCGGTCCAGAGCGTCTCTCTCCTTTGGCCATTCCCGAGCTCATTTCCAACGAGGCTGCCGGTAATGTGTCTATCGCCCTTGGCGCCAAGGGGCCTGCCCAGGTCGTCACCACCGCCTGCGCCAGTTCGACTGACGCACTCGGCTTTGCGCTTGATATGATCCGCGCTGGACGTGCAGACATCGTCATCGCCGGCGGAACCGAGGCGGCGATTCTTGAGTTCGCCGTCGGAGGATTTATGAAGATGCGCGCTCTTTCGACTAAGTTCAACGATGCTCCAGAGAAGGCGTGCCGTCCGTTCAATTCCGATCGCGACGGATTCGTGATGGGCGAAGGTGCGGCAGTTCTCATCCTTGAATCAGAAGAGCACGCGAAGGCTCGCGGCGCGCGTATTTACTGCGAGCTCGCTGGGTACGGCGCCACTTCCGACGCTTACCACATCACGGCGCCTGATCCCTCTGGCGATGGCGCTGTGAGGGCGCTTGAAATCGCTCTTAAGGATGCGGGCGTTGAAGATCTTTCGACGGTCGATTACATCAACGCCCACGGTACGTCGACCCATCTCAATGATCAGATGGAGACAAAAGCCTTTAAGCGCGTTTTCGGCGAAGAGGGCGCCAGGAAGATTAATATTTCCTCCACGAAGTCTATGCACGGCCACCTTCTCGGCGCGGCTGGTGCGCTTGAGGCCGCGATTACGGCGCTTGCGATCCATGAGGGATTTGTTCCCCCGACGATCAATTACGAAAACCCTGATCTTGAGGTCGATGCCGAGAAGGGCGAGACGCCTCTCGATCTGAACTACACCCCCAACAAAGGCGTCGAGCGCGATATCCGCGTTGCCGTTTCCAGCTCGCTCGGTTTCGGCGGACATAACGGCATTCTGGTGTTCAAGAAAGCCTAAAGGAGTTCTGAATGGAGTTACCTGAGTTTAAGAACGTTTACAACAAATCCGGGGAGTCGCTTTTGCCGCACCGTCCGCCGTTTCTTTTTGTGGATACGCTTATATCCTCAGATGAAACGGGCGCGCTCGGAGAATATACTTTCACGGCAGAGAAAAACGATTTCTTCAAAGGTCACTTCCCGGATTATCCCGTGGTCCCGGGCGTTGTTCTCGTGGAGGCCATGGCGCAGGTGGCGGGCGCCGGGATTGTGGCAAATGGTTTTCTTGGCGGAGAGGGCAAGGAGGCGACGTTTCTTCTTGCTGCTATTGAGGATGCGCGTTTCCGCAAGCCGGTTCGGCCCGGAGATAAGCTTGTGACGGTTGCGGAGTTTGTCCGTGTGCGCAAGCCTCTTGCCATGATGAAGCTTAAAGGCTATGTCGACGGCTCTCTTGTTTGCGACTGCTCCGTCAAATGCATGCTGGGGGAGAAATAAAATGATTCGCATCGTCAAGGCCTCTGACAGCCGTGTAAAGAAATTCAACGCCCGTCCCGCTTTCCCAGAGGAGGCGGAGAAGGCCGCAGCGGAGGTTCTTGCCGACATCAAGGCGCACGGCGAGAAGGCTGTCCTGAAATATGTTCGTAAGTTTGAGGGGTATAAAGGGACGGATTTGAAGGTCACTGCGCCGCTTACGGAGCTTGAAGCCTCGATAGATCCGCGAATTCTCAAGGCCGTTAAGGATGCACACAAGCGTGTGATGAAATTTTCGAAGGCTTCCTTGCGTGAGCCGTGGACGATGGCAACTCCGCGCGGCGGAAGCGCGGGAGAATTTTATTCGCCGATGGATCGCGTGGGCGTTTATGTTCCTGGGGGTACGGCTCCGCTGGCTTCCACTTCGATTATGACCGTCACTCTCGCCAAGGCAGCGGGCGTCAAGGAAATCGTGGCCTGCACCCCGGCGGGAAAGACGGGCGATGTGAATCCGGTTCTTCTTTACGCGCTTCTTCTCGCTGGCGCCACGGAGGTGTATCGCGTAGGCGGAATTCAGGCTGTCGGAATGATGGCGTTCGGCTCGGCCTCCTGCCGCAAGGTTCAGAAGATAGCGGGCCCCGGCAATGCTTTTGTTACTGCGGCAAAGCGCCAGGTTTATGGCTATGTGGCGATTGATCAGGTGGCCGGTCCAAGCGAGATTGCCGTTCTTACGGACGGTTCAGTGGATCCAAAATGGATAGCGGCAGACCTTCTTTCTCAGGCTGAGCACGGAAGCGGATGGGAGAAGTCGCTTTGCGTTTGCACGTCTGAGGCGCAGGCTGAGGCGATTCGCCGCGAGACGCTCGCTCAGGCAAAGACTCTTTCGCGTTATGAGCTTATTGAGCGCGTCATTGACCGTGATGGTATTCTTATTGTCGTAGCTCCGAGCATAAAGGCAGGTCTTGAGGTGGTGAATGAATTTGCACCTGAGCATTTCGAGATCATGACGAAGGACGCGCTCAAGGTGATGAAGGGTGTTCGATCGGCAGGTGCCGTGTTCGCAGGACCCTGGACACCCGAGTCGGCAGGTGACTTTGTGGCGGGCCCAAGCCATGTTCTTCCCACGGGAGGCGCGGCCAACATGTTCAACGGCCTTACCCCCGACGATTTCCGCCGCCGTCACAGTTTCGTTGCGTTCACGCGCGAGGATCTGGCCGAGACGAAGTCGACGATCGAGGCGTTTGCGAATGTTGAGGGGCTTGATGCCCATGGGCGCGCCGCCACTATAAGGTTTGAATAAAAGACATGACCTTTGTTCAGAGACACGCCTACGGATTTGGAGCCGGTTTTGCCGCGCTCCTTTGGCCTTTCTTTAGAAAGCGCCGCAGGTTGTCTGTGGCTAATATTCTCAAGTGCGGAATCGTATCTTCGGAAAAAGAGGCGCTTCATATCGCAAAGAAATCGTGGTGTCATCTGGCTGGGCACATCTGCGAGGCGCTGTGCGTCCCCAATGTGGTGAATGCATCCAACTGGCGAGAGCATCTTGAGTTTGACGAGGCCGATCCTGAGACGGTGAAGCTTCTTCTTGATTCTCCTGATGAGCCTATACTTCTTGTGAGCGCGCATCACGGAGTGTGGGAGGCGGCAACAAACGTCCTTTCGTTTGCGCGTCCCATGATAGCAATAGCGCGTGTGATGAACAACAAGTTCGTGGCCAGCTGGATGAAGAAGCATCATTTTAGAGGGCCTGTCACTATCATAGATAAGAATCGCGGGTTTTCCCCCGAGATCTTGAAGCAGTGGAAGGAGACGGCCGCCGCGATGACGATTCTTATGGACCAGCACACGGCATCTGGCGCACGCCTTGAATTCTTAGGCCGTCCTGCACGTACGTTCACGAGTGCCACGCGCCTTGCAATGCGCAGCGGCAGGCGGATTGTGTGCGGTTCGTTCGTGCGTATTGCTCCTTATCGCTACCGGCTCGTCGGCGGGTCGCCCCTTTCCTTCCCCAAGGATGCCGACCGTGACAGTGCCACACAGATTTTGAACGACCGTATCGGGGAAGCCATAAGGAAATATCCAGAGCAGTATCTCTGGGCTCACAGGAGGTGGCGCGATGATTGAGAGCAACGTTGCAGGTTCGCTGGACGTGATCACGATCATGTTTGGCATCGTCTTTCTTTGGTCGACTCTCGTCGTCTCTTTAGGCCTCCTTATTCCGCGTTGCAAGGTTGCCAAGGCCGACAGGTTCCTTAAGTTTGCGGTTCTCATCTGCGCCCGAAATGAGGAGAGCGTCATTCGTCTTCCGGTTAAGAGTATTCACATGACCTCCTATCCCAAGGACAAGCTTGAGGTAATCGTTCTTGCCGACAACTGTACGGATAGAACCGCCGAGATTGCGCGTGCCGCCGGAGCCGTCGTTTGGGAGAAGACATCCCCCAGCTCAGGCAAGGGCGATGTTCTCAAATGGGGCATGGATAGGATCATTGCAGAAGGGGGTTATGACGCCATTGCGATATTTGACGCCGATAACATCGTTTCCGCGCAATGGTTTGATGTGATGAACGACGCGCTTTGCGATGGCGAGAGCGTGGTCACCGGGCGGCGCATGACATCCAATTCGCGGACGAATGTGATATCTGGATGGTACACGGTCTACTGGGATTTGATGAATGAGCTTTCAAATCGCGTGCGCACGAAGATTTCGCTTTCGGGGAAGCTCACGGGCACGGGGTTTGCGTTTCTTGTTTCGGCGCTTGGTGATGAGGGGTGGAATACGCGTACGATGGTGGAGGACGTGGAATTTTCCGTGCAAAGCAATCTGGCGGGCAGAAGAGTGGCGTATGCCCCTGCTGCGGAGTATGCGGATGAGCAGCCGATCACCTTGCGCCACATGTGGAGGCAGCTCTGCCGCTGGGCTACGGGATGCTGGCAGGTGGCGCTCTGTTATTTCGTGCCTTGGATCAAGGCAATGGCGCGTGAGCCGTCTCTTAGGCTCTTCGACAGTTTCTTCGCCATTTTGACGGGAATGTCCGTGGCGTTCGTTCTCCTTTTCGCGCTTCTCGGTTTTATTTGGAAAATTTGCGCAGGCTACGCGCTTATGCAGGCCGGCGGCGTCTTCGTTTTGATGATTGCCTTTGTGGCATTTGTGGGGTTGATTACAGGGTGTCTGGCGGTGGCTCTCTCTCTCAAGAAGCGCCGTCCACGCTGGTGGGCCGTGCTGACATTTCCTGTGTTTTCCTTCATTCTTTCTTCCACCGTGCTTTATACTCTTGTATTCCCCACAAAGCGTTGGAAGCCCATTCCGCATGGCGATGCCGTTGACGAGGAGGCTTGATGCTTGAATTTCTGCGTGAGCTGCCTGATAAGATACTTGGCCCGGGGCTTTTTTTAGAGGCTCTGACGCACATAGCAACTTTTGTCGGCGCGATCTCCGGAATCCGCTTGGCGTGCGTAAAGCATTTTGATTGGTTTGGCGCGTATGTCATTGGCTTTATTACGACACTCGGCGGCGGCACACTTCGCGATGTCCTCATGAATAAGACGCCGTTCTGGATGGATGATCCAAGCTATCTCATCACAACCTTTGCGGCGGTTATAGCCGTATGGCTTTTCGGGCGGCGTTTTATCTCTGAGAAAATTACGTGGTTTGTGTTTGATACCATTGCGATTTCGATTTTTATGGTTATCGGAATGGAGAAGGTGATTATCGACGAGGCGGTGAAGGTTGCCGCGAGCGGGAAGGTTTTTTCGCAGGCTCTCATGTTTGGATGCTGGTGGAAGGCGATTACAATGGGTGTCATAACGGCCGTTTTCGGCGGCGTCCTGCGCGATATCTGCATCAACGAAGTGCCGCTCATATTCCGTAAGGAAATATACGCTTTAGCTTGCGCGGCAGGCGGCGGATTGTATTTCGCTCTTCTTGCGTTCGGGGTGGACGCCAGAATTTGCGGAATTATTTGCATCATTAGTGTTTTTGTCATAAGAGCGCTAGCAATCAAGTACAAGCTTGGAGTTCCTATACTTGTTGGGCGGCGCACCATCCATCTGCCGTATCAAAATCACCATCGCAGAGGGAATGCCCATGACACCCAAGCTAATCATTGATAAGAAGCGCGAAGGCCGTTCGCTTGGCGCTTCTGAAATCCGAGAGTTCATCGCCGGTTTTACCAACGGCACGATTCCTGATTATCAGATGAGTGCGCTTGCGATGGCGATTTGCTGCCGCGGGATGACACCGCGCGAGACGGCGGATTTGACGGATGCAATGATGCGCTCCGGAGAGTGTCTTGAATGGGATCTTCCGCAGCCAACGGCCGACAAGCATTCCACCGGCGGCGTGGGCGACAAGCTCTCGCTTATTATTCAGCCACTTGCTGCGGCATGCGGCCTTGCCGTTCCTTCGCTTACCGGGCGGGGGCTTGGGCTTACTGGCGGCACTGCGGATAAGCTTGAGACGATTCCCGGATATTCGGCATCGCTTTCGCTTGGTGACTTTCGTCAGGTAGTCACCAAAGTGGGTGTTTCTATGACTGTGCAGACCGATGAGATTACGCCTGCAGACAAGAAGCTTTACGCATTGCGAGATGTCACCGGAACGGTGGCGTCTATTCCGCTTATTGTGGCGTCGATTCTTTCCAAGAAGCTCGCCGAAGGTGCATCTACTCTTGTTTTTGACGTTAAGTGCGGTTCAGGAGCATTCATGAAGACGAGTGAGGAGGCGGAAGCCCTTGCCGAAGCGCTCGTTGCCGGAGCCAGAGCGGCAGGTAGGAAGGCTGCCGCCTTGGTGACGGATATGAATGCGCCGCTCGGAATGGCCGTGGGGAATTTCAACGAGGTGGCGGAGGCGATAGATATTCTGAGGAATCCTCTGCCTTTTATCGCTCGGAAGGATGTGGCCCTATCTATCGAGCTTGCCGCGCTTATGGTTTCTCTTGCGCGTGCAATGCCGATAGATGAAGCGCGTCAAATTTGCCGTGAACGTCTTGAGGATGGTTCGGCGTATGCCAGGTTTGCCGCAATGGTCGACGCACACGGAGGAAGCATTGAGCGCTTTGATGCGCTTCGCACCAAAGCGCGAGCCAAGTTCAGCCTTCAGGCGATGCGCTCTGGGGTGGTCGCCGAGATTGATGCGGAGAGGGTGGCGCGTGTGGCGTTCATGCTCGGGGCGGGGCGTTCCAAGGCTTCGGATGTGATAGATCCATTTGCCGGAGTCACGCTTGCGGTCGCCGTCGGTGACAGAGTTTCTATCGGTTCTCCTCTTGCAACGCTCGAAAAGTCTGGCAGCGTTGATGGCCTTGAAGCCGCTGCCGCAGAGCTTCTTAAAGCTTTTAGAATCGCACCTTCCGCTG
>JAGBZQ010000013.1 GCA_017628165.1 Kiritimatiellia bacterium | reverse complement strand
TACGCGGAAGCGTCGCGTCAAAAAACCGACGTTGAGATATGGAACGAAGGCGGTGATTTCTACCGCGCGGGAGATGTGACGAATGCGCTTCAGGTCTTAAGGCCTCTTATGCTTTCACGCACGCACGGTGCGCGTGCCGCAGAGGTGGTGGCCAAGCTTGAGCATGATGCGGCGCTGAATCCCGGGGCGGTCGATGCGCTATCGCATTTGGAGGAGGCGGCGGCAGCGGCGCAGATCGCGCTTAGAGCGGCGCCGGAGGACGGGCGTCTTAACGCCAATTTTACACGTGCTGTTTCGGCTCTTCCTGAGCTTCGCGAGACAGCGCGCATCAATTCGGCGATTGAATCCGGGAAGGGAAAGAGTCCCGATGCGATACTTAAAAGTTCGCGCGACGCGATTCGCAGAATAGCGCGAGAGTGTCATGAGATGGCGGTTCAGCGTACGAATGACGCCGTGTCGGCCGTAGCGATGGCGGATTCAATGGCGTCCAGGTGCGAAACTCTCGCTCTCAATTGGCTTCCGGTGAAGGAGGCGATATGCCGGAGTGTAACGAATGAGGCGGAGCTTGCCGAGATTTCAAAGCGTGTTGACGCTGCCCGTATTCGCACCGATGAGGCTGCAAAACTTCTTGGTGATATGGATGATTCGTCGCGTTATCCGCTTGCAGAGGCAGAGGCTGAGTTTACGGAGTTTCATAAGCTTCTCGTTCTGCCGCCTGATGCCGCGGATGAAAGTCTTCTGTGTCAGTCTAATGCGTTTACCAAAGTGGCGGAAGAATGCGCGCGCAACTGGACGCGGGAGTCTTTGGATTATACGCGCGCGTTTCGCATGAAGTTTCCGGCGTGGGCGAAGGCATACGAGCAGCAGGCCGCGGCAGATACAAACAAGCCTCCGTTCAAAGTGGAGGATCAGGCGAGAATTTCTGCTCTGGCGGTGGAGCTCGAGAAGCTGCATCTTGAGATTCAGGAAAACGAATCCGAGGAGAAGCGCAAGAAGGCCCTTGAGTGTACCGAGGAGATTATCAGGCTTTTGCCGCGTGACAACAGTTCAAAGGGCGGAAATTCACAGCAGAAGAACGATCAGAGTAAGGACAAGGGCAAGAACGATAAGAGTGAGGATAATCGCGGCAAGGAGAGCGAGAATCAGCCAGAAGACAGTGAAGACGGTTCTCAGGAAAACAATGAGAACAAGGACGAACAGAAGGGCAAATCTCCTCAGCAGCCTGAAGATCAGAACGAAAAGGAAATTGAGAACGTCTTGAAAAAGGCACAGGAGCGCAGCGATGAGCATGAAGCTCAGAAGAAGGCGCGTGAAATGAGGCGGAGGCTTCCGCCAAATGAAAGGGATTGGTAAAATGAAAGTAGTAGTTGCTTGCGGGGGTACAGGCGGCCACGCCTTCCCTGGGTTGGCTGTGGCGGAGGAGCTCGCGAAGCGCGGGCATGATGTCACCGTTTGGGATTCTGGACGTGATGTGGAGTCGAATGTGATGCGGAGTTGGAAGGGGGCGGTCTTTTCAACCGGCGCCAAGCAGCTGGCGCTCAAGAATGCTTTTGCGATTTTTTGTTCGATTGTCCGGTGCAGGCGTAAGATGCGTCGCCATAGGCCGGATGTTCTTTTGGCTATGGGGAGTTATTCGTCGCTTCCGCCTGTGCTGGCGGCAAGAGCGTATTCAGTTCCTGTTATTCTTCATGAAGCGAATACTGTTCCGGGAAGAGCGGTCGAGTTTCTTTCACGCTTTGCTCGCAAGGTGGCTATTTCTTTCAAGGAGACGGCCAAATATCTTCACGGAGCGAAGACTGTGCATACGGGGCTTCCTGTCCGTGAGGCGATTACTCTCGGCAAACGCTTTGATTTCATTCCGAACAATTCCTTCGTGCTTTTTGTGACAGGCGGCAGCCAGGGCGCTCATGCCGTAAACGAGGTCGTCACGGAGGCTGTGGGATTGGTTCAGAAGGAGCTGCAGGGGCGGAGCACCTCTCAGCGGCCGATATATGTGATTCACCAGACGGGGCGCATGGACGAGGGGCGTGTGATTGCCGCGTACATGACAAATGCGATTCCTTCGCGTGTCAAGGCGTTTGAGGACAGGATGGCAGATGCCTTCGCCTCAGCGGATCTCGTCATTGCGCGCTCAGGCGCATCTACTTGTTTCGAGCTTGCGGCGTGCGGCAAGCCTACGCTATTCATCCCGTTGCCAAGCGCTATGCGTAATCATCAGCATTTCAACGCTGAAGCGTTCGTAAAGGCCGGCGCGGCAGACGAGGCTCATCAGTCTAAGCTTACGGCCGATCAGCTTGCCCGCTATATTGTTCAGTGCTATGACAATGGTGCCAAGCTCGAGGCGATGTCGGCGAAGATTAAGGCGATGGCGCTTACAGATGCCGCAAAGCGTGTTGCAGATCTTATTTAGCTTGTCTACTCTCATAAAACTTGTACTGCTCCAGAAGATTAGGATATAATATCATCATGAAAAACAGTATATTTTTAAAGGCGGTATTTGCGCTTGCTCTTTGCGTAAAAGTGTCTGCATTTGCGGAAATTCAGGAAATCAACGGCCAAAAGTGGGAATGTAGAGACGGTCTTTGCTTTCTTGTTGAGGATGAAGGGGATGATGCGGTCCCTGCTGAATCCAAGATTTCAGAGGAGCCGCGCATTGCGCAAGGTTATATGAACGCAGAGGAGTTTCTTGGATTTTTAAAGAATGATTCGTCTGCATCGCAGTCTTCTCTGGCGGGCAAGGCATGGTGGCTTATACTTCTGCTTACGTTTTTTGGCGGACTTTGCATGAACTTGACGCCATGCGTTCTGCCGATGGTTCCGATCAATCTCATGATAGTGGGGCGTTCCGCTGCACGCGGCGCGCTTTACGGATTGGGTATTGCTCTTGCCTACGGAACGCTCGGGCTTCTCGCCGCGCTGGGAGGCATGGCATTCGGTGAGATTCAGGGCAACCCGTATTTCAACGCCGCAGTCGCAGTCTTGTTCCTTGTGCTCGCGCTTGCGCTCATGGGGGTTTTCTTTATAGACTTTTCCAAAAATCGCAACAGTCTATCTTCAGTGCGCCAGAGTATGTGGCCAGGCTTTTTTGCTTTCTTTATGGGCGTAGTCAGCGCAGTTCTTGCAGGCGCGTGCGTGGCGCCGATTCTCATTGCTGTTCTTCTTCTGACGGCCGATCTTTTTGGGAAGGGAATGCTTTTTGCGCTTGCGCTTCCGTTTGTGCTTGGTACGGGGATGGCGTTTCCTTGGCCGTTTGCGGGTGCAGGGCTCAAGGTTCTGCCTAAGCCTGGCGCATGGATGACGAAGGTAAATAAGATCTTCGGTGTTCTTGTACTGGTTTTTTCGGCTTATTACGGCTATCTTGCATACCGGGGATTTGCCGGAACTCCCGCGGGATGTTGTCAGGATGCGGAGGAGGGCGGTGCCGTTGAGGTTAATTCCGTGGAGGAGTTTTCGCTTGAAGGCATAAAGAAGCCGGTTCTCGTTGATTGCTGGGCATCGTGGTGCAAGAATTGTGCCGCGATGGAGAGGTCTACGCTTGCTGACGAGCGCGTTCGTGCTTACCTCAAGGAGAACGGATGGACGCTTATCAAGCTCAAGGCCGAGGATATCGGTGCACTCAAGTCCTTGCCCGGATGCGGCGGCATCAAGGGCCTGCCTGCGTTTTTGATTTACGAATAAGAGTGGTGAAATGAAGAAAAATCCATTTGATGCGCGTCTTAAGGCATTTGCGGACGCATTGGAAAAGAATTCTCTTGATGCTGCTGTTGTGTTTTCGCAGCATAATATCAGGGCGCTTACAGGTGTTGATTGCGACAACGCCTGCTTGCTGGTTACGCGTAAGCAGATTCTTTTTTACACGGACTTTAGGTATGTTCCGGCTGTGGAGCGCTTAGCTCCGTATCTTGTGATTGCCGATATTGCCAAGTTGAGCGGCAAAAAGCCTTTGTCTGTGCGCGGGTTGAAGTTTTCAAAGGTGGGATATGAGGCGTCCGTGCCGCATTCGCTCTATCTCCGATTGGAAAAGATTTTTCCGAAGGCGGAATTGGTGGATATCGAAGGAGATCTTATAGCTCTGCGTGCAGTGAAGACGGAAAGCGAGATTGCCGCAATCAAGGCGGCGGCGCGGCTAAATGACAGGATTTGGGCTGAGGCGAGCTCGCAGTTTGCTCCTGGCATGACAGAGCGCGATATGGCCCGCAAAATCAAGCGCCTCATGATTGACTACGGAGATGGTGAAGCATTTGAAACGATTGTCTGCATAGGCGAGAATGCTGCCGAGTGTCATCATGTTCCAGACGATACGCTGTGGGATGGACTGAAGCCGATACTTGTGGATATGGGCGTAAAGCTTGGCGGATATGCTTCTGATATGACGCGCAATATTGTGGGGCCAAGACCATCCAAGCTTTATAGGAAGGTGTACGATCTTGTGCGCGAGGCGAATGAGCGCGCTATAGCGGCGGCGAAAAGTGGAATTACTGCAGCAAAGCTTGATGCCGTGGCGAGAAACTTCCTCTCAAAGAATTCTTTTGGCAAAGCCTTCGGCCATTCTCTTGGTCATGGTGTGGGGCTTGAAGTCCATGAAGCGCCGGGAGTCTCAAAAAAGAGTAAGACGGTGCTCAAGCCAGGGATGGTGATAACGATTGAGCCGGGAGTCTATCTTCTTGGAAATCTTGGCGTCAGAGTGGAGGATCTTGTCCTCATTACAGAGGATGGATGTGAAGTTTTGAGCTCTTCTGCGAAGTGAGGGGTTGATTACTTAGGTCATATTTGGTAAACTGTAGTCTGTTTCTTACGCCAGGCTAGCACAATTGGCAGTGCATCTCATTTGTAATGAGAGGGTTGCGGGTTCGACTCCTGTGCCTGGCTCCATTCGCAATTGAATCTAAATCCCGGCAGCTTTCCCGATTAAAACCTGGACGCATAAAAACGCATTGGAAAAATTTGTTCTAACAATCCTCTTTTCGCTTAAAAAGTTGGATGATCTGCCGCGGAAAATGATATAATTAAGGTAAATTCTAAAATCATAAAAGGCGAAAAATATGGGCGGCTTTTGCGGAGTAGTCTCAAAAATAGATTGTGTTATGGATCTGTTCTACGGGACAGATTATCATTCCCATTTGGGGACGCATAGGGGCGGCATGGCCGTGTGGAACGAGTCTCAGGGATTCCAGCGTTCCATTCATAACATCCAGAATTCACCTTTCAGAAGCAAGTTTGAGAATGATGTTCCTAATTTTTCAGGCAACGTAGGTTTGGGAGTTATATCTGATACCGATCCACAGCCGCTTGTGATGTGTTCCAAGTTCGGCGCTTTTGCGATTGCCACGGTTGGCTATCTAGAGAATATAGAGGCTCTTAAGCAGGAGCTTTTCACGAATAATTCCATGCAGCTTCAGTTTTCGACGACGAGCGGAATGGTGGGGCCTACTGAAGTTGTTTCCGCTCTTATCGCAACGCAGTCGTCTATCGTTGAGGGCATTAAGTATGTCCAGAGCAAAATCACCGGCAGCTGCTCGATTCTTGTTGCAGACGACAAGGGCCGCTTGTATGCCGCGCGGGATCGCTACGGCCGCACGCCCGTGATTCTTGGCAAGAAGGACGGGTCGATGATGGCTATCATGGAAAGTTGCGCGCTTGATAATCTTGGCTATGATTATGTGCGTGACATCGGTCCAGGCGAAATCGTTGAGCTTACGCCCGAAGTTGACATTACTCTTGTGCCGCCCGGCAAGCAGATGGCGATCTGCTCATTTCTTTGGGTTTACTTCGGCTTCCCGGCTTCTTCATACGAAGGGCGCAATGTTGAAATGACGCGTTATCGCTGCGGGAGCGCGCTTGCAAAGCGCACTCCCACAGATGCTGATGCGGCATGCGGCATTCCGGAGTCTGGAATTTCGCACGCGCTTGGCTATGCTCACGAGGCCGGCATCAAGTATGCGCGGCCGTTCGTCAAGTACACGCCCACGTGGTCGCGTTCATTCATGCCGCAGGATCAGCGTCAGCGTGAGCGTGTGGCATCGATGAAGCTTATTCCGATTCCTGCGCTCATCAAGAACAAAAAGCTCGTCTTTTGCGACGACTCCATCGTTCGCGGAACGCAGCTCGGCAAGCAGGCCACTAAGTTTTACGCCGAAGGCTGTCTTGAGACGCACATGCGCATCGCATGTCCGCCGCTTTTTTATCCGTGCCGATTCTTGAACTTCTCGCGCTCCAAGAGCGAATACGATCTTATTACCCGCCGATATATTCGCGGTCACGAGGGTGAAGGCGCGGATGTTTCAAAGTATACCGATCCTGAGAGTGATTGCTATAAGCGTATGGTTGAGTTCATCCGTGAGAAACTCAATCTCACTACGCTTGCGTTCCAGCATCTCGACGATCTCATAAAGGCTATTGGCCTTCCTGCAGAAAATCTTTGTACGTACTGCTGGACGGGCAAGGATATTTCACTTGACGGCAAGGGATGCCAGTGTGGTGGCGGTTGTTCTTGTGCTTGCAAAGAGTGTGCCCAATGAAAATTGTAGACTGCGATTATTTTGTCGTAGGCTCCGGCATGGCTGGGCTTATGAGCGCGCTTCATCTGGCGAGCTACGGCAAAGTCGTCGTCGTTTCCAAGGGCGCTCTCAACGATTGCAACTCCAATTTTGCTCAAGGCGGCATCTGCTGCGTGATGGATCCTTCCGATACGTTTGACAAGCACGCGCGCGATACTATGATTGCGGGCGCGTGGCTCGGCAATACGAAAGTGGTTCACAAAATATGCGAGCATGCACCTGAGGCTATTCGCGATCTTATTGATTGCGGTGTAAAGTTCGCCCGCAGGGAGGATGGATCGTGGGATTTGACGCGCGAGGGTGGCCACAGTGCAAGGCGAATTTTTCACGCCGGTGATATTACTGGCGAGAAGTGCCAGAAGGCAATGATAAAATCCGTTAAGAAGAGCGGTATCGACGTGCGTGAAAAGACGGTGGTCATAGATCTTGTGATGACGAATCGCATCGGCATCCCTGGCGAGAGACGCTGCATAGGAGCGTATGTGATGGATAAGTCCTCCGGTGAGATTTATGCCATCCGTTCCCCTAATACGATTCTTGCAACAGGCGGGTGCGGCAAGGTGTATCTTTACACCTGCAATCCCGATTGCGCCACCGGAGATGGCGTCGCTCTTGCATGGAGAGCCGGCGCTAAGATCGAAAACATGGAGTTTATCCAGTTTCATCCTACATGTCTCTATCATCCGCAGGCTAAGCGCTTTCTCATTTCCGAGGCCGTGCGCGGCGAGGGAGCTGTTCTCGTGGACAAGAGCGGCCGCGAGTTCATGCACAGATACGATCCGCGCGCTTCGCTTGCTCCGCGTGATGTCGTGGCGCGGTCAATTGATTCTGAAATGAAGCGCACCGGTGACGACTGCATGTATCTGGATATCAGGAAGAAGGGTCGTGCATATCTCCAGAGGCGATTCCCGAACATCTACAGCAAGTGTCTGTCCTTCGGGATTGATATGGCCAAGGATCTGATTCCTATAGTTCCCGCGGCGCACTACGCTTGCGGTGGAATCAAGGCAACGTGTGAGGGCGAAACCTCCATACCCGGGCTTTCTGCGGTGGGAGAGTGTGCATCGACGGGCCTTCATGGCGCGAACCGTTTGGCCTCAAACTCCCTTATGGAGGCTCTTGTGTGCGCTCGGCTTACCGCAGGGCGAATCGGGCCCAAGCCGCAGACGTTCTCTTCATCCAAGCCGCCTAAGATTCCTGCGTGGAAGACGGGCGCCGCCGTTCCTCCAGATGAGGCTGTTTTGGTGGCGCACATGTGGGATGAAATTCGCAGGCTGATGTGGGATTATGTGGGGATCGTTCGCACGGACAAGCGTCTTGACAGAGCGGCCCGCCGCCTTAAGACGTTGCGCCAGGAAATACACGACTACTATTTCCGATATCTCGTCACTCCCGATACTCTGGAGTTGCGCAATCTTGCCGTATGTGCAGAGCTTATCGTCCGCTCGGCGCGCAAGAGGCGAGAGAGCCGCGGGCTGCATTATACGCTCGATTACCCAAGAATGGCGGCGAAGGTCAAGCAGACGATTTTGGATGGCTTTAAAGGCAAATAAAATGGATAATATTCTTGAGGTTCGTGATTTAAAAGTATATTTCCCTGTTCGTAAGGGCTTGTTCGGCTTGGTGGATCATTACATCAAGGCGGTGGACGGCGTAAGCTTTGATCTGAAGCGCGGCGAGACGCTTGGTGTTGTGGGAGAATCGGGTTGCGGCAAATCCACCACAAGCCGTTCGATCCTGATGCTCAACAGGCCTTGCGGCGGCACGATAAAGCTTGATGGCAGGGATATTCTCAAGCTTCAAGGCAAGGATGTTCTTGAGTATCGTCGCAAGGTGCAGGTGGTGTTTCAGGATCCGCAGGCAGCGCTCAATCCGCGCCACACCGTCATGGAGATTTTGACGGAGGGAATGGTATATCACGGCCTGTGCACGAAGGCGGAGCGTCGGGCGAAGGCGATTGAGCTTCTTGAATCTGTGGGAATGCCGGATAATATTTTAGACCGCTATCCGCACGAGTTTTCGGGCGGGCAGCGTCAGCGCCTTTGCATTGCGCGCGCAATTTCCCTCAAGCCTGAACTTCTCATCTGCGATGAGGCCGTCTCCGCGCTGGATCTTACGATTCGCGCCCAGGTCTTAGATCTTCTTGCGGAGCTTAAAAAGAAGTTGTCTCTCAGCATCATCTTTATTACGCACGACATTGGTGTTGTGCAGCATGTGGCGGACAGAATCATTGTAATGAATAAGGGGCAGATTGTTGAGCAGGGCTTTTGCAAAGAGGTTCTTTCCAATCCAAAGGAGCAATACACGCAGTATCTAATGGCAAGCGTGCCCAAGATCGGAAAGCCTCTCTGATGAACCGCATCCTTTTTGAGAAATCTGAAATATCTAATGGGGTGGCGGAGTTTTCCGGCGCGAGGGCTTTGCATATTCTCAACGTCCTTCACGGCGAAGTTGGGCAGAAGTTAAAGACGGGCGAGCTTGACGGCAAGATAGGCAGTGGGACGATTCTTTCAATAGAGGGGGATGTGGATTGTCCGCGTATTCGCGTCTTGGTGGAGCATACAAAGGAGAGTCTGCACCCGTGGTGTGATCTGATACTTGCGCCTCCGCGGCCTCGCGTTATGAAGAGGCTTCTTCCGCAGCTTGCTACGATGGGTGTGGGACGGATTTTCTTGGTAGGAGCAAGGAAGGTTGAAAAGGCTTTTTGGGGAGCTACGCTTCTCAAGGAGAGCGAATTTAGGCCGCTTCTTGTCGATGGGCTTATGCAAGGAGGGTCATCGATAGTTCCCGTAATTGAAGTTCGCAGAAATTTTCTTAAGTTCGTGACGGACGAGGTGGATTCACTTTTCCCTGGTAGCGAGCGCATCGTGGCACATCCGTATGCGGAAGGTGAGCAAGGTGCAGGTGCTATGGATAGAGCGGGGCGGCTTCTTCTGGCTGTCGGTCCAGAGGGTGGATGGACCGATGGCGAGGTGGAACTTCTCGAGTCGAGGGGATTTAAACGCTATTCATTAGGCAAAAGGATTCTTCGCACAGATACCGCCACTATCGCGCTTTTGGCAAAACTCAGTACAGAGCTTTGCTGAGGAGGTGCACATTGACAAGGCAAAACCTTTTGACTCGCAATTGTCAAGTATACAAGTCTTCGAAAAATTATTAATGCAATATACTTTACTCCTGCGCCCAATCGAATTACGATAATCCGCATCTGCCATAAATTTTCTAAGTCCCATTGCAAAGTCTTTTGGCTTAACAACTTCACC